>JAGPIM010000019.1 GCA_018055005.1 Laribacter sp.
GCCGCGCCAACCTGCGCCGCCATTTCGAAGTCGACCGTTATCATGTCGTCATTGCCGCGCTCAAGGCCCTGGCCGACGAAGGCCGGCTGCCGGCCGGGCGCGTGGCCGAAGCCATTGTCCGCTACGGCATTGATGCCGACCGTCCGGCCCCGTGGACAGTCTGACGCCACACTGACTTTCGCCGGCCGCCCGCGCGGCCGGCCAGACCCAAGGATCGCTCCCCATGTCCCATCCCATCGAAATCAAGGTGCCCGATATCGGCGGCCACGCCGGCGTCGATGTCATCGACGTGCTGGTCAGGCCCGGTGACACCCTCGCCGTCGACTCCCCGCTGGTCACGCTGGAAACCGACAAGGCCACCATGGACGTGCCGTCCACGCACGCCGGCCGCGTCGTTGACGTCAAGGTCAAGACCGGCGACAAGGTCAGCGAAGGTTCGCTGCTGCTCCTGCTGGATACCTCTGCCACCGCAACGGGTGCGGCACCGGCTGCCGACGCACCCCCGGCCGCAGTGGCCGCTCCGGCTGCAACGGCACCGGCCGCACCTGCCGCCACCGGCCAGCGCCTGACCCTGCGCGTACCCGACATCGGCGGCCACGCCAATGTCGACGTGATCGACGTACCGGTAAAACCCGGCGACCTGCTGGCCATCGATACCACCCTCGCCACGCTGGAAACCGACAAGGCCACACTGGACGTACCGGCCGAACAGGCCGGCCGCGTGATCGAAGTCCGGGTCAAGGCCGGCGACAAGGTCAGCGAAGGCAGCGAGCTGGTGGTAATCGAAACCACCGCAACCGCCGAAACCGCTGTCGCACAGCCGGCGGCTCCGGCGGTCGTTGCCGCTCCGGCTCCTGCCACACCGGCCCCCGCTGCTGCCGTAGCCAGCCAGCCTGCCGCCGTTGCGCCCGCCGCCGCCGTCACGGCCATCGACGAAGCCGGTTTCACCAGGGCCCACGCCGGCCCGTCGGTACGCCGGCTGGCCCGCGAGCTGGGAGTCGACCTGGCCCGCGTCAATGGTTCCGGCCGCAAGGGACGCATTCTCGACGCCGACCTCAAGGCCTGGGTCAAGGCTACGCTGGCCGCACCGGCCACTGCCGCCCCGGCTGCCGGCCCGTCGCTGGGCGGCGGACTCGACCTGCTGCCGTGGCCGAAGGTGGACTTCGCCAAGTTCGGCCCGGTCGAGGCGCAGCCGCTCTCCCGCATCAAGAAACTGTCCGGCGCCAATCTGGCGCGCAACTGGGCGATGATTCCGCACGTCACCCAGTTCGACGAAGCCGACATCACCGAGATGGAAGCCTTCCGCAAGGACATGGGCAACGAGCTGAAGGCCGATGGCGTCAAGCTCACGCCGCTGGCCTTCCTGATCAAGGCCGTGGTCGCCGCCCTGAAAAAGTACCCGGAATTCAATGCCAGCCTTGATGGCGACCAGCTGGTACTCAAACGCTACTTCCACATCGGCTTTGCCGCCGACACGCCCAACGGGTTGGTGGTGCCAGTGGTGCGCGATGCCGACCAGAAGAGCCTGATCCAGCTGGCGCAAGACACCGCCCTGCTGGCCAAAAAGGCCCGCGAGGGCAAGCTGCTGCCGACCGAGATGCAGGGCGGCTGCTTCAGCATCTCCAGCCTCGGCGGCATCGGTGGCACCGCGTTCACGCCGATCATCAATGCCCCGGAAGTGGCGATCCTTGGCGTGTCCAAGTCCGAGATCAAGCCCAAGTGGGACGGCCAGGCCTTCGCGCCGCGCCTGATGCTGCCGCTGAGCCTCTCCTACGACCACCGCGTGATCGACGGCGCCGCCGCCGCACGTTTCACCGCGTATCTTGGCCAGCTGCTGGCCGACATCCGCCGCCTGATGCTGTAAGGAGACACCATGGCTCTGATCGAACTGAAGGTACCGGACATCGGTGGCCACGCCAATGTGGACGTGATTGACGTGCTGGTGCAGCCGGGTGACCGCGTGGCCGTGGACGCCAGCCTGATCACGCTGGAAACCGACAAGGCCACCATGGACGTGCCGGCCACCACGGCCGGTGTCATCCGCGAAGTGCGGGTCAAGGTCGGCAGCAAGGTCAGCGAGGGCGACGTGATGGTGGTGGTGGACAGCGCCGACGCAGCCACGACCGCCGCTGCGCCCGCGACTGCACCGATTGCCGCAGCAAATCCGGCCCCGGCCGCCGTAGCGGCTCCGACGCCGGCACCCGTACGGAACGGCAGCGACATCGACTGCGACGTGCTGGTTCTCGGCGGTGGCCCCGGTGGTTATTCGGCCGCCTTCCGCGCCGCCGACCTTGGCCTGAAAACCGTGATCGTCGAACGCTACGCCACCCTGGGCGGGGTCTGCCTCAACGTCGGCTGCATTCCGTCCAAGGCACTCCTGCACAACATGGCGGTCATCGACGAGGTGCGGCATCTGGCTGCCAACGGCATCCGCTTTGCCGAACCGGAAATCGACCTCGACGCCCTGCGCGCCTACAAGAACCAGGTCACCGGCAAGCTGACCGGCGGGCTGGCCGGCATGGCCCGCGCCCGCAAGGTCGAAGTGGTGCGCGGCGAAGGCCACTTTGTCGATCCCTTCCATCTGGAGGTGGCGCTGACCCGGGGTGAAGGCCGCGAACAGAGCGGCGCAACCCGCGTGATCGGCTTCAGGCACGCCATCATCGCCGCCGGCAGCCAGCCGGTGAAACTGCCCTTCCTGCCGGACGACCCGCGGGTGATCGACTCGACCGGTGCGCTGAAACTGGAATCGGTGCCGGAGCACATGCTGGTCATCGGCGGCGGCATCATCGGACTGGAAATGGGCACGGTGTATTCCACCCTCGGCGCCCGCATCGACGTGGTGGAAATGCTCGACGGGCTGATGCAGGGCCCGGACCGTGATCTGGTCAAGGTCTGGCAGAAGTACAACGCGCACCGTTTCGACCGGGTGATGCTCAATACCCGCACCGTGGCGGTCGAGGCACGCGAGGATGGCGTGTGGGTCAGCTTTGAAGGCCCGGACGCGCCGGCCGAAGCCCGGCGTTACGACCGGGTGCTGTACGCCACCGGCCGGGCGCCCAACGGCCGCCGTATCGGCGCCGAAGCGGCCGGCGTGGCGGTGGATGCGCGCGGTTTCATCCCGGTGGACAAGCAGATGCGCACCAACGTGCCGCACATTTTTGCCATCGGCGACATCGTCGGCCAGCCGATGCTGGCGCACAAGGCGGTGCACGAAGCGCATGTGGCGGCAGAAAACTGCGCCGGCCACAAGGCCTTCTTCGATGCGCGGGTGATTCCGGGCGTGGCCTATACCGACCCGGAAGTGGCGTGGGTGGGCCTGACCGAGGACGAGGCGAAAAAGCAGGGCGTCAGCGTGCAGAAAGCGGTGTTCCCGTGGGCCGCCAGCGGACGTGCCATCGCCAACGGCCGTGACGAAGGCTTCACCAAGCTCCTGTTCGACAGCGAAACCGGCCGGATCGTCGGTGGCGCCATGGTCGGCACCCACGCCGGCGACATGATCGGCGAGCTGTGCCTGGCGATCGAGATGGGCTGCGATGCCGAAGACATCGGCAAGACCATCCACCCGCATCCGACGCTGGGCGAATCCATCGGCATGGCGGCAGAAGTGGCGCTGGGCAGCTGCACTGACCTACCGCCCGCCCGCCGGCGCTGAGCATGAATCCTGTCGCCGCCCGTCGGGCGGCGACAGTTATGCCATTGAATTATATTATCGCTTGACGAACAGGCAGGCTTGTTGCTTTGATGGCATTCTCCTGATCCCGAGTCTGGCCTGTCAGCAGAATGTCCGCCCTGCCCTCTGCCCTGCGGCACACCCTTCCGGCCCATGCCCAGCATCCGGCCGCCCGGCTGCGTCGGGGGTTGATCGCCGGTTTTGCCGTGCTGGTCATGCTGGTCTGCGGTGCGACCGGTTACGAGGCCTGGCGCAGTTACCAGCAAACCCTTGCCGATGCGCGTACCGAACTCCTGACCCTGTCGCGGGCACTGTCGGTACATTTTTCGCGCTCGTTCCGGCTGTCTTCGGGACAGCTGGCCAGTCTGGGCCGCGACACCGACCTGCTGCGCGCCGTCCGCACCCGCGACGAATCCACCCTGTATGCCCGGCTGCAGGAAGCCGTGCAAATGGACCCGCAGTCGTATTTCCTGACCGTGGCCGATGCCTGGGGCAATGTGCTGGCGTCATCGCTACACTATCCGATCGGGCGGCTCAACATCCACCAGCGCGACTACTTCAGCGTGCTGCGCAAAACGCCCGGGCTGCCCTATGCCTACGGCCAGCCGGTGCCCAACCTCTATGACCAGCGCCTGTTCGTGCCGATTGCCACTCCGCTGCACGACAACGGGCAGTTTGCCGGTGTCCTGCTGACCGGGATTGACCCTGACTATTTCTACCAGTTCTACCGTTCGCTGGGACTGGACGAACATACCGGCATTGACGTCCTGCGTGCCGATGGCACGGCGCTGATTTCGTACCCTGATGCCCGCACCGCCACCCACCGTCATCCCCTGCCCCAGGCGCTGGTGCAGCAGCAGCTGCGCGAGGTCAGCACCGACCGCATCCTCGACTACCAGGCAGCCGATGGCGAACAGCGCCTGCTGACGCTGACCTGGCTCAGCGGCCAGTCGCTCGCCGTCGGCATCAGCCGCAGCTACTCGGTACTGCTCAAGCGCTGGTACCAGGACATGCGCGCCAAGGCGCTGCTGATCAGCCTGCTGCTGTGTGGATCGGGCCTGCTGCTGGGCGTGCTGCTGCGCCAGTTGCGCCGGGTCGAACACAGTGAGCGCCAGCTGCGCCTGACCCAGTACTCGGTTGACCACGGCGTCGACCTGATCCTGTGGGTCGACCTCAACAGCCGCGTGCGCTATGCCAACCTGCGCGCACAAACGCAGCTGGGCTGGCATCCACATGAGCTCTACGGCCGGCCACTGTCACGGGTAGCCCCCAGTCTGGGCGGCGCGGCCTGGATAAGCCTGCAACAGCGCATCGCGCGCGGAGACAGCGTCACGCTGGAAACCTCGTTCAGTTGCCGCAACGGCCAGACCCTGGCCGTCGAAATCACCGCCAGTGCACTGGCCCGAAGCGAAGGTGACGGGTTGCTGTGCCTGATCGCCCGTGACATCAGCGAACTCAAGCAGGCCGCAGCCGCCCTGGCCAACAGCGAAGCGCGCCTGCGGCTGGCACTACAGGCTTCCGACACCGGGCTTTACGAGCTGGAACTGGCCACTGGCGCCATCACCATTGCCGGTGCCATCCGCCAGCGCCTCGACATCCGCGTACCGGAGCAGCAGCCGATTCCGGCCACTCTGTGGCTGGCCTGGGTGCATCCGGATGACCGGCCGCGCATCCGCCAGGCCTTTGAGCACTGGCAACAGGACCCGCAGGCTCCCGACCGGCTGGAAACCAGCTTCCGGGTCTGCCCGCCCGGCGGCCGGATGCGCTGGGTGCACGCGCGCGGCCAGTACATTGCCGCAGCCGAGAACACGGCCTCTGCGCGCCTGGTCGGCACCGTCAACGACGTGACCGACCAGAAGGAAAACGAGGAGCAGATCGAGCGCTACGCCCATTTCGACGCCCTGACCGGCCTGGCCAACCGCCATGCGCTGTACCGCCGGCTGGGCCAGGCCATCACCAGCGTGCACCAGCACCAGCGCCCGCTGGCCGTGCTGTTTGTCGATCTGGACAAGTTCAAGACCATCAACGATACGCTGGGACACGCCGTAGGCGACGTGGTGCTGCGCGAAGTAGCCGCCCGCCTGTCGGACTTTGCCGGCCCGGACGACATCCTGGCCCGGCTGGGAGGCGACGAATTCCTGCTGGTGCTACCTGGTGCCGACGAGCGCGCCGCTGCCGAAGTTGCGGCCTGCATCCTGACGGCCATGTCGGTCCCGGTGCGCGTTGACGGGCGCGAGCTCTCGACCACCCCCACCATCGGCGTCAGCCTGTACCCGCGGGACGGTGAAGAAGCCGACGACCTGATCCGCAATGCCGACATTGCCATGTACCGGGCCAAGGCGCGTGGCCGCAACACCTTCCAGCTCTATACCCCGGACATGAACGCTGCCGCCGCCGAGCGGCTGCAACTGCAGGGCGAACTGCGCAATGCCCACCTGCGCGGCGAAATCACGCTGCACTACCAGCCGCAGATCGACGTGACCGACGGCCACGTCGTCGGCTGCGAAGCGCTGATGCGCTGGAAGCATCCGGCCCTCGGCATGGTCAGTCCGGGACGCTTCATTCCGCTGGCCGAAGAGTCCGGCCTGATCATCACGCTGGGCAACTGGGCCATCCGTGAAGCCTGCCGCCAGGCCATGGCCTGGCAGTGTGCCGGCCTGCCGCCGGTGACGGTGGCGGTCAACCTGTCGGGCTGCCAGTTCCAGCAGTCCAACTTTACCGCCGTAGTGGCCGATGCACTGGCCGATACCGGCCTGTCGCCCCAGTACCTAGAGCTGGAGCTGACCGAAAGCATCGTGATGCACGATGTCGAACAGGTGATCGCCACCCTGACCGAACTCAAGGCCCTTGGTGTACAGCTGTCGATCGACGATTTCGGCACCGGTTATTCCAGCCTCAACTATCTCAAGCGCTTCCCGGTCGACCTGCTGAAAATCGACCAGGGATTCGTACGCGATGTCGAGACCGATCCCTCCGACGCGGCCATCGTGCGCGCCATCATTGCCCTGGGGAAAATCCTCAACCTGCGGCTGATTGCCGAAGGCGTGGAAACGCAGGGGCAACTGGATTACCTGCACGCAGCCGGCGTCGACTTCATCCAGGGCTATTACTTCAGCCGGCCGCTGCCGGCCGAGGACATGGCTGCCTATCTGGCACAGCACCTGTTGCCTGCCAGCCTGTCCGAAGCCGGACCGACAGCTACGTCTGGCGCAAGCGAAGCGCTTCCCGTCGGATAATTTTGGACATAACGTCCAATAAATATCGTTAGACAAACAATCTCTCCAGATTTTTGCACTTTTTGGCAAATTCCGTTTGCCCAATTGTCCAATCCAGCGTAATGTCATGACACATAGACGCTGGAGACCGACATGCAATTGGACATTGATCGTCTGATTCGCGATTTTGGCGGGGTTACCGCCCTCGCCGATGCCCTGACCTTCGCCTACCCGGCTGATCCGGTCAGCAGGGCTGCCGTTTACAAATGGCGCGCCCGCGGCAGTCTCCCGCTCTCCCAATTACAAAAACTCACCCGGATCGCGGCTGACCGCGGCTGGAAACTTGATATCCAACACTACATCGAGGGCGCCAGCGCCGCGCCAGAGAACGGGAGCCAGACTGTCATGAGCAGCGATCGCCTCTACATCTTCGACACCACCTTGCGCGACGGCGAACAAAGCCCGGGTGCGGCCATGACCCGCGAGGAAAAAATCCGCGTGGCCCGCCAGCTGGAAAAGCTCGGTGTCGACATCATCGAGGCAGGCTTTGCAGCCGCCAGCCCGGGTGATGCCGAATCGATCCGCGCCATTGCCGAAGTCATCAAGGAATCAACGGTCTGCAGCCTGGCCCGCGCCAATGAAAACGACGTGCGTGCCGCTGGTGAAGCGATCAGGCCGGCTGCCCGCGGCCGTATCCACACCTTCATCGCCACCAGTCCGATCCACATGGAGAAGAAGTTGCGGATGACGCCGGACCAGGTGGTCGAAGCCGCCGTCAAGGCTGTCAGGATCGCCCGCGAATATACCGACGACGTTGAATTTTCCGCCGAAGATGCAGTCCGCTCGGACATGGACTTCCTTGTGCGTATCTTCGACGCCGTAATCCAGGCTGGTGCCACCACCATCAACGTGCCCGACACTGTCGGTTACAGCATTCCGTCCGTGTGGCAGGAACACATGCGCACCCTGATCGCCCGTGTACCCGGCAGCGACAAGGTGATCTGGTCGACCCACTGTCACAACGACCTCGGCATGGCCGTGGCCAACAGCCTTGCCGCCGTGCAGGGCGGCGCCCGCCAAGTCGAGTGCACCATCAACGGCCTGGGCGAACGCGCCGGCAACGCTTCTCTGGAAGAAGTGGTGATGGCAATCAAGACCCGTCGAGACGTATTCGGCCTCCAGACCCGCGTCGATGCCTCCCAGATCGTGCCGACATCCAAACTGGTATCCAGCATCACCGGCTACCCGGTACAGCCGAACAAAGCCATTGTCGGTGCCAACGCCTTTGCCCACGAATCCGGCATTCACCAGGACGGCGTACTCAAGCACCGCGAAACCTACGAGATCATGTCGGCCGAGTCGGTAGGCTGGAGCACCAATCGCCTGACGCTGGGCAAGCTCTCCGGCCGCAATGCCTTCAGGACCAAGCTGGCCGAGCTCGGCATCGAACTTGGCAGCGAAGAAGCACTGAATGCCGCCTTTGCCCGCTTCAAGGAACTGGCCGACCGCAAGCGCGAGATTTTCGACGAAGACCTGCACGCACTGGTGTCCGACGAGCTGGTGGCCGGCGAACCGGAAAACTACAAGTTCGTGTCGCTCAAGGTCAGCACCGAAACCGGCGAGCCGCCGGTAGCCAGCATCGTGTTCGCCCAGCATGGTACCGAGCAGCGGGCGGAATCCAGCGGCTCCGGCCCGGTGGATGCCGCGTTCAAGTCAATCGAGCAGGTGGTCAACAGCGGTGCCGAGCTGGAGCTGTATTCGGTCAACGCCATCACCAAGGGTACGGAATCGCAGGGTGAAGTCACCGTACGGCTGGCACGCGACGGTCGCGTAGCCAATGGCCAGGGTGCGGATACCGACATCATCGTGGCCAGTGCCAAGGCCTACCTGTCGGCCCTGAACAAGCTCGCCAGCAATGTCGAGCGCCTGAATGCCCAGTTTGACATCTGATTGCCGAAGTTTGCAGCGCCGGCGGTGATCCCGCCTGGCGCGCCCCATCGGTGGCGCCGTGATCCGGTTGGCCACCTGACCCGGACGGCGCCCACAAGGCGCCGTCCAACCTGTCTGCCTGCTGCAGAAACGCCAAACCCGGCCACCAGTGGTGTCCGGGCTTCCCTTTTGGCGTGGACCGTCCCCCATCCCCGGCCCGGGGAGTCAACCTGTGTGGTTGCATCAGGCTGGCGGTCATGTTCCGCCTGCCGGATTTGATGCCCCTTAAAGGGGCCCGGCGGCAGCCTCCCTACAATGGAGCATCCCGACTGCCGTCTGCCTGTCATGTCGTCTGCTGCTGCGCCCATCGAAACCCTGCTGTTCCGCAAGGACTATGAAACTGCCGCGCCTGCGCACAGCCACAACCATCTCGAACTGGTATTCCCGCTTGATGCACCGTTACAGGTGCACCTTGAAGACCTGGACATGTTCCGGGTCCATCCCGGTGAAGTCCTGCTGATCCCGGCCTTCCTGTCACACTCGCTGCAGGCCGACCGCCTGCACCAGCGCTGGCTGGTCCTGCGCCTGCACCTGCACAAACTGCACCTGATCCTGGCCGGCACCCTGTACGGTGGTGCCATCGAACGCTTCCACCAGACCGGCAACCACGGCCGGCTGCTGCTCAATCATGCCGCGACCGAAGTCTGGCGCCACACCAATGCCCTGGGCGAACACGGCACCCTGCACGACCTGCATCATCTGGCAGCCCTGCTGGCGCTGGTCTGCAGCCCCTGCCTGCCGGAGGACGAATGGGTGGTACCGCGCAAGCGCCGCTCCGACCGTGAAATCACGTTCTGCAATGCCCTCAACGAACTGGTCGAGGCCGACCCGGCCCACGACTGGTCGCTGGACCGGCTGGCGGAGCACTTTCACATGTCCAAGTCGACCTTCTGCCGCACCGTCCGCAAAAACCTCGGCCTGCCGTTCCATCACTGGCTGCTCGACAAGAAAATCCGGCTGGCCTGCCTGTACCTGCAGCAGTCCGACCAGTCGGTCCAGACCATTGCCGGCCAGCTGGGATTCTCGTCAGCCACCTACTTCACCAAAGTGTTCAAGAAGCATGTCGGTCATACCCCCAGCAGCTTTCGCCAGCCACCAGAGCCTGTGCCGCAACCGGAACGCAGCCCGATCCAGTTCTATCGCTGATTCAGTCAACCATGTGTACGGAGCTATCGTGCTAGCCCTGCCGGACAGACACAACACCCGTCCATCCAGCTTGACCAGAAACCACCACAAGGTGACCAGAAAACACCGTTTTCTAGCCAATCTCGCCAGCTTTGCACCGGAATTACCCGCCCATTTTTCGCCAAAACCGGTTTGTCACCGCACGGACACCTGTCATGCAGGATGGATGAGTGCGGTCATGCCGTCCAGGCTCCCCGCTCCGGCCGCACCTGCGGTCACGGTACGCCTACGAGCCGGCCTGCCGCCGCGCCACCATGGCCTGCGACAGGGCCAGCAGCTCACCGGGGCCGAGACAGCGGGCAGCCTCGGCAAACGGACCGGCCTCCTCCTGCGCGGCATGCGCGCAGTACTGACGGGCGAACTGCCGGCACAGGCCGGCATCAGGCAGGGCGCCGGGCTGCGCCAGCAGGGCCTGCAACTGCTGCCGCAGGAGCTGCCACTGCGCGCCCAGGATGGCGTGTTCCTGCTCCAGTCCGGCCAGCAACGGTGCCAGTTCCGGCGTGTGCCGGCGCAGCAGCGGGAACAGGTCGCGCTCTTCATCCTGGTGATGCAGCGGACCGGCCACGTCGAAATAGCGCAGGATCTGGCGCACGCTTGCCGCCGTACCGGCGTCCATGCCGTGCTGTTCCACATGAGCCGGCAGGCGCTCCAGCATGCCGGCAAAACGGCGGACCTTGTCGTGACAGGCGGCCAGCAGGCCCAGGGGATCATCGGCGGCCGGGGCGGGGCGGGCAAAAGGCAGCATGGAAGGACACTCGCAAGGCTGTTATCGTCGCGGCAGTGTAATCCGTCCGTTTCTGCCTGCGCATGCTGATCGATCCCAACGGCTGGTGCGACGCCGCCCGCCTGTGCCTCTCTCCCAACCACGATGCCCGCCCGGCCGGAGTCGAACCGGACCTTGTCATCCTGCACCACATCAGCCTGCCGCCGGACAGCTACGGCGGGCCGGCCATCGAGCGCCTCTTCACCAATACGCTGGAAGCCGATGCCCATCCTTACTATCGCGACGTGGCACACCTGCGGGTATCCAGTCATTTCCTGATCCGCCGCGACGGCGAGCTGGTGCAGTTCGTCCCGACCTGCCGGCGTGCCTGGCACGCCGGGCAGTCACACTGGCAGGGGCGTGAACGCTGCAACGATTTCTCCCTCGGCATCGAGCTGGAAGGCAATCTGCTCGACCCCTTCACCGACGCCCAGTACCGGGTACTGACCGCTCTCCTGGCTGCCCTGCCACAGCGCCATCCACAGCTGGCGGCCATCACCGGCCACGAGCATGTCGCGCCGGGCCGCAAGACCGACCCGGGCCCGATGTTCGACTGGCTGCGGCTCGCCCGCGCAACCGTCCTGCCCTGCGTCCTGCCTTCATTCAGTTAAGTTTCCGCCCGGTCTTTTCCTGTCCATTTGTCTGGATGATGCCCCGCCGATAGCGGGAATGACCGCTTTCCGATATATTAATTTTGTTTATAAGAATACGCTAATCAACTAAATGGAACTGTTGTTCGTCCTGCCTGTCCTTGCGCTCGTCATCTACGGCATCGTCAAGGACTACAACCCGCAGGCCGTGCTGGCGATTGCCGGCATGGCCCTGTTTGTCATCGCTTTCTGGAGCGGCATTCACCCGATCCTGCCGGCAACCAAAACCACCGGTCTGGCCCTCTTCGACCTCTTTGAAGTGTTCAAGGGCATTTTCTCGAAGCGCGCTGCGGCGCTCGGCCTGACCATCATGGCCGTGGCCGGCTTTGCCACCTACATGTCGCACATCGGTGCCTCGCAGGCGCTGGTGCGGGTGGCGGTCAGGCCGGTCGCCGGCATCCGCTCCAGCTACGTCATGCTGATGGTGTGCTATCTGGTCGCCGTATTCGTGTCGCTGTTCGTGACCTCGGCCACCGGCCTTGGCCTGCTGCTGATGGTCACCATGTATCCGGTGATGCGCAACCTCGGCATCAGCCCCGGTGCCGCCGTCGGGGTGATCGCCACCTCGCAGGCGTTCGAGATCGGGCCGACCCAGACCAATGCCATCTTCTCGGCCGGCCAGGCCGGGCTGGATCCGACCAGCTACTTCGTCGACTACCAGATCTGGCTGGTGGCCCCGATGCTGGTCGTCACCATGCTGCTGCACTACTTCTGGCAGCGCCACTGCGACCGCGCGCAGGGCTGGGATCCGGCCAGCCACCGCGGCGAGCATGCCGAGCTGGACGAACAGGGCAGCGAAGGCCGACAGGCACCGGGCTGGTACGCCCTGCTGCCGGTCATCCCTTTCGGCCTGATGATGGTGTTTTCCAAGCTGGTGATCGACGACATCAAGGTCAGCGTCGAAGTGGCCATGCTGCTGACGGTGTTCGCCGGCATGGCCTGCGAACTGGTGCGTACGCGCTCGGTGCGCGAGTCGCTGTCCGGTTTCAACAGCTTCCTCGACGGCATGGGCAAGGTGTTCGGCCCGGTGGTGGCGCTGATCGTCTGCGCCGAGCTGTTCGCCGAGTCGCTCAAGGCCATCGGTGCCATCGATGCACTGCTGCATTCGGCAGACGGCGCCGGACTGGGTGCCACCTTCATGACCCTGGTGCTGGTCAGCCTCATCATGGCCGCCGCCGTGGTCATGGGCTCGGGCAATGCCTCGTTCCTCAGTTTTGCCACGCTGGCACCGACGGTAGCGGCCAAGTTCGGCGTCCCGGCCGTGACCATGCTGCTGCCGATGCAGCTGGCATCCAGCATCGGTCGCTCGGTGTCGCCGATTGCAGCGGTGGTGATCGCCTGTGCCGGCATCGCCCGCGTGTCGCCGTTCGAAATCGTCAAGCGCACCAGCGTGCCGATGGCCGGTGCGCTCCTGACCGCCCTGCTGCTGAACTATTTCCTTTTCATGTAATCCCTGCGGGGTGCCGGTCCGGCACCCCGTTCTGCCGATGGAGCCTGCGATGACCTTTCCGCTGCAAGCCTTTCTTGCCGACCTCGAACCCCTGATCAATACCGACTGCGGCAGCCGGACGCCGGCAGGCGTGGCCCGCATCGCCGACCTGATGACCGCGCATTACGCAGCACTGGGCTGGCAGGTGACCCGCCACCAGTTCGATGCGGCCAGCGGTCCCTGCCTGGAAATCACCAATGCACCGGGTGCGACCAAATACGACGTGATGCTGTCGGGCCACATGGATACCGTGTTCCCGGTCGGCACGGCCGCCCGCCGTCCCCTGCGCGTGGAAGACTCCACCGCCTACGGTCCCGGCGTGTCGGACATGAAGGGCGGCGTGCTGGCCATGCTGTACGCGCTGCGCGGACTCGACCCGGCAGTGCTGGCACGGCTGAAGGTGGTGGTGTGCCTCAACTGCGACGAGGAAATCGGCTCGCCCTCTTCGCGCGACTGGCTGGTGGCCACGGCCCGCAAGAGCCGTTGCGTGCTGGTGTGCGAAGCCGCCCGTGCCAACGGGGACCTCGTCAAGGCCCGCAAGGGCAACGCCAAGTACCGTCTGGCCTTCCACGGCAAGGCCGCCCATGCCGGCACCTCACTGCGGGACGGCATTTCGGCCATCACCGAGCTGGCGCACTGGACGCTGGCCATCAACGATTTGGTTAATTTCGACACCGGCACCACGTTGAATGTCGGCATGGTGCAGGGTGGAACCGGCGTCAACGTGGTTCCCGATTTCGCCGAGGCGATTGTCGACCTGCGGTTCTGGAACAACGACGAAGCCGACGCCATCCACGCCCGTCTGGAAGCGATGGCCGCCAGCCCGTTCGTGCCGGGCTGCCGGATCGAGGTCGAACGCCAGACCTACAAGCCGGCCATGCGGCCGACCGCCGGAACCGAGGCGCTGATGCGCGTGGTGGAAGAGGTCGCCGCCAGCGAGGGTATCGCTTTTGGCTGGCAGGAAGCCGGCGGCGGCTCGGACGCCAACTTCACTGCCGCAGCCGGCATCCCGTCGCTGGACGGCTTGGGCCCGCAGGGCGGCGGATTCCACGCCGAAAGCGAGTTCCTGATGCTGGACAGCGTCGCACCGCGCATCCGCCTGCTGCAAGGCGTGCTGGCACGGCTGGCCGGCTGAGTCAGATCTCGACCATCGTGCCCATCTCGACCACGCGGTTGGCCGGGATGTGGAAGTAGTCGGTAACCCGGGTGGCATTGCGCGACATGATGGCAAACAGCTTTTCACGCCAGCGCGCCATGCCGGGTCGCCGGGTCGAGACCAGGGTTTCCCGCGACAGGAAGAACGAGGTGTCCATTTCCTCGAATTCCAGCTCCTGTTCGGCGCACAGCGCCAGCACCTGCGGAATGCTCGGGCTTTCCTTGAAGCCATAGCGGGCCACCACCTGCCAGAACGACGGCGACAGCTGGCGGATGTGGACACGGGTGTCGTCGTTGACGTAGGGCTCGTCGAGGTTCTTGACCGTCATCAGCACCACGCGCTGGTGCAGCACCTTGTTGTGCTTGAGGTTGTGCAGCAGCGCGTGCGGAATGCCTTCGGTCGAGCCGGTCATGAACACGGCCGTGCCTTCGACCCGGGTCGGCGGATAGGCTTCCAGGTTGCCGATGAAATCGTCCAGCGGCAGCTCGTCGGCAAACAGGCGCTCGTACAGGATCTCGCGGCCGCGCTTCCAGGTGGTCAGCAGGGTGAAGATCAGCAGGCCCATCAGGAGCGGCAGCCAGCCACCGTCCAGCACCTTGAGGATGTTGGCGCTGAAGAACGACAGGTCGAGCGTCAGGAAAAAGCCGGTGACCAGCAGCGAGGCCCACAGCGGCCAGTGCCAGCGGTAGCGCGACACCACGAAGGCCAGCATCGTGGTCAGCACCATGGTGCCGGTCACGGCGATACCGTAGGCTGCCGCCAGCGACGAGGAAGTGCCGAACACCAGGATGACCAGCACCACGGCGGCCAGCAGCGCCCAGTTGACCACCGGAATGTAGATCTGGCCGATTTCCCGCTCGGAAGTGTGGCGGATGTCGACCCGCGGACAGTAGCCGAGCTGCACGGCCTGGCGGGTCAGCGAATAGGCGCCGGAAATCACCGCCTGCGATGCGATCACCGTGGCGGCCGTGGCCAGCACCACCAGCGGCAGGGTGCCCCAGGATGGCGCCAGGTTGAAGAACGGGTTTTCCACTGCGGCCGGGTTGGCCAGCAACAGCGCGCCCTGGCCGAAATAGTTGAGCGTCAGCGCCGGCAGCACCAGTCCGAACCACGCCCAGCGGATCGGCCGCCGGCCGAAGTGACCCATGTCGGCGTAGAGCGCCTCGCCCCCGGTCAGGGCCAGCACCACGGCACCCAGCGCGAGGAAAGCCGCTGTGCGGTGTTCGACGAAAAACACCACGGCGTGGACCGGATTGAGTGCCTTGAGCACCTCCGGATTCTGCAGGATCTGCCACACGCCCAGTCCGGCCAGCGTGCCGAACCACAGCACCATGACCGGCCCGAACAGCGCCCCGACGCGCGCCGTGCCGAAGCGTTGCAGCAGGAACAGCGCCACCAGCACGGTCAGGGCCAGCGGCAGCACGTAGGTTTCGAACTGCGGTGCCACCACCGCCAGCCCTTCCACGGCCGACAGCACCGAAATGGCCGGCGTGATCACCGCATCGCCGTAAAACAGCGAAGCGCCGGCAATGCCGATGATCATCAGCCCGTAGCGCCAGCGCGGACGGGCCCGCTTGGCGAGTGCCATCAGCGCCATCACGCCGCCTTCGCCGCGGTTGTCGGCCCGCAGGACGTAGGCCACGTACTTGAGCGACACCACCAGCGAAATCGACCAGAAAATCAGCGACAGGATGCCCAGCACGTTGCCCGTGGAAGGTGCCAGCCCGTAGAGCGGCGAAAAGCATTCTTTCAGGGTATAAAGCGGGCTCGTACCGATATCGCCAAACACGATACCCAGCGCGGCCAGGACCAGCGGCGGCAGGGCGTCGCGGTGTTCAAGGTTCTGCATGCAGCGATCTACCGGTATTGCGGCCGGCAGCCAGACGGAGACTGGCCCGCATTGTAGTGGTGTACCCGACAGGCTGCATCAACCATACGACGTTTCCATGAAAGCCGGGTTTTTACACCACACCCGAGCAGGTACTGTAGACCCTCATCATCTTCATCCCCCGTTTTTGCAAGGAGAACACGTCCATGTTCCGCCATACCTTTGCCAGCCTTGCTTTCACGACACTCTGCCTCGCAGCCGGACAGGCCGGAGCCGAACCCGCCGGCCTGCTGCCGACCCTGCCCTACGCCGGCCAGCCAGGCCAGCAGCCGTCCCGGGTCGCCCTCGCGTGGCTGGCTCCGGTACTGGGCGAGGGCATCACCCCCGCCTCCCGCCAGCTGCTGCTGGATGCCCGTTCGGCCGAAGGCGAAGACCCGCGCCAGGTCACCATCACGGTGACCCAGTCCGGCCTGCTGGACGACAGCCTGCGCGACGTCCGCTACCAGCTCGTGCTCAGCCGCCAGCCCGACCACTGGCAGATCGACAGCAGCCTGCGCCAGCACCGCTGCCGCCGGCCGGCCGACCGCCTGTGGCGCACCACGCCCTGCGCCTGATTTGCCCGGCTTCTTTGATTGCGGCCTGCGCAGGTCGATATAATCGGCCGATTGATTTTCCAGACAGAATTGCCCGCCACCATGCACGAACAGTACCAGCCCCGCGACATTGAGGTCGCCGCCCAGCAGAAATGGGAAAAGACCGCCGCCTTCAAGGCCGTGGAAGACGCCAGCCGCCCGAAATACTACTGCCTGTCGATGTTCCCTTACCCGTCGGGCAAGCTGCACATGGGCCATGTGCGCAACTACACCATCGGCGACGTGCTGTCGCGCTACATGGCGCTCAAGGGCTACAACGTGCTGCAACCGATGGGCTGGGACGCCTTCGGCATGCCGGCGGAAAACGCCGCCCTCAAGAACCAGGTCGCCCCGGCCGCCTGGACCTACTCGAACATCGAGTACATGAAGACCCAGCTCAAGAGCCTCGGCTTTGCCATCGACTGGGAGCGCGAAGTCACCACCTGCAAGCCGGACTACTACCGCTGGGAACAGTGGCTGTTCACCCGGCTGTTTGAAAAGGGCGTGATCTACCGCAAGAACGGCGTGGTGAACTGGGACCCGGTCGACCAGACCGTGCTCGCCAACGAACAGGTGATCGACGGCCGCGGCTGGCGTTCCGGTGCGCTGGTGGAAAAGCGCGAAATCCCGATGTACTACTTCGGCATCACCCAGTACGCCGACGAACTCTTGGCCGACCTCGACACCCTCGACTGGCCGTCGCAGGTTGCCACCATGCAGCGCAACTGGATCGGCAAGAGCTTCGGCACCGACGTGCACTTTGCCTACGACGAAGCCAGCATCGGCAGCGCCGGTGAACTGACCGTCTACACCACCCGTCCGGATACCCTGATGGGCGCCACCTACGTCGCCGTCGCCGCCGAACACCCGCTGGCCACGCAGGCTGCGGCGAACGATCCGGCACTGCAGGCCTTCATCGCCAGATGCAAGGCCGGCTCAGTTGCCGAAGCCGACATGGCGACCATGGAAAAGGAAGGCATGCCGACCGGCCTCTTCGTCGTGCATCCGCTCACCGGCGAAAAACTGCCGGTCTGGGTCGCCAACTACGTGCTGATGAGCTACGGCTCCGGCGCGGTGATGGCGGTGCCGGCGCACGACGAGCGCGACTTTGCCTTCGCCAACAAATACGCCCTGCCGATCCAGCAGGTCATCGCCCTCAAGGACGGCGACGCCACGTTCGATGCCAGCACCTGGCAGGACTGGTACGCCACCAAGGACGACACGACCCGCCTCGTCAACTCAGGCAAGTACGACGGCCTCGGCTTCCAGGGCGCCTTTGACGCCATCGTCGCCGACCTCGCAGCCAGGGCCGCCGGGGAAAAGAAAACCCAGTACCGCCTGCGCGACTGGGGCATCAGCCGCCAGCGTTACTGGGGCTGCCCGATCCCGATCATCCACTGCGACAGCTGCGGCGACGTACCGGTCCCGGCCGACCAGCTGCCGGTGGTGCTGCCGGAAAACGTGGTGCCGGACGGCAGCGGCAACCCGCTGGCCAAGATGCCCGAATTCTACGAAACCACCTGCCCGTGCTGCGGCAAGCCGGCGCGGCGCGAAACCGACACCATGGACACCTTCGTGGAGTCGAGCTGGTACTTTGCCCGCTACGCCTCGCCCGACTGCGCCACCGGCATGGTCGACGACCGCGCCCGCTACTGGCTCAACGTCGACCAGTACATCGGCGGCATCGAACACGCCATCCTGCACCTCCTGTACGCGCGCTTCTTCAACAAACTGATGCGTGACGAAGGCCTGCTCGCCAACGACGAACCGTTCCAGAAGCTGCTGACCCAGGGCATGGTGGTGTGCGAAACCTTCTACCGCGACCTCGACAACGGCAGCAAGGAATGGATCGCCCCGGCCGACGTGATCATCGAACGCGACGGCAAGGGCAAGATCATTGCCGCCACCCACAAGGCCGACGGTCTGCCGGTCGTGGTCGGCGGCATCGAGAAGATGTCGAAGTCGAAGAACAACGGCGTCGACCCGCAGGCACTGATCGAGCAGTACGGCGCTGACACCGCCCGCCTGTTCATGATGTTTGCCGCCCCGCCGAGCCAGTCGCTCGAATGGTCGGATGCCGGCGTGGAAGGGGCATTCCGCTTCCTCAAGCGCCTCTACAAGATCGTGAGCGAATACGTCGCTGGTGGCGTAGCCGAACGCTTCGTGGCCGGCGAGCTGACCGCCGATGAAAAGGCCCTGCGCCTGAAGCTGCACACCACCATCCAGAAGGTCAGCGACGACTTCGGCGTGCGCCAGCAGTTCAACACCGCCATCGCCGCGGTGATGGAACTCCTCAACCTCTTTGACCGCACCGAAGCCTCGCGTACCGTCAGGCAGGAAGTGCTGGAAAGCGTGGTGGTCCTGCTGTCGCCGATCGTGCCGCACATCTGCGAAACCCTGTGGAGCGCACTCAAGCCCGGCAGCGAACTCCTGGCCCAGCGCTGGCCGGAAGTCGATCCGGCCGCCCTGGTGCAGGACGAGATCGAACTGGTCGTGCAGGTCAACGGCAAGCTGCGCGGCTCCATCCGCGTCGCCGCTGACGCCGGCCGCGACGTGATCGAGGCGGCTGCCCTGGCGCACGAACAGGTCCGCAAGTTCATGGACGGCCAGCCGGCCAAAAAAGTGATCGTGGTACCAGGCCGCCTCGTCAACATCGTGGTCTGATCCCCGGCCGGGCCGGTTGCCGCCGGCCCGGCCCCTTCAGGAGAACCGTATGACCGTAGTCCCTCGCGCCCTGTGGGCCGCCCTGCTGGCCCTCGGCCTGACTGCCTGCGGCTTTCACCTGCGCGGCACGCCGGCCGACACCACCCTGCGGCTGCTGCCGTTCCAGTCGGTCTATGTCGTGCCGGGCGCCGCCCTCGTGGCGCAGATCGACCGCCAGCTGATGTTCCAGCCCAACCTGGCCCGTGTCTCCACGCCGCAGGCGGCGCAGGCGGTCCTGCGCGTGACCAGCGAGCAGCAGCTCAAGGAAACCGCCACCCTCAACCGGGCCGGCCAGATCAGCGAATACCGCCTGATCTACCGCGCCACGGTCACGGTGACCCAGAACGGCCGCCAGCTGGGTGAGCCGATCACGGTCAGCGCGTCGCAGAACTTCCCGTACAGCGAAAGCTCGGTGCTCGGCAAGGCCGAAGAAGAGCTGACGGTCTGGAAAGCCCTGCGCGAAGGTGCCGCCCAGTTGCTGATGTACCGCCTCGCAGCCCTGAAGCCGGCGGACGACAAGACTCCGCCCGCCGCCACACCGGCCAGCGCCGACTGACCCGCCATGCAGAAACGTCTGGACGAGCTCGACCGCCTGCTGGCAGCCGGGCTGGCACCGCTGTATGTCATCCACGGCGACGAAATGCTGCTGGCACTGGAAGCCGCCGACGCCATCCGGGCCGCAGCCCGCGCCGCCGGCCATCTGGAGCGCGAGGTGCTGACGGTCGAAGGCCACTTCGACTGGTCGCTCCTCGCCGCCGCCGCCGGCAGCAGCTCGCTGTTTGCCGACAGGAAGCTGCTGGAGCTCCGCCTGCCGTCCGGCAAGCCCGGCACCGAAGGCGCCGAGGCACTGGTGCGGCTGGCCGGCCGATTGCCGGACGACACCGTGACGCTGGTGCTGTTGCCGCGCCTCGACAAGACCCAGCAGGCCAGCAAGTGGTTCAAGGCGCTCGACAGCGCCGGCATCACGCTGGCCGCCCAGGCCGTCGAGCGGCGTGAGCTGCCGGGCTGGATCAGCCGCCGGCTGGCCCGCCAGCAGCAGTCGCTGACGCCGGAAGCACTGGCCTTCATGGCCGACCGGGTCGAAGGCAACCTGCTGGCAGCCCGCCAGGAAATCGACAAGCTCGCCCTGCTGCATCCGCCGGGTGAACTGGACCTGGCCGCGTTGCAGGCCGCCGTGGCCGACGTCGCCCGCTTTGACGTTTTCCAGCTCAATGCCGCGTGGCTCGCCGGTGAAGCCGCACGGGTCACCCGCATGCTGGCCGGACTGGAAGCCGAGGGCGAGGCGCCGGTGCTGGCCTTGTGGTCGGTGGCCGAAGAGCTGCGTGGCCTGATCCGCATCCGCATCGGCCTGCGCGACGGCAAGCCAATG
Source organism: Laribacter sp. (assembly GCA_018055005.1). Lineage (GTDB taxonomy): Bacteria > Pseudomonadota > Gammaproteobacteria > Burkholderiales > Aquaspirillaceae > Laribacter. Next base: position 20,650 of record JAGPIM010000019.1, read on the forward strand.
GCCCAGCTCCTGCGTGAAAACCGCATGTGGGGCGAACGCCAGCGGCTGGCTGAACCGGCCCTGCGGCGACTGGGACAGGCACGCCTGCAGGCCGCCCTGTCCGAGTGCGCGGCCATCGACCGGGCTATCAAAGGTGCTGGATCCGGAGAACCGTGGCAACGGCTGGAAGCCCTGCTCGTCGGACTGTGCAGGACAAACTGAAGCGGGCCGGCTAGTGTCTTTAAAGCGGTGCTGCTGATGCGCGCCGCGCCTGGTCCTCCGAACCCGCTTTCATGATTGCTGTCTTATGGGCTTCAAACTCGCGCTCAATGCCTGGGGAGCACACCACTCCACGCTGCCGATGCTGCCGTACCGCAAATTCGCCCTCGTCTGCGAGGGGGGCGGCCAGCGCGGCATTTTCACGGCCGGTGTACTGGATGCGTTTTTGCAGCAGGCGTTTTTCCCGTTCGAGCTGATGATCGGCACTTCGGCCGGTGCCCAGACGCTGTCAGCCTATGCCTGCGGCCAGCACGGCTACTCACGCCATGTCATCACCCGCTACACCACGACCCGCGACTTCTTCAATCCGCTGCGTTTTTTGCGTGGCGGCCACCTGATCGACCTTGACTGGTACATCGACACGGTCCGGCGCGACTATCCGCTGGACCTTGAAGAAGCCCACCGGCGCCTGAACGGCCGCGAGCTGCTGTTCTGCGCCTGTCGCCAGGACGATTACCGGCCGGTCTACCTGCCAGCGGGCCGCTATGACTGGCTGGCCAGCCTCAAGGCTTCCAGCGCCATTCCGCTGCTGTACCGCAACGGTGCCGAAGTCGGAGATGTCCGTTACGTGGACGGCGGAGTACGTGATGCCATCCCCGTGCGCGAAGCCTGGCACCGTGGCGCCGACCTGATCCTTGTCATCCGCACCCTGCCCAGCGGCATTTCGCCAGTACCGGCCTGGCGCCAGCACATGCAGAAGGCCCTGTCCCGCAGCGACAAGCTCCTGACGGCACTGCAGCTGCTGGAGCAGCACGAGCGCATCTACGCCGCCACCCAGCATTTCATCGACGCCCCGCCGGGCGACCTGCGCATCATCGAAATTGCCCCGCGCCAGCCGCTCAAGAGCCGGGTGGTCGGCAGCCATCCCCGGGATCTCGAGCACGATTACCGGCGCGGGACCCTGTGCGGGCTGCAGTTCCTGCGCAAGATTGTGCCGCGTCTGCAACAGCACAGGCATGCCGTTCCTGACGAAATATGACAAACAAATTAAACTCCTGACACTCTCCCGCCCGGGAGCCTGTCCTCAGGAGTGTTGCCCATGTTCAAGCGCTCGCCGCTTTCGATCCGTCTGGCACTGGCGGCCTTGCTGGCCTGTGCCCTGTCATTCGGCGGACTGATCCTGCTGACCGACCGGATGACCCGGCAGCTGGCCGTCGGACAGGCCGAGAACCAGCTGTCGCACGAGATGTCAGCCATCGCCGTCAGCCTGTCGGACAATTTTTCCAACTCCAGGCAAACCGCCGCACAGCGGCTCAAGACATTCCGCCACCTGCTGGCTGCCGACCTGCGGCTTGGCCCGCCGGCCACCAGCGGCCCTCTGGCCGGCATGCCCACGCTCTGGGCCGGCCAGCAGAACCTCAACGGCAACGTGCATCTGCTGGAGCAGTTGCGTGACACGCTGGATGCCGACCCGGGCGTGATGGTGCGCCACAATGACCAGTTCATCCGGGTCGCCACCCTGCTCAAGGACAAGAACGGCCAGCCGCAGACCGGCCTGCCGCTAAGTTCCGACAGCGCCGAAGTCGCCGCCTTGCGCGCCGGCAAGCCGTATCACGGCATGGTCAACCGCAACGGCCGCTTTTACATGAGCTATTTCGATCCAGTGCTGGATGCCCGGGGACAGGTCATCGGAGCCCTATCGGTCCGCATCAGCATGGATGCCCTGCTGCAACAGATGGCCGCCAGCCTGAAAAAACTCCGGATCGGCGACAGCGGCTACGCCTTTGTAATGAAGCCGGGGGCCACCCTGGCGGATGCCTATTTCCTGATTCATCCATCGCTGGCCGGCAAGCGCCTGGGAGAATTGCAGCATCCCGGCCTCGACCAGGTCGTCAACGACATGCTGTCCCTGAAAAACGGCGTACTGCACTACGACTGGCAGGATCCGGCCAACGGCCGGCACGGCAGCAAGATTGCAGCCGTCGCCACCATCGACGAAGCCGGCTGGGTGGTCGGAGCCGGCAGCTGGGAAGAAGAATTCACCGCCGCCGCCAGCCAGGTCCGCCAGCGGCTGATACTGGCAGCCGTACTGGCCGGCCTGCTGACCGTGATCCTGATCGCCTGGGTGGCCTGGCGCGGCCTGCGCCCGATCAACCGCATCGCCCAGGCGGTCGCCCGTTTTGGCCAGGGTGATCTGGCCACACCGTTCGAGTACGACAGCCGCAGCCGCTGCGAAACCGACCGCCTGTCCGGCTCGCTGGAAGACATGCGCCAGGCCATCAACGGGCTGATGCGCCAGATCCACCAGTCCAACCATGCCCTTGGCCAGGCCGTCACCGAACTGGAGTCCGCCGCCGAGCGGGTACAACAGGGATCGCACGTACAGTCGGATGCTGCCGGCGAGCTGGCAGCCTCGGTACAGCAGCTTTCCACCAGCATCAACCACATTTCCGAGCACAGTGCCGACGCCGAACGGGTAGCGCAGGCCACCACCAGCGCTGCCCGTGAAGGTAACCGGCAGGTCAGCGAGACTGCCCGCGAAATGCATGCCATCGCCGGGGAAATCCACGGTACGGCCAGCGTGGTCAACCAGCTCGGCCAGCGCACCAGCGACATCAGCCGGGTGCTGGAACTGATCAAGGACATTGCCGACCAGACCAACCTGCTGGCACTCAATGCCGCCATCGAAGCAGCCCGCGCCGGCGAAGCCGGCCGCGGCTTTGCCGTGGTGGCCGACGAAGTGCGCCAGCTGGCCGAACGCACCACCCGCTCGGCCAGCGAGATCGACCAGCTGATTGCCGGCGTACAGACCGAATCACAGGCCGTGGTCGAGCAGATGCGCGCGGTTTCCCAGCGCATGAATGCCGGCGTGGCAGCGGTCGAAGCAGCCGGCGGCACGCTGGAACGTATCGAGATGCAAAGCCGGCAGACCGTCGAGGCCGTCAGCAGCATTGCCGGCAGCACCCGCGAGCAGAGCAATGCCAGCCAGACCATCAGCCACAGCGTCGGACGCATTGCCGAGCTGTCACATGACAACCAGCAGGCCAGCCAGACCAGCCGCCAGAGTGCCGACCATCTCAACCAGCTGGCCGGCACGCTGAACGGCATGGTGACGCGCTTCCGCCTCGACTGACCCCCCTGCAATGACCAAGGCCGCTGTCCTGACAGGACAGCGGCCTCTGGTTTTTCCGGCGGGCAGGACATCCACGATGCCCTGTTTCCCGGAGCATCAGGCCCGGGCCGGTACGGCTTCCGGTTCCACGGCCATCTTGACCGGTCTGGTCATCAGGCCCAGCACGATGGCCACGCCCAGCAGGGCGGCCGAGATCATGTAGGCGTATTCGTAGGTACCGGTGATGTCCACGGCCAGACCGGCGAGCAGCGGGCCGACAAAGCCGGACACGCCCCAGGCGGTATACAGCACACCATAGTTGGCGCCGTAGTTCTTCAGACCGTAGAAATCAGCCGTGGTCGACGGAAACACCGACATCAGCGAACCGTAGGCCATGCCGGCCACCACCGTACCCAGCAGGATCATGCCGGCATCGGTATACATCGAGAAAGCCAGCATGTTGACGGCTTGCAGGGCAAAGGCCAGCAGCATGGTGTTGGTGCGACCGATCTTGTCGGACAGGATGCCGCCACCCACACGGCCGGAAGCGTTGGAGATGGCGAGGATCGACACCAGGTAGGCCGGGTTCAGGATGCCGGCCTGGTCGGTGGCGATCGAAGCGAGGTTGCCGATGATCATCACGCCGGCCGAGGACGAGAACACGAACATGATCCACAGGAAGTAAAACTGGCGGGTCTTCATCATTTCACGCCAGGTCATGTTGTGGCCCGATGCCTTCGGTGCCGAGGCGCTGGCCGCCGCAGCCGGGGCCGGTGCCACATAGCCTTCCGGCGGGTTGGCAATCACCCGGGTCAGCGGCAGGCCGATGACCAGCACGGCCGAACCGAGGATCATGAAGCTCTGCGAAATGCCGAAACCCTCGATCAGCCCGGTACACAGCGGTGCCAGGTACACGGCGGCCAGGCCAAAGCCGCCGACGGTGATGCCGGAAACCATGCCCTTCCTGGACGAATGGAACCACTTCATGGCGGCCGGCGTCACGCAGGCGTAGGCAAAGCCGATGCCGGTGCCGACCACACCACCGAAGGCCACGGTCAGCCCCAGTACGCTGTCCTGCGGAATCATGCTCGACAGGATCATGCCCAGACCCACCAGCACCACGCCGAGGGTGATCACCTTCTTCGGTCCGATGCGGTCTTGCAGCGCCCCGGCGATCAGCAGTGCCACGGCCCAGACCACGATGGCCACGTTGTACGGCATCGAAGCGTCGGTATTGGTCCAGCCCCAGTCATTCACCAGCGCCTTCTTGATCACGCTCCAGGCGTACAGCACACCGATGGTCAGGTTGATGCAGGTACCGGCGACCAGTACCTGCAAGCCTTTGTTGAGTTTGCTCATGTACATCACTTTCCACGTCCGCAGAAGCCGGGGCATTCGGCCCGACTGGCGTCTGCTTTCACCGGCCAAACGGCAGCCGGTCCGATTAAAAACGGCGCAGTCTAGGGCGTGTTCACAGTAACTGTTTTGTGGTTTCATTCGCGCCTTTTGTGGTCTGCAAATGAATCGATACCTGCTTAGCGATGCTCAATGGCAGCGCATTGAATACCTGCTGCCTGGCAAGCCTAC
>JAGPIM010000139.1 GCA_018055005.1 Laribacter sp.
CTCGACGGTGAGATCGACGAATTGCACATCGTGTATTCGAAGTTCCTCAACACCATGAAGCAGGAGCCGCGTGTCGAACAGCTGCTGCCGCTCAAGACCGAAGAGCTGGAGAGCGAGTTCCCGTATTCGTGGGACTACCTCTACGAGCCGGACGTGCGTGGCGTGCTGGACGTGCTGGTGCGCCGCTATCTCGAGTCCGTCGTTTACCAGGCGGTCAGCGAGAACATGGCGAGCGAGCAGTCCGCCCGGATGGTGGCCATGAAGGCTGCCACCGACAACGCGGCCCAGGCGATCGAGCGACTCAAGCTGACTTACAACAAGGCCCGTCAGGCCGCGATTACGACCGAACTGTCGGAAATCTGCGCTGGCGCTGCCGCGGTGTAATGCGCTGCGAACGGATTACTTAATTGGGATTTGAACAATGAGCCAAGGCAAAATCGTACAGATCATTGGTGCGGTGATCGACGTGGAATTTCCGCGCGATTCCATCCCCAAGGTCTATGACGCCCTCAAGGTCGAAAGCACCGGCCTGACGCTGGAAGTGCAACAGCAGCTTGGTGACGGCGTCGTGCGCTGCATCGCCATGGGCAGTTCTGACGGCCTCAAGCGCGGCCTGCCAGTGACCAACACCGGTGCCGCCATTTCGGTGCCGGTCGGTACCGCAACGCTGGGCCGCATCATGGACGTGCTCGGTACCCCGATCGACGAGCTCGGTCCGGTGGCCACCGAAGAACGCATGCCGATCCACCGTGCTGCCCCGAAGTTCGACGAGCTTTCCGCTTCGTCCGAACTGCTGGAAACCGGCATCAAGGTGATCGACCTGCTGTGCCCGTTCGCCAAGGGCGGCAAAGTGGGCCTGTTCGGCGGCGCCGGTGTGGGCAAGACCGTGAACATGATGGAGCTGATCCGCAACATCGCCATCGAGCACAGCGGCTTCTCCGTGTTTACCGGTGTGGGTGAGCGTACTCGTGAGGGCAACGACTTCTATCACGAAATGAAGGAGTCGAACGTTCTCGACAAGGTGGCGCTGGTTTACGGCCAGATGAACGAACCGCCGGGCAACCGTCTGCGCGTGGCACTGACCGGCCTGACCATGGCCGAGAAGTTCCGCGACGAAGGCCGTGACGTGCTGCTGTTCGTGGACAACATTTACCGCTACACCCTGGCCGGTACCGAAGTGTCCGCGCTGCTGGGCCGTATGCCGTCGGCCGTGGGTTATCAGCCGACGCTGGCCGAAGAAATGGGCAAGTTCCAGGAGCGCGTGGCTTCGACCAAGACCGGTTCGATCACCTCGATCCAGGCCGTGTACGTGCCTGCCGATGACTTGACCGACCCGTCGCCGGCTACCACCTTCGCCCACCTGGACGCTACCGTGGTGCTGAGCCGTGACATCGCCTCGCTGGGTATCTACCCGGCCGTTGACCCGCTCGACTCGACTTCGCGCCAGCTTGACCCGCTGGTGGTGGGTGACGAGCATTACAGCGTGGCCCGCGGCGTGCAGATGACCCTGCAGAAGTACAAGGAACTGCGCGACATCATCGCGATTCTGGGCATGGACGAACTGTCTGCTGACGACAAGCTGACCGTGGCCCGCGCCCGCAAGATCCAGCGCTTCCTGTCTCAGCCGTTCTTCGTGGCTGAAGTGTTCACCGGCAGCCCGGGCAAGTTCGTGTCCCTCAAGGACACCATCAAGGGCTTCAAGGCCATCCTCAGCGGCGAATACGACCACCTGCCGGAACAGGCGTTCTACATGGTAGGCGGCATCGAAGAAGCTGTTGAAAAAGCCGCGTCGCTGTAAAAGGGGTAGGCCATGAGTACGATGCATGTGGAAGTGGTCAGTGCCGAAGCACAGATCTATTCGGGTGAAGCCGAGTTTCTGGTCGCACCGGGAGAGATGGGCGAGCTCGGTGTCTATCCGCGCCACGTGCCGCTCCTGACCCGCATCAAGCCCGGCCCGTTGCGCATCCGCGTACCGGGTCAGGCCGAAGAAGTCATCGTCGCTGTCTCGGGCGGCCTGATGGAAGTCCAGCCGGACGCCATCACCGTCCTTGCCGATGTCGCCGTACGTGGTGACGAAATCGACGAAGCGCGTGCCGAAGCAGCCAAGAAAGCTGCCGAAGCCGCGCTCGAGAAGGCTACCGATGACCGGGAAACGGCTGCGGCACGCCAGGCGTTGAAGACCGCCATCGCCGAACTCAAGGCGCTCGACTACCTGCGTCGTCGCGTGCACTGAGCCCGTTACGGACCGGGCCGGTATGGTCCCGCCAGAGAAGGCTGTTATCCTTGCGATAACAGCCTTTTTGCTTTGTTGAACCCGATTTCCGACTTTATCCATGACTTCTCTCAGCATCGTGATTCTTGCCGCCGGACGCGGCAAACGCATGTATTCGGACCTGCCCAAGGTCCTGCACCGTCTGGCCGGGCAGCCGATGCTCGGCCGGGTGATCGATACCGCCCGGCAACTGCATCCCGCCCGCCTGTGCGTGGTCTACGGCCACGGCGGTGAGGCAGTCCGTGCCGCCTTTGCCGGTGCCGGTGACATTGTCTGGACGGAGCAGGCCGAACAACTGGGTACCGGCCATGCCCTCCGCATGGCACTGCCCTGCCTGCCGGCCGAAGGACAGGTGCTGGTACTGTATGGCGATGTGCCGCTGATTACGGCAGACACGTTGCGCCTCCTGGTCGAGCGCGCCGGCGAATCCCTGTCGCTGTTGACCGACACGCCGGCTGATCCCGCCGGGTATGGCCGTGTGGTGCGTCAGCCGGACGGAACAGTGCAAGCCATCGTCGAGGAAAAGGATGCCAGTCCCGGGCAGAAAACCATCCGCGAAATCAATACCGGCATGCTGGTGTTGCCGGCATCCCGGCTGGCTGGCTGGCTGGCTGCTCTCGATAACCGCAACGCCCAGGGCGAGTATTACCTGACCGATGTCATCGGGCTGGCAGTGGCCGATGGCCTGGCAGTGACTGCCGTACCGGTGGAACAGTCATGGCAGGCGGCCGGGATCAACTCCAAGCGGCAACTGGCTGAACTCGAGCGCATCTACCAGCGCAATGAAGCCGGGCGGCTGCTGGACCAGGGGGTAACCCTGCTGGATCCGGCACGCTTTGACCTGCGTGGTGAACTGCATTGTGGCCGCGATGTCAGCATTGATGTCGGCTGCGTGTTCGAGGGCCGGGTCGAACTGGGCGACGGCGTGGAAATCGGTGCTCATTGCGTACTCCGTAATGTCACCCTGGGCGCAGGTACCCGTGTGGCACCTTTCAGTCATCTTGACGGTGCCCAAGTCGGCAGCAGTGGCCAAATCGGCCCGTTTGCCCGGCTGCGGCCAGGAGCCGTGCTGGCCGAATCGGTGCACGTCGGCAACTTTGTCGAGATCAAGAACAGTCAGCTGGGAACAGGCAGCAAGGCTAACCATTTGACGTATCTGGGCGACAGTACGGTCGGCAGCCGGGTCAATATCGGTGCCGGAACCGTGACGTGCAATTATGATGGTGTCAATAAATTCCGGACGGTGATCGAGGACGATGTTTTCGTCGGTTCCGGCTCCATGCTGGTAGCCCCGGTAACGCTGGAGCACGGTGCCACGGTGGGGGCCGGATCGGTCATCACCAAGACAGCACCGGCTGATGCGCTGACCCTGGCCCGGGCGAAGCAACTGAGCCTGAGTGGCTGGAAGCGGCCGCAAAAGGGCTGACGCAATGGGGCGTAACGGGTTTGCTACAATGTGCACCTGAATCTTCAACATGCCACCCGCAAGGGTGGCATTGCAACGTGTAGGAAGACTGCCAATGTGTGGAGTTGTCGGGGCGATTGCCCGCCAGAACATCGTGCCGCTGCTGATCGACGGCCTCAAGCGGCTTGAATACCGTGGTTACGACTCCTCGGGGCTGGCCATCCTTGCCGGAAACGGCATCCGGCGTGTGCGCCGGGTCGGTCGCGTGGCCGAAATGGAGGCTGCCGCCCGGTCCGAAGGACTGAGCGGGTGCCTGGGCATCGGCCATACCCGCTGGGCTACCCATGGTGGCGTGACCGAGCCCAATGCCCACCCGCACGTTTCCGGTGGCCTGATTGCGCTGGTACATAACGGCATCATCGAAAACCACGAAGCCAGGCGTCACGAGCTGGCTGCGGCCGGTTATGCCTTCGAGTCGCAGACCGACACCGAGGTGATTGCCCACCTGATCCACCGGCATTATCTGGCTTGCAATGACCTGTTCGAGGCCGTGCGGCGGGCCGTGCGCGAGCTGTCGGGTGCCTATGCCATCTGCGTGATGGCGCAGGACCGGCCGGACGAACTGGTGGTGGCGCGCATGGGCTGCCCGCTGCTGATCGGTCTGGGGGAGCAGGCAAATTTTGTCGCTTCCGACGTTTCGGCCATCCTGAGTGCCACGCGGCGCGTGGTGTTTCTGGAAGAAGGCGACGTGGCGCGCCTGACCTGCGACAGTGTCAGCCTGACCAATGCCGACGGCGAGCCGGTCGAGCGACCGGTGCGGCAAAGCGAGGTGTCGCTGGCTTCGCTGGAGCTGGGTCCGTACCGCCACTTCATGCAGAAGGAAATCCACGAACAGCCCAAGGCCGTGGCCGACACGCTGGAAGTGGCGCAGACCGCCGGATTCGATGCGGCCCTGTTCGGAGCCGAGGCTCCGGCGCGGCTGGCTGCGGTACGCGGCGTCAAGATCCTGGCATGCGGCACCAGTTATTACGCCGGCCTGACCGCCAAGTACTGGATCGAAAGCCTGGCTAACCTGCCGTGCGACGTGGAGATCGCCAGCGAATACCGCTACCGCGACGCATGGGCGGATCCGGACTACCTGATCGTGACCATTTCGCAGTCAGGCGAGACGCTCGATACCATGGAGGCGCTCAAGTACGCCCGCCAGCTGGGGCACCGGACGGCCCTGTCGATCTGCAACGTGGCCGAATCAGCCATCCCGCGCGCGTCCGATCTCGTGTTCTATACCCGCGCCGGTGCGGAAATCGGCGTGGCGTCCACCAAGGCGTTCACCACCCAGCTGGTGGCTCTGTTCCTGCTCGCCGGCGTACTGGCCAGACTGCGCCAGCGTCTGACGGCCGAGCAGGAGGCCCATGCGCTGGAAGATCTGCGCAGCCTGCCGGCCAGCATCCAGCACGCGCTGAACCTGGAGCCGCAGATCCAGGTGTGGGCCGAGCAGTTTGCCGTCAGGAACGACGCGTTGTTCCTGGGGCGTGGCCTGCACTATCCGATCGCGCTGGAAGGTGCGCTCAAGCTCAAGGAAATTTCCTACATCCACGCCGAAGCGTATCCGGCCGGCGAGCTCAAGCACGGGCCGCTGGCGCTGGTAGACGAGCAGATGCCGGTCGTGGTGATTGCGCCCAACGACAGCCTGCTGGAAAAGGTCAAATCGAACATGCAGGAAGTGCGCGCCCGTGGCGGCGAGTTGTTCGTGTTCGCCGACGCAGACAGCCATTTCGAGGCATCAGCCGGTGTCCACGTGATCCGCACGCCACGGCATGTAGGTCTGGTGTCGCCGATCGTGCATGCCATTCCGGTGCAATTGCTGGCCTATCATGTAGCCTTGGCGCGCGGTACCGATGTCGACAAGCCGCGTAATCTGGCCAAGAGCGTAACGGTGGAGTAAGCAAGCCAATGACCATCCTGGTAACCGGCGGGGCCGGTTTTATCGGCAGCAATTTCGTACTCGACTGGCTGGCGCAGTCGGATGAGCCTGTCATCAATCTCGACAAGCTGACGTATGCCGGCAATCTGGAAACCCTGCAGTCACTGGAGGGCGATGCCCGCCATGCATTCGTGCGTGGCGACATCGGCGACAGCATGCTGGTCATGCAGTTGCTGGCAAAGCACCAGCCGCGTGCGGTCATCCATTTTGCGGCCGAAAGCCATGTAGACCGCTCGATTCATGGTGCGGCCGATTTCATCCAGACCAATATCGTCGGTACTTTCAGCTTGCTGGAGTCGGTACGGCAGTACTGGCAGGCACTGCCTGCCGGTGATCGGGCTGCATTCCGTTTCGTGCACGTGTCGACGGACGAGGTGTTCGGCAGCCTGGAGCCCGGCGCGGCTCCGTTTACCGAAGCCCACGGCTATGAGCCGAACAGCCCTTATTCAGCCAGCAAGGCGGCCAGTGACCATCTGGTTCGCGCCTGGCACCAGACCTACGGCCTGCCGGTCCTGACCACCCACTGCAGCAACAATTACGGTCCGTACCATTTTCCGGAAAAGCTGATTCCGCTGGTGATCCTGAATGCTCTGGCCGGTAAACCGTTGCCGGTATACGGCGACGGCCAGCAGGTGCGGGACTGGCTGTATGTCAGTGACCATTGCAGCGCCATCCGGTGTGTGCTGGACCGGGGAGCCGCCGGTGCGACCTACAATATCGGTGGCTGGAACGAAAAAACCAATCTGGAAGTCGTGCAGACCGTCTGTGCGTTGCTGGACGAACTGTCTCCCCGGGCCGACGGTCAGCCATACGCCCGGCAGATTGCCTTTGTCACCGACCGGCCAGGACATGACCGCCGCTATGCCATTGATGCCGGCCGGCTGGCCCGCGAGCTGGGCTGGCGTCCGGCGGAAACATTCGACACCGGCCTGAGAAAAACCGTGTGCTGGTATCTGGAACACCCGCAGTGGGTTGCCAATGTCACCAGCGGCACCTACCGGGACTGGCTGGCGCAGCACTACGGAGCCGTGGCGTGACGGCTCCCCGCATCCTGCTGACCGGAGCCAACGGACAGGTCGGCTTCGAGTTGCGGCGCGCCCTGGCACCACTCGGCGAGGTCTTGGCTGTCACGCGACACGAAGCCGATTTGCAGCAACCTTCGTCGATCCTGCCGCTGCTGGACGCTTTCTGCCCCCGGCTGATCGTCAATGCTGCCGCCTGGACCGCAGTGGATCTGGCCGAACAGCAGCCGGATGCCGCATGGCAGGTGAATGCCGTCCTGCCGGGCTTGCTGGCGCAATGGGCCGCCGACCGGCAGGCAAGGCTGGTGCACTATTCGACGGATTACGTGTTTGACGGTCTGGCCTCGCGACCGTACGACGAGACCGATCCCGCGTATCCCCTGTCGGTCTACGGCCAGAGCAAGTGGGCCGGAGAGGAAGCCGTCCGTGCCGCGGGCGGTGCTCCGGTGATTGTGCGGACCAGTTGGGTATTCGGAGCGCACGGGCGCAATTTCCTGAAAACTGTCCTGCGGCTGGCAGCGGAGCGTGAGCAGCTGGCGATCGTGGCTGACCAGACCGGTGCGCCGACACCGGCGAGCCTGATTGCCGACGTGACCGCTCATCTGGTCCGGCACTGGCCTGATGAAGGGGCGACCTACCATCTGGCAGGCCAGGGTGAAACCAGCTGGCATGGCTATGCCTGCGAGGTGGTCCGGGTTGCCCGGGCGCTGGGCTGGTCCCTGCGGGCGACCGAAACGGCGATCCGGCCGATCGCAACGTCCGATTATCCCTTGCCGGCAGTCCGGCCGGCCAACAGCCGGCTGGACTGCCGGAAAATCCAGGCTGACCTGCAACTGTGGCTGCCGGACTGGCAGTCCGGAGTCAG
>JAGPIM010000140.1 GCA_018055005.1 Laribacter sp.
AAACCGGTATCTCAAAGAGCAATCAACTGGCAGAACACGAGGAGATGGTGCTTTGTGCCGTGTTCTCTATGTCTTGTATTTTACGCTCAATCGCCTCGATGTCTACAGGCGGTGACGAACGACCCTGGCGAAGATCGTGCGTGAGGTTGAGTGCCGCGAGGATGGCGATGCGCTCCGCATCCACGATGCGACCACTGTCACGGATATGGCGCATGCGCTCGTCCAGCAGGCGGGCCGCAGCCATCAGCGCCTCGCGCTCGCCCAGCGGGCAGGCAAAACTGAAGCGGCGCCCCATCAGCTCGACCGAAATGGTGACGGTATCACTCATTCTTTCACCTCCGGCAGACGGGCAATCAGGCTCTCGATCCGCGTGCGCGTCGTGTCAAGACGGGTCGTCAGCACAGCATTGTGCGCTTCGGATTCGGCCAGCCGGGTCGCCAGCTCACGCTTGTCCGCCGCGAGGCGCTCGCACAGATCGGCAAGGGTCTGCACCGTGGCATGCAGACGTTCGAGTTCGGCATTTATCATGCACTGGAATGTAGCGCGGCGCCCGATCAGGGTCAAACGTCTACGAAGGCGCGCCGGGATGCGATCCCCGTGCCTGGTCCAGCGCCTGACAGACGGCATCCATCCCCCGGACCAGCCGCGGCCCCGGCCGGCTGACCCAGTCCTGCGGCAAACCATGGAGCTGCCCCGTGGCCACGGCCGGAATCTGCGGCCAGCGCCGCCAGCGCTCCAGCCGGCTGACCGGCCCCGGCACCAGCATCACCTGCGGCCGTGCTGCCAGCACCGCCTCGGGACTGACCTGCGGCACCAGCTGCGGCAGGCCGGCAAACAGGTTGCGTCCACCGCAGACCTCCAGCAGGGCCGACAGGAACTGCCGGCCGTTGACCGTCAGCAACGGTGTCTCGCTGACCTGTACGAACACGTCCAGCACCGGCAGCCCGGCATGCGCCTGCCGGGCCGATGCCACGGCCTGCCGGAAACCGGCCGCTTCGCGCCGGCCGGCAGCCTGCCGGGCCGTCAGCACCCCCAGCCGCTCGAACGTGCTGGCCACCTGTTCCAGTGATGACGGCTCGGACAGGAACACCGGCACGCCGAGCGCTCGCAGGCGGGCAATCTCGCGCGGCGCATTGCCGCTGGCCCAGCCCACCACCAGGTCGGGCCGGAGCGCCAGCACCTTTTCCACACTGACTCCGGCGTAGCCCCCCACCCGCGGCAGGCGGCGCGCTTCGGCCGGCCAGTCGCTGAAGTCGGTGGTACCGACCAGCAACGCGCCGGCACCGATGGCGTACAGCGACTCGGTAGCATGCGGTGCCAGCGACACGATGCGCCGGGCCGGCTGCGCCAGCGTCACGGCCTGCCCGGTGTCATCCACGGCACTGACCGACGCCAGCACCAGTGCCGGCCACAGTGCCAGCCAGGCCAGCCAGCGCCCTTTCACGTCCGGGCCACCTTGATCGCCAGCGGCTGGCCGGCCACCAGCAGGGTCACCTTGTCGGCAAGCGCGCCGACATCTTGGTTAAGCCGGCCCAGCTCATCGACGAACCAGCGGTTGCTCTCGCCCAGCGGCACCACGCCGCAGCCGATTTCGTTGCTGACCAGCAGCACGTCGCCCGGCACGCCGGCCAGGGTGTCCAGCAGCGTCTGCCGGGCCGCCATGAAGGCCGCTGGCTGCTCCAGGAAATGTGCCAGCCACAGGGTCAGGCAGTCGACCAGCACCAGCCCGTCCGGACGGGCGGCGTCCTCCAGTGCGGCCGGCAGGCCGGCACCACACTCGATCACACGCCAGTGCACCGGACGGCGCGCCTGGTGCATGACGACCCGGTGCGCCATTTCCGCGTCACCCACGGCCGCCGTGGCCAGGTAATGGATCGGCCCGGCATGCGCCCGTGCCAGCTGCTCGGCATGACTGCTCTTGCCCGAACGGGCGCCTCCGGTAATCAGGTGCAACATGGTGTTTCTCCTCCGGCCTGCATCAGGATGCAGGCCTGGAAAACGGCTTATTTGGGCTGCCAGTTCACGCCGACCAGCCACTCGCGGCCAGCCGTGTTGTAGCCCGGCACCTGCACATAGTCGCGGTCAAAGGCATTGTTGATGCGGGCAAACAGGCGGGTGGACGGATTGAGGGCGTAATCGGCGTAGAAGTCGACCAGCGCATAACCGGCCAGCTCCTTGGTATTGCTGGAATCCGCATAACGGCTCCCGACTGCACGCAGGGTCGAACCCAGGGTCAGCTGGTCGAACGGCCGGCTGACGTCCAGCGTGCCGTACCATTCCGAGCGGTAGGTCAGCCGCTTGTCGGTCATGTCGTCGCGCGGGTCCTGCCAGTTGACGTTGCCGCGCAGGGTCGTGCCGGCCAGCACGGTGGAGCCGGTCAGCGACACGCCCTTGATGGTGGCCTTGTTGACGTTGCTGGACGTGCACGGGAAGCCGCCACTGCAGTCATAGCCGTTGATCAGGTCGTCCACCCGGTTTTCAAACGCGGCCAGCTTGAGCTGGCCCAGCGCTCCGCGGAACTCGGCACCCACTTCGGCGTTGCGCGAGGTTTCCGGCTTGAGGGCCGGGTTGCCGACATAGCCGTTGCCGTCGTCCGGCCAGTAAAGGTCGTTGAAAGTCGGCACGCGGAAGGCCGTGCCCCAGTTGGCAGTCAGCTTGACGGCATCGTTGATGCGGTAGCCATAGCCCAGCGTGCCGGTGGTCTTGCCGCCGAACTGCGAGTTGTTGTCATGCCGCAGCGAGGCGTTCAGCAGGTTGGCACCGAACTCACCGTTCCAGCCGGCAAACACGGCATTGTTCTGCCGGTTGCTGACCGTGAATTCCTGCGTGCTGGACACTTTCTGCTTCTGGTGTTCGTAGCCGGCCGTCAGCTGGCCGGCAGCACCGAGCGCCAGGTCGTTCTGCCAGGTCAGGGTGTCCTGGGTCGTCTTGAAGAAGCTGTAGTCGCCCCACGGTTGTGAGGGAGCGAAGTTTTCCGAGCGGTCCACCGCCTGGCTCAGGGTCAGGGTGCTGTGCCAGCGCTCGGTCAGCTGGTTCTTCAAATAGACGCTGTTGGCCTGGACGCGGTTTTTCTGGATGTCGTCGAATTGTCCGGTCAGGTCCTTGTTGGCATCGTACTGGGCCCGGCCAAATGCCTGGAAAGCGTTGAAACCGACTTCGTGCCCTTCGGCCAGCAGATGGTTGACCCGTATGCTGTAGGCGGTATTGCGATAGCCGTCCTCGTCCGGGTTGTAGCTCCACTGACTGGATGCGTTCGTCGCCGAAAAGCCGCCATCGGTGGTGCGATGGGTCACGTCAACGGCAAACGAAGTGTCACCCAGCACGCCGCCGATACCGGCGCCCACGCGCCAGGTGCCGTCATTGCCCGCAGCCAGTGAAAAGTGCGGCGTCGGCGTACCACGGCCCTGACGGGTGAAGATCTGCACCACGCCGCCGATGGCGTCGGCACCGTACAGCCCCGATACCGGTCCGCGTACGATTTCGATGCGCTCGATCTGCTCCAGCGGGATCTGCTCCAGCGCCGTGGCCCCGGTGGTGGCCGACACCACGCGCACGCCGTCGATCAGCACGACCGACTGGTTGCTGTTGGTACCGCGGATGAACAGCGAGGACTGGCGGCCGTCACCGCCGTTGCTGGCAAACTCGATGCCGGCTTCGCGGGACAACAGTTCCGGCAGGCTGGTCGGGCCGGCCCTGGCGATGTCGTCGCGGGTGATGACCGACACGTCGCGGGTCAGGCGGGCGGCCTGCACGGGCGTACGGGTGGCCGTGACTACGGTTTCGGCTACATCAGTGGCCGGGGCGGCGGCAAAAGCCGAGCCGATGGCCAGCGACACGCCGCCGGCCACAAAACGGAAAACAGACTGAGACACGTGAACAACACTCCTGAAAGACGGCAACAAGGAGTGCGAGAAAGACGGGGTGCATGCCCCGGGCACTGACGGATCATCCAGCATCGTCAGTATCGCCTCCCCGCGATACTCCGCTACAGATACCCCAGGGCCGGTCTCCGGGCTCGGTCTTGCGTCGCATCGCCTTCCCGTTCGTGAACAGTGGCAGACATGATGCGGCTTGTCGTCGGACAGACCTTACCGTTGCGGGGGCAGCGCCGGTCTTGCACCGGCTTCCCGTTTCATCTGGCGCACACGTACGCACAGACACCCTGATGGCGGGCGCGATTATAGCGCCACCGTTAGCGGCTGGCGCCGGCTTTCGGTATCGTCATGCCCTTTCTGGAGTCCATCATGCCTGTCCCGCTTCCCGACCCTCTGGCCCTGTCTGCGGCCCGTGAACGCCAGTCCCGGCTGACCAAGCCCCTGGGCAGCCTCGGCCGGCTGGAAACGCTGGCCTGCCGGTTTGCCGCCTGGCAAGGGCTGGCGATCCCCCGCCGCCTGCAACCGGCCATTACGGTGTTTGCCGCCGACCACGGCGTCTGCTGCGAGGGTGTATCGGCCTATCCGGCGGCCGTCACCGTTGAAATGGTGCACAACTTCACCCGCGGCGGTGCTGCCATCAACGTGCTGGCACGCGAAACCGGCGCCCGGCTGGAGGTGGTGGACGTCGGCGTGGCAGGTGCTTTCGACCCGGCATTGCCCATCGTGCATGCCAAGGTACGCGCCGGCAGCGGCAACCTGCTGCGCGAACCGGCCATGAGTGGAGAAGAATGCGCCGCAGCCCTTGAGGCCGGCCGGCAGGCTGCCCGCCGGGCCATCGAGGCCGGTGCCACCCTGCTGATCGCCGGCGACATGGGCATCGGCAACACCACGGCCTCGGCCTGCCTGATTGCCGCACTGGCCGGACTCGACAGCGCTACGGTGGCCGGACGCGGCACCGGCATCGATGACACCGCCCTGGAGCGCAAGCGCGGCATCATCGCTGCCGCCTTGCAGCGGGCCTCTGGCCACTGCACTTCGCCGGCCGACTGGCTGGCCGAAGTCGGCGGTCTGGAAATCGCCGCCATGGCCGGGTTCTACCTGGAGGCTGCCCGGCTGGGACAGCCGGCACTGGTGGACGGCTTCATCGCCACGGCAGCCGCACTGGCAGCCTGCCGGCTGGAGCCGGCCACGCGGCACTGGCTGCTGGCCAGCCACTGCTCGCACGAGCAGGGCCACGCTCCGGCGCTGGCAGCCCTGGAACTGGAACCGCTGGTCGACCTGCAACTGCGGCTGGGAGAAGGCTCGGGTGCCGCGCTGGTGGTCCCGCTGTTGCAGGCGGCCATTGCCCTGCATGCCGGCATGGCCACGTTTGCCGAAGCCGGTGTTTCGGACAAGGATGCATGAGCATCCGCACCGTCACCCTGCTGCGCCATGGCGACATCGACGCCGCCGGCCGGCTGGTGGGGCACACCGATCACCCGCTGACCCGTCCGGGCTGGCAGCAGATGCAGGCCGCCTGGCAAGCCCTCAGCACAAGCGGCCCGGCCATTGATGCCGTCGCCAGCTCTGACCTTGTACGCTGCGCAGCCTTCGCCAGGACCCTGCCTCATGCCGTCGAGCCGGCAGCCTGCTGGCGCGAAGCCGGTTTTGGCCGCTGGGAAAACTGCCTGACAACGCAGCTGCCGCCAGGCTGGGCGGACGACTATGCTGCGGGGCGCCTGACACCGCCGGATGGCGAATCGATGGCCGCCTTCACCAGCCGGGTGCGCGAGGCCTGGCAGCACTGGCAAGACCAGACCACCGGGGCAGCACACCGGGTGCTGGTGACCCACGGCGGCGTGATCCGGCTGCTGCTGGCAGACACTTTCGGCTGGAGTCCGGCACAAGCGCGGCAGATTGCCGTCCTGCGCGGTGGCTGGGTACGCTGGAGCGAGGCGGACGGCTGGCCGCCGTGCCTGCTGGAACTGCACGGGCCGGCTATCCTGCCGGCAAGCCCGGAGATGGCCGGCTAAGGTAAAAGCACCTTGTCGTGTGGAGCCGGGTCATGCTGCGTTTTGTCTTGCCTGGATTGTTGCTGGGCCTGCCTGCCAGTGTCATGGCTGCGGAACAATGGGTCATCGTGATGCGGCACGGCGTGCGGGCACCGACCCAGAGCGTGTCGACGCAATCCGGGTGGACACGCAAGGCCCTGCCGGACTGGCCGGTCGGACTCGGAGAGCTCACACCGCGCGGGGCGGCACTGCTGACGGCGCAATGGCAGGCGATCGGACGACAGGCCCGGGAGGCCGGACTATTGCCCGGACAAGGCTGTCCTTCACCAGGCGCGGTCCATGTCCGGGCCGACACTGACGAGCGCACTCAGGCCAGTGCGGCAGCCTTGCTGCCAGGGCTGGCACCGGGTTGCGGCCTGACATTTTCCGTGCTGCCGGGCAAGGCCGTTGATCCGCTGTTTCATCCTGTCAAAGCCGGTATCTGCCGCTACGACCGCCAGCAGGTTACTGCTGCCCTGCAACCGCAACTGCCAGGCCTGCAACGGGTTCTGCAACCCTCCTTGCAGGCATTGCAAATGGCCAGTGGTTGCTGTGCACCCAGTCTGTGCCAGTCACTGGATGCCTCCGGGCACTGCGTGCTGCCACGACTGCCGTCCCGGGTTCATGTCAGTGCTGACCGGCAACGGGTATCGCTGGAAGGCGGTATGGGCATCGCTTCCGGCCTGGCGGAAAACCTGCTGCTGACCGCAGCCGAATGGCCGCAGGGCGTGCCGGCCGGTGTACTTGGAGTCACGGTGGAACAGCTGCCGACGCTGCTGCCGGCACACGCGGCAGCCTTCAGGCTCGTCAACGGCAGTGAGCCGGTTGCCCGGCCCAATGGCTCGGCCCTGCTGGACCGGGTCATCCGGATCCTGCAAGACCCACAAGCGGCTCCGCTGACCGTGCTGGTCGGACACGACACCAATATTGCCAACCTTGCCGGCCTGCTCGACCTGCACTGGCACCTCACGCCTTATGCGCGCGATGAAATCCCGCCAGGCAGCGGTCTGCTGTTTCGCCGGTGGCAGAGCCCGCAGGGTAACGACCGGGTCAGCATCGTTTTTTTCACACCGTCACTGACCACCCTGACCCACCCGGACATCCGCGAAGAGCGCCCGCAGTCCAACCTTCTGCGGGTTCCCGGTTGCGAGGGGGACGCCTGTCCGGCTGGAGGATTGTCCCTGCTGGGTGCAGGGCAGATTGATCCCGCCTGCATACCGCAAGATCGGGCCACGACACCAAGGTGATGGCTGGCCAGACAAGAAGCCAGTCATCAAGAGGAAAGACACGACAGGCCGAAGCCAGTCCTGCGAGTTGAATGCGATCCTGCCGCATGCGTGACGAGGCTGGTCCTGCCTGTGCGGGGTGTTTCAGACGGGCAAAACAAAAGCCCCCAGCATCTGCTGGGGGCTTGCATGGAGAGCCTGGCGGTGTCCTACTTTCGCACGGGTATCCGTACTATCATCGGCGCTAAGTGGTTTCACGGTCCTGTTCGGGATGGGAAGGGGTGGGACCCACTCGCTATGGCCACCAGGCATAAACTGTCG
>JAGPIM010000141.1 GCA_018055005.1 Laribacter sp.
CGGCAAACACGGCTGCCTGCACCCGGCTGGAGAGGTTGAGCTTGCGCAGGATGTTCTGCACATGCACCTTGACCGTGCTTTCGGCCAGATCCAGCGACCGGGCGATTTCCTTGTTGCTGGCCCCGCGTGCCAGGTGCCGCAGGGTTTCGCGCTCGCGCGGCGTCAGGCTGTCGACATCCGGGCGGCTTGCCGCCGGCCGCGGGTCGCGCAGGCGCGCCACCAGCTTGGCAGTCATTTCCGGCGACAGCACGCTGTCACCCGTGACCGCCCGGCGGATGCTGCTGAGCAGGAATTCGGCGTTGATGTTCTTGAGCAGGTAGCCTCGCGCCCCGAGGCGCATGCATTCGGCCAGATCCTCTCCGTCCTCCGACACAGTCAGCATCAGCACTGCCAGTTCAGGATGCACGGCCACGATCTGCGCCAGCGCCTCGCGGCCGTTCATGTGTGGCATGTCGAGGTCCAGCAGCACCACGTCCGGTGCCACCAGCTCGATCAGCTTGACACCCTCCAGCCCGTCGGCCGCTTCGCCGACCACGGCAAAGTCGCTCTGCCGTTGCAGCAGCGCTTTCAGCCCGCTGCGGAACAGCGTGTGGTCGTCGATCAAAACAATCTTCAGGGGTTGACTCATGCGAGGGCGCGCTCCTTGTGCGGCAGGACCAGACTGACCCGGGTTCCTTCACCGGGCCGCGACATGATATCAACCGTGGCGGCCATGCGGGTGGCCCGTTCCCGCATGATCGACAACCCGACATGACGGGCCTGGCGGGTAGCCACGGCCGACTGGTCAAAACCGTAACCGTCATCCACGATGTCCATCTCGAAATCCTGGCCATTGCGGATATTCACCTCCACCTTGCCGGCGGCGGCATGCTTGCGGATGTTCGACAAGGCCTCCTGCAGGATGAAGATCACCTGCAACTGCTGTTCGGGATTGAGCGGCAGCCCCTCGCCTTCCAGCTGCAAATGGGTCAGCACGCGGGCCTGCTGCTCGAAGCGGGCCAGCAGCGTCCGCACGGCATCCGGAAATTCTTCCTTGCTGATGCGCGTGCGGAAATTCAGCAGCAGCTCGCGCACATCCTCATAGCACTCGGCCACGCCTTCGCGGATAAAGGCGAGGTTTTCCTGCGCCGCTTCGGATTCACCGGCCTCCAGGGCCGACTCCAGCATCTGCACCTGCAGGTTCAGGAACGACAGGGACTGCGCAATGCTGTCGTGCAGGCCCTGCGCCATCAGGTTGCGTTCCTCGGCCACGGCCAGCTGCCGTTCGCGTTCGGCCAGCCGCCGGCTTTCAATGGCCGTCCCCAGATGGCTGGCCAGCGTTTCGATCAGGTTGGCGTCCGGCTCGGCCACCGTGCACGGCGTCCGGAACAGCAGCGTCAGCAGCGCCACGTTCTGGCCGTGATAACGCACATGAAACACCGCCAGACTGGCAAAACCCGTGTTCCGGCATGGCCAGTCGCCCACACACACTTCGTCCAGGCGCACGGCGACCGGCAAGGACTGCTTCAACGCGGCGCCGCACGGACAGTGCTCCACCGACACGCAGGTTTCATGCACATTCAGGCTGTCCGGCAACCCCACCGACACGATCTGGTCCAGTTTGCCGCGCTGGGCATCGACAAACTTCAGGCTGGCCGCATCAGCGCCGACCAGCGCCATTACCCGCTGCAAGAAACCCTCGCCCATTTCGTCGAGTGTCTGCGTGTGCGGGCGATGCAGAAAGCTGGTGACCTGGTAGAGCGCGGTCAGCTGTCGGTTCTTTTCCTCGACCGACAGGGTTTTCTCGCGCACCTTGTCCTCCAGGTTGGCGTACAGGTCCTGCAAGCGGCGCGCCATGTCGTTGAAACCCTCGCTCAGGACACCGAACTCGTCCCGGCTCGCCACTTTCACCCGTGCCCCCAGGTCGCCGTCGTGCAGCTTGCGCATGCCGGCTCCCAACTGCCGGACCGGCTGGATCACCAGCAGGTACAGCAGGTACAGCATGGTGACGCAACCGATCAGCACCATGGCGATCAGCGAAGTCTGGAAAAAACGCAGCAACGTGGTATTGCGGGCGTTGTCCAGTTCGATCAGGTGCACCAGCAGGTTGATGTCGTTGACCACGTCCTCGAAATCCACCGCCGTCAGCTGCGCCTCGCCACGCAAGGCACGCTGGACGTAAGGATGCACTTCGTTCTGCCAGCGCGCATCGATCAGGGCGGCCATGCGGTGGACTTCCCGATTGTCGGGCAGGAACAGCGGCCGGGTCGGATCCCCCTGGCGCAGGTTGTTGAGGGTAACGCGGAAATCCTGCCGCTCGTGCTCGATCCTTGCCGCCGGCGCATGACTGGCGATCAGGTAGGCCAGATGGTAGGTGCGCTTGCGCAGGCTGCCGGCATCGTTGATGGCTGCGGCGCCCCCCTCCAGCTTCCATGACAGGTGCAGGGTGAATCCGATCGACACCATCGCCAGCATCAGCCACAAGAGCGACAGCAGCATCAGCTTGGTCGCCAGGCTGCGCTGCCACGGCATGGCATCGGGAAAAATGATGTGCTTCATGAATGGTCCGCCAGATCAAGGTCCCATTGTGCCATGCCGGCCGGCCAGACTTTCACGCCAGCAGCATTTCCCTCCCCTGCGGCGACAAACCGCACTCCGCCCCGTCCGATCGGCAGGCAGCCTCTCCACCAAAAGGATTAGGCATTGATCGGCCATTAGCCGATGTCAAGCCAAGCACTCGGCTGATCATGACTTTCGTCAACCTTTCAGCACATCTGCATTTCTAGACTCGCCCCTGTCTTCAACCCACGCCTGCCCGACATGCTCTCGCGCGCTGACCTTTTGCGCGGCCGGTTCGGCCGCCATCACCGTCCGCAGATCCGCCCGCCCGGCGCCATCGACGAGACCGGATTCCTCGCCAGCTGTACCCGCTGCGAGGACTGCCGCAATGCATGTCCGCAACAGGTCATCGTTGCCGGCAACGGCGGCTATCCGACGCTGGACACGCGGCAGGCCGGCTGCACCTTCTGCGGCGCCTGCCAGCGGGCCTGCACTACGGCCGCCCTGGGCATCGCCCCGGAGGCACGGCTTGCCTGGCGTCCGGTCTTTGCCGACAGCTGCCTCGCGCTGAACCGGGTGGTGTGCCGCAGTTGCAGCGACAGCTGCGACACCGCCGCCATCTCCTTTGCCCTGCAAACCGGCGGCCGCAGCCAGCCCGTACTGGACGGGCAGTCATGCACCGGTTGCGGCCACTGCGTCAGCGCCTGCCCGGCGCATGCCCTGTCCATGCATTCCCCCAGTCCCGACGAGGAGTCCCCCGCATGAATATTTCCGGCGTGGTCGTGCGTTGCCGCCCCGACCAGTCCTGCCATGTCCAGACCGCCCTTGCAGCCATGGAAGGCGTCGAAGTCCATGCCGCCAGCGAGGACGGCCACCTGGTCGTCACCATCGACCGCGAAGGCTCGCGCGATGCTGCCGACACCTACGTTGCGCTGCATGACATCGACAACGTGCTGTCGGTGTCGCTGGTGTACGCCTACGACGATGCCGGCGACGACATCCCGAGCCTTTTCAATAAGGAAACGCAATCATGACCCTGACCCGACGCGACTTCATCAAGGCCAATGCGGCCGCTGCCGCAGCCACTGCTGCCGCAGTCAACCTGCCGCTGGTGCCTTCCATGGCACAGGCCGCCACGACCGATCCGGCCACTGCCGGTGCCGACATCAAGTGGGACAAGGCTGCCTGCCGCTTCTGCGGCACCGGCTGTTCGGTGCTGGTCGGTACCAAGGGCGGCCGGGTCGTGGCCACCCAGGGTGATCCGGACGCTCCGGTCAACCGCGGCCTCAACTGCATCAAGGGCTACTTCCTGTCCAAGATCATGTACGGCGAGGACCGCCTGACCAAACCGCTCTTGCGCATGAAGAACGGCAAGTTCGACAAGAGCGGCGAATTCACCCCCGTCACCTGGAAGCAGGCCTTCGACGTGATGGAAGAAAAATTCAAGACCGCCATGAAGGCCGGCGGTCCTGAGGCCGTGGCCATGTTCGGCTCGGGCCAGTGGACCATCTGGGAAGGCTATGCGGCCGCCAAGTTCATGAAGGCCGGCCTGCGCTCGAACAACCTCGACCCGAACGCCCGCCACTGCATGGCATCGGCCGTGGTCGGCTTCATGCGCACCTTCAACATGGACGAGCCGATGGGCTGCTACGACGACATCGAGAAAGCCGATGCCTTCGTGCTGTGGGGCTCGAACATGGCCGAGATGCACCCGATCCTGTGGAGCCGCATCACCGACCGCCGCCTGACCCACCCGGACTGCCAGGTGCACGTCCTGTCGACCTACGAACACCGCAGCTTCGAGCTGGCCGACAACAAGCTGGTCTTCGGCCCGCAGACCGACCTGGCCATCCTCAACTACATCGCCAACCACATCATCCAGACCGGTGCGGTCAACAAGGACTTCATCCAGAAGCACTGCGCCTTCATGAAGGGCGAAACCGACATCGGCTACGGACTGCGCCCCACGCACCCGAAGCAGAAGGCCGCCAAAAACCCGGATTCGGGCAAGATGGACCCGATCACCTTCGAGCAGTTTGCCGCTTTCGTGAAGCCCTACACGCTCGAATACACCACCAGAACGTCCTGTGTGCCGGCCGAGCGCCTCAAGCGGCTGGCCGAGCTGTACGCCGACCCGAAAAAGAAAGTGGTCAGCTTCTGGACCATGGGCTTCAACCAGCACACCCGCGGCACCTGGGCCAACAACCTCGTCTACAACATCCACCTGCTGACCGGCAAGATTTCCACCCCGGGCTGCGGACCGTTCTCGCTGACCGGCCAGCCGTCGGCCTGCGGCACCGCCCGTGAAGTGGGCACCTTCCCCCACCGCCTGCCGGCTGACCTCGTGGTGATGAATCCCGAACACCGCAAGATTGCCGAAAACATCTGGAAACTGCCCGAAGGCACCATCCCGCCGAAAATGGGCCTGCACGCCGTCGCCATGCAGCGCGCACTGAAAGACAGCAAGCTCAAGGTCTACTGGCAGCAGTGCAACAACAACATGCAGGCCGGTCCCAACATCAATGAAGAGATGTATCCGGGCTGGCGCAATCCGGAAACCTTCATCATCGTTTCCGACCCGTACCCGACGGTTTCGGCCATGGCCGCCGACCTGATCCTGCCGACCGCCATGTGGGTGGAAAAGGAAGGCGCCTACGGCAACGCCGAGCGCCGCACCCAGTTCTGGCGCCAGCAGGTCAATGCTCCGGGCGAGGCCAAGAGCGACCTGTGGCAGGTAGTGGAATTCTCCAAGCGCTTCAAGGTCGAGGAAGTCTGGCCGGCCGAACTGGTTGCCAAAAAGCCGGAATACCGCGGCAAGACCCTTTACGACGTGCTGTTCGCCAACGGCCAGGTCAACAAGTACAAGCTTGACGACATGGCCCGCCAGCACGGCACGGCCTACCACAACGAAGAAGCCAGGCATGTCGGCTTCTACCTGCAAAAAGGCCTGTTTGAAGAATACGCAGCGTTCGGTCGTGGCCACGGCCACGACCTGGCTTCGTTCGACACCTATCACAAGGCCCGCGGCCTGCGCTGGCCGGTGGTGGACGGCAAGGAAACCCTGTGGCGCTACCGCGAGGGCTTTGACCCGTACGTGAAGAAAGGCGAAGGCGTGCGCTTCTACGGCCAGAAGGACGGCCGTGCCCGCATCATCGCCCTGCCGTTCGAGCCCGCCGCCGAAGTGCCGGACCGCGAATACAACATGTGGCTGTGTACCGGCCGCGTGCTGGAGCACTGGCATACCGGCTCGATGACCCGCCGCGTGCCGGAACTCTATCGTGCCGTGCCGGATGCGCAGGTATTCATGCACCCGGCTGACGCCGAACTGCGCGGACTCAAGCGCGGCCAGCAGGTCAAGGTGGTCTCCCGTCGCGGCGAAATCACCCTGACACTGGAAACCCGTGGCCGCAACAAGCCGCCGCAGGGTCTGGTGTTCATCCCGTTCTTCGACGAAGGCCGGCTGGTCAACAAGCTCACGCTTGACGCCACCTGCCCGCTGTCGAAGGAAACCGACTACAAGAAGTGCGCGGTGAAGGTCGTCAGGGCCTGAGGCGAGAGAACCGGGTATGAAGAACTCCCCCACTCCGTCTGACGCCCCGCAGAGCCTCACCCGCCGGGTGTTCCTGTCCGGATCGCTGGGCGTGGCCTGTTCGGCCGGCATGATCGGTGCCGGACTGGCCACGCAGGCAACCCCGGCGCAGGCGCGGCCGGCCGAGGCCCTGCGCCCGCCCGGCGCACTGCCGGAGGCGGATTTCCTGTCGGCCTGCGTGCGTTGCGGCCTCTGTGTGCGCGACTGCCCGTACGACACCCTGAAACTCGCCCGTCTGGGCGAGGGCAAGGGCGTGGGCACGCCGTGGTTCAGTGCGCGCGACATCCCGTGCGAGATGTGTCCTGACGTACCTTGCGTCAAGGCCTGCCCGACCGGTGCGCTCGACCCCGCGCTCACCGACATCAACCAGGCCCGCATGGGGCTGGCGGTGCTGATCGACCACGAAACCTGCCTCAACTTCCTTGGGCTGCGTTGCGATGTCTGCTACCGCGTGTGTCCGGTCATCGACAAGGCCATCACGCTGGAAAAGCAGCACAACCCGCGTTCGGACCGCCACGGCATGCTGCTGCCGACGGTGCATTCGGACTACTGCACCGGCTGCGGCAAGTGCGAAAGCGCCTGCGTGCTGGAAGAGGCCGCCATCAAGGTGGTGCCGATCCATCTCGCCAAGGGCAAGATCGGCAGCCACTACCGTCTGGGCTGGGAGGAAAAGGCCGGCAACGAAGGCAAATCGCTCCTGGGGGACGATCTGGTGCAGATGCCGGTCCGCCAGCCTGAAGCACCAGCCGGAGGAGAGCAGCCATGATGCCCACTCGTTCGTTCTGGCAGCGGCACCGCTGGCTGATCCTGCGCCGCCTGTCGCAGCTGTCGGTACTCGGCCTCTTTGCCGGCTCCGGCGCTCTGGCCGGCTGGCTGGGTGGCATCTGGGTGCTGAAAGGCAACCTGACTGCCAGTTGCGTACTCGACACCGTGCCGCTGACCGATCCCTTCGTGTTGGCCCAGTCGCTGGCTGCCGGACACCTGCCGCAACTGACGGCCCTGCTGGGCGCCGTCATCGTGGCCGGTTTCTATCTGGTGGCCGGTGGACGGGTGTTCTGCTCGTGGGTGTGCCCGGTCAACCTCGTCACCGACTGCGCGGGCTGGTCGCGCCGCCGGCTCGGGCTCAAGGGCGGGCGCATGCCCCCCAGGAGCCTGCGCCGCTGGCTCTTGGCCGCCGTGCTGCTGGCTTCGGCCTTCAGCGGCTCGATGGTGTGGGAACTCGTCAACCCGGTTTCGCTCTTGCACCGCGAAATCCTGTTCGGCGCCGGCATCGGCCTTGTGCTGGTCCTCGCCGTTTTCATCTACGACCTCGTCATCG
>JAGPIM010000020.1:0-13832 GCA_018055005.1 Laribacter sp.
GCGTGCCTATCCGGTCATCCACGACAACCCGGATTACAGCGCCATCATCAGCGAGCGCCACCGCCAGCGCCTGCAAGGACTGCTGGAAGATGCCGGGCGTCAGGGCGCACGCATCGTGCCGCTGTCGGCCGAGACCGGTTGCCGTGGCGGCAAGCTGGCGCCGGCCCTGGTGCTGGATGCGCCGGCCGGCTCGGTCATCATGCAGGAAGAAATCTTCGGGCCACTGCTGCCTGTCGTGACGTACGACAGCCTGGAGGCGGCGGTCCGCTACATTGCCGAGCGTCCGCATCCGCTGGCGCTGTACCTGTTTGACCATGACAACCGCCGCATCGGGCAGATCCTGGCGGCGACCCGTTCCGGCGGCGTCACCCTCAACGACACCCTGCTGCACATTGCCCAGGACGACCTGCCGTTCGGTGGCATCGGTCCTTCGGGCATGGGGGCCTATCACGGCCAGACCGGCTTTGACACGTTCAGTCACCTGCGGGCTGTGTTTGCCCAGAGCCGCTGGGGTACCAGCTGGATGGTCGGTGCGCCTTACGGCAAACGGGTGCAGGCCTTGCTGCGACTGATGGTGCGCTGACAATGGCCGACATGACCCGGCGCCAGTTGCTCAAGGCCGGTGCAGCAGGCGGTGTGGCGCTGGCGCTGGCCGGCTGGTGGGCGCAGCCGTCTGCAAGCAGGCCTGCCGCCTGTGCACCCGGCGAATCCTGCCTGAGCCCGGATGGCCGGTCTGTCGTACTGGCCCTGGCGCCGGCGCTGGTCGGCCGCTGGCCGGCAGATGACCCGGAGGCCGGACGGACATTGCTGGCAGGGCTGGATACCGCCATCTCCAGCCTGCCCGCACCCATGCAGCAGGAAATCGGAGATCTCTTTGCCTTCCTGTCCTTTCCCCCGGTGCGCTGGCTGTACTTGCGGCTGCCGGCATGGGACCAGGTGGAACCTGGCGCGGCGGCACAGGCGCTGGCCCGCCTGCAAGGCAGTCCGCTGCCGCTGGTACGGTCGGTGTATTGCGGCCTGCACAAGCTGGTGCTGGCCGCGTGGTACGGCAACCCGGCCCACTGGGCCGCAACCGGATACGAAGGACCGCCGGCCGTGGTGCTGGCGGCCCGGCAAGGTGAATGAACGATGATTGCAGATCCGGTACGTGAAGGGCTGGCCCGTGGCTGGCGGGTGACGGACGCCGCGCACTTGCAGGAGGATGCTGTCTGGCGTGCCGATGTGGTGATTGCCGGCAGCGGGGCGGGCGGGGCGATCGCTGCCCATGTCCTGAGTTCGGCCGGGCTGGAGGTGATCGTGCTGGAAGAGGGCGGGCTGTATTCATCGTCCGATTTCACCCTGCGCGAAGCCGAGGCGTATCCGGCGCTGTACCAGGATGCTGCCGCGCGGCAGACCCGCGACCACGCCATCACCATCCTTCAGGGGCGGGCGGTGGGCGGTTCGACGCTGGTGAACTGGACGACCTCGTTCCGCACGCCTGAAACCACACTGGCCTACTGGCACGACCAGCTCGGGCTGCCGCTGGACCCTGCCGGCATGGTGCCGTGGTTCGAGCGGGCCGAGGCGCTGGTGGGGGTCAGCGACTGGCTCACTGACCCCAATCCCAACAATGCCGTGCTGGCCCGTGGCTGCGAGGCACTGGGTATCCCGCATGCGCGCATCCGCCGCAACGTGCGGGGCTGCTGGAACCTTGGCTACTGCGGCCTGGGCTGTCCGACCAATGCCAAGCAGTCGATGCTGCTGACCGCCTTGCCGGCCGCGCTGGAGCGCGGTGCCCGGCTGGTACACCGGGCCCGGGTAGAGGCCGTGGAATGGCAGGGCCGGCGCGCCAGTGGCGTGCGGGTGGCAGCCCTCGGCCCGGATGGTGTGACGCCCACCGGCCGTACCTTGCACATCCGGGCCGGCCAGGTGGTGCTGGCCGGTGGTGCCGTCAATACGCCGGCACTTTTGCTCAAGAGCCGGGTGCCGGATGCCGGTGGCCGCATCGGGCGTGCTACCTGCCTGCATCCGACCCTGGTATCCGGTGCCGTGTTTGTCACGCCGGTGCGGCCGTTCGAGGGCGCTCCCCAGAGCGTCTATTCGGATCATTTCCTGCATCTTGATCCGGTCGACGGCCGGCCGGGCTTCAAGCTGGAAGCTCCGCCGGTTCATCCCTTGCTGGCTGCCGTGACCCTGACGGGTTTTGGCGAGCGCCATGCCGGGCTGATGGCCGACCTGACCAGGCTCAACGTCCTGATTGCCCTTGTACGGGACGGGTTTCATCCGGATCTGGCCGGCGGCACGGTCAGCGTCAAGGCCGGTCGGCCGCAGCTGGATTACCCGTTGACGCCAGTGTTCTGGCAGGCCGCCCGGCGGGCCTTGCTGGCGATGGCTGACGTCCAGTTTGCTGCGGGGGCCCGGCAGGTGCTGCCACTGGACGAACGGCTGGCACCGCTGGAGAGCATGGCAGCATGCCGCAAGGCGCTGGACGGTCTGGATTTGCGGGCTCTCAGCACCCGGGTGGTGAGTGCGCACGTCATGGGGGGATGCGCCATGGGAACCGGACCGAGGCAGGGCGCGGTGAATCCGGACGGACGACTGTGGGGACTGGACAACGTGACGGTGTGCGACGGTTCGCTGTTTCCGACCAGCATCGGGGCCAATCCACAGGTCAGCGTGTATGCGCAGGCCTGGCGGGTGGCTGACGGGCTGGCGCGTTCGCTGGGAAAAACACCGTCGGTGTAGGGACGGGGTTGCAGGCAAAAACAAGCCGGCTGAGGAGGGCCGGCGGGGGAGGTGGGGTCAGCGTTCGCTGTGGCGGACTTCACCGATCCGGAACGGCTGGCTGGTTGTTTGCCGCGGCCGGCGGTTGCTGGCATCGACCCGGCGGAACTCGCGCTCCAGCGAAGTGCGCGGACGGTGGTTGATGCTGGCGTACAGGTCCAGGATTTTCATTGCGTTGTTCATGTGGTTTTCCTCGTAGACAATTGTTCGTTGTTGTGATTGACGCTCTGGGCGTATCAAACAGTCTAGAACATGCCAGCCGGAGGTGACAGTTTGATCAACGCAGCATGACAAGTCCGTGACATCCCCCGGATTTACAGCACGCTGGCGATGCGCCCGGCGGCCTCCTCCAGTCGCCGGCAGTCGGTGGTGTAGGCAATCCGCACGTACCGTTCCGGCTCATGACTGCCGAAGTCGCGTCCTGGCGTAATGGCGACATGAGCCTGCGACAGCAGGCGTTCGCAGAATGCAAAACTGTCGTCGGTCAGTGCCGACACGTCGGCGTACAGATAAAAAGCGCCGTCCGGTTCGGTGGCGAAGGCAAAGCCCAGCGGTGCTAGCAGGGACATCAGCGTGTCGCGCCGGCGCCGGAATTCGGCCCGCCGCTGTTCCAGCACGGCCAAGGTCTCCGGCCGGAATGCCGCCAGCGCGGCATACTGTGCCGGCGTGGAGGGCGCCAGAAAGACGTTCTGGGCCAGCCGCTCTACCGCTTCGGCCAGTGCCGGCGGCATCACCAGCCAGCCCAGCCGCCAGCCGGTCATCTGGAAGTATTTGGAGAAGCTGTTGATCACCACGATGTCATCCCCCAGCGCCAGGGCCGTGGGGGCGTCCACGCCGTAGGTCAGGCCGTGGTAAATCTCGTCCACGATCAGCGTGCCGCCGTGCCGGCGCACGGCATCATGCAGCGCTGCCAGGGCCGGCGGCGTGATCAGGGTGCCGGTCGGGTTGGAGGGCGAGGCGATCATGGCGGCAACCGTATCCGCCCGCCAGTGCGCGTCGACATGCTGCGCCGACAGCTGGTAACGGGTGCCGGCATCCACGGCAATGCCGACCGGCTCGGCGCCCGTCAGGCTGACCAGATGCCGGTTGCACGGATAGGTCGGGTCGGGCAACAACACCGAGCGGCCGGATTCGCACAGGGCAGACAGGGCCAGCAGCAGTGCTCCGCTGGCTCCGGGCGTGACGGCGATGCGGGAGGCCTCCACCGTCACGCCGTAGCGGCTGGCGTACCAGCCGGCGATGGCCTCGCGCAATTCCGGCAGGCCCAGGGCCGGTGTGTAAAAAGTACGCTGTGCGGCCATGGCGGCAGCGGCGGCCTGCTGGACAGGTTCCGGAGTAGGAAAGTCCGGTTCGCCGATTTCAAGATGGATGACGTCATGACCGGCCGCTTCGAGGGCGCGGGCCCGCTCAAGGATGGCCATGACATGAAACGGGGCAATATGGTCCAGACGACGGGAAAGTTGCATGGAATTTACCTGGCTGGCGGAAAACGGACCCGGCAGCAGCCAGGCAACGGATCGAGCCTAATGGGATCGACCCCTTGACGCAACCGGCAGGCCGCCGCATTCGCAGGTTGCCGCCCGGACGGGTTTTGGCCGAGAATCGTCAAGGCTTCTGCAAGGAACTTAACGTGAACGTCATAGGTTTTGCCGGCTACTCCGGCAGTGGCAAGACCACGCTGCTGGAGCGCGTGGTCCGCAGGCTGACTGCCCGGGGGATCAGGGTGGCCGTAATCAAGCACACGCACCACGATGCTGATTTCGACACACCCGGCCGCGACAGCTGGCGGCACCGTGAAGCCGGTGCGGCGGCCGTCATGCTGGTGACACCCCGGCAGCGCATGCTGATCGAACAGGTGCCGGAGGCCAATGACGCGCCACTTTCGGATCACCTGGCCCGGCTGACCCCTTGCGACCTGGTGATCGTGGAAGGATTCAAGCACGAAACCATCGACAAGATCGAAGTCGTCAACTCGGCGCTCGGCCGGCCGCGGCTGGCGCCGGACGACGCGCGGGTGGTGGCCGTGGTGGCTGACCAGCCCGCCTGCCTGAAGGACGCTTTGCCCTGTTTTCATCGCGATGACGTCGAAGGCGTCGTCGCCTTTCTCTGCGAAAGGTATCTGACTTGACTACTCCCGCCCTGCTTCCGTTCGATGATGCACGTACCTGGTTGCTCGACCGGGCCCGCCGGCTGACCGAAACCGAGGTACTGCCGCTGGTACGTGCCCGCGGGCGGATCCTGGCTCGTGACGTGGTATCGCGTCTGGCCGTACCGCCGCAGGACAACAGCGCCATGGACGGCTTTGCCCTGCGGGTGGCCGACTGGACCGAAGGCGAGGCGTTGCCCGTCAGCCAGCGCGTACCGGCCGGTACCCAGCCGCAGCCGCTGCAACCGGGTACCGCCGCCCGCATTTTCACCGGGGCGCCCGTCCCCGCCGGTGCCGACTGCGTGGTGATGCAGGAGCAGTGCCGGCAGGACGGCGATCGCGTGCTGGTGGCCAGCGCCCCCAGGGCCGGACAGAACATCCGTCGTGCCGGTGAGGACATTGCCGCCGGTACGGTGGTGGTGGCCGCCGGCAGCCGGCTCAAGCCGGCCGACATCGGCCTGATTGCCTCGGTCGGCCAGCCCGAAGTCGAAGTGCTGCGACCGCTGCGCGTGGCGGTGTTCTTTACCGGTGATGAGTTGACCGAACCGGGCGAAACCCTGTTCCCCGGCCGCATCTACAACTCCAACCGTTACTGGCTGCGCGGCATCCTGACGCAGATGGGCTGCGAAGTCCGCGATCTGGCCACCATCCCCGACAGCCTGGCTGCCACCCGTCTGGCGCTGGCAGATGCTGCCGGATCAGCCGACGTGGTGATGACCTGCGGCGGGGTATCGGTCGGAGAAGAAGACCATGTCAAAACCGCTGTCGAACGCGAAGGCCGGCTGGACTTGTGGCGGCTGGCCATCAAGCCGGGCAAACCGTTTGCCTTCGGGGCCATCGGTGAGGCCGATTTCATCGGGCTGCCGGGCAACCCGGTTTCCGGATTCGTGACGCTGGCGACGCTGGTGGCGCCGTTCCTGCGCGAACGCATGGGGCTGGACGGCCGGGCACCGATGCTGTCCGTACAGCTGCCGGCCCGCTTTGACTGGCAACAGCCGGACAGCAAGCGCACCGAATTCCTGCGCGCCCGCCTGATCCATGAAGAAGGGCGGTTTGCCGTCGAAATCTATCCGCAGCAGGGCTCCGGTGTGCTGACCTCCTGCGCGTGGGCCGACGGTCTGGTCCGGCTGGCTCCCGGACAATCCGTGAAAGCCGAGGACCTGGTCGACTACCTGCCGCTGTCAAACCTGATCAGTGGCTGAACCATGAAGGTTGCACCAGTACAGGCCTCCCGCTACGGGAGGCTTTTTTATCGGTGTCATTCTCGAAATACGGGTACTTTTAACTTGGTGTTAAGTGAAAAAAGTCACTTTGTCGCAGGTAAAATGCTCTTGATGAGCAACTTTCTGCCAACGGATATGCATGGAACATAATTTCCCCCTGATTTCGACGATTGCGGCCGGCTTTGGCCTGGCTCTGGTGTTCGGCTTTCTGGCTGAACGATTCCGTATACCGGCACTGGTGGGATACCTGTTTGCCGGTATCGTGATTGCACCGACCACACCGGGGTTTGTCGGTGACGTGCATCTGGCCGCGCAATTGTCCGAGATCGGCGTCATGTTGCTGATGTTCGGGGTCGGGTTGCACTTTTCGCTGGACGACCTGCTGTCCGTCAAGCGTATTGCCATCCCGGGGGCTGTGGTGCAGATGGGGGTGGCCACTGTGCTGGGCGCCCTGCTGGCCAGCTGGTGGGGCTGGAACCTGGGTGCGGCACTGGTGTTTGGCGTATCGCTCTCGTGTGCCAGTACCGTGGTATTGCTGAAGGCGCTGGAGGCGCGCGGCATTCTGGCGTCCATGAACGGACGCATTGCCGTCGGTTGGCTGGTGATGGAAGACCTGGCCACGGTGCTGGTACTGGTGCTGCTGCCGCCGCTGGCCGGTTTGCTGGGCGGTGGCGAGGCCGCGGCGCCGGGGGGCTCGCTGTGGTGGACCATCGGCAAGACCCTGTTGCAGGTGTCGCTGTTCATCGGACTGATGCTGCTGGTGGGGCGGCGCATCCTGCCGTGGCTGATCTGGCAAGTGGCCCGCACCGGCTCGCGCGAGCTGTTCACCCTGTCGGTCATCACTGCCGCCATCGGCATCGCCTACGGGGCGGCCGAACTCTTTGGCGTGTCGTTTGCGCTGGGGGCATTCTTCGCCGGCATGGTGCTGCGCGAATCCCGCCTGAGCCACCGGGCTGCCAGCGAGTCACTGCCTTTGCGCGATGCCTTTGCCGTGCTGTTTTTCGTGGCAGTCGGCATGCTGTTCGAGCCCTCGATCCTGATCAAGATGCCGCTGCACGTGCTGGGCGTGGTGGCCATCATCATCCTGTGCAAATCGCTGGCCGCAGCTGTGCTGGTGGTGGCGTTCCGCTATCCTTTGCGTACGGCGCTGACCATCTCGGCCAGTCTGGCGCAGATCGGCGAATTTTCCTTCATCCTGGCGGGGCTGGGGCTCAGCCTTGGCCTGCTGCCGCCGGAAGGGCAAAGCCTGATCGTGGCCGGTGCCCTGATCTCGATTGCCCTC
Organism: Laribacter sp.; assembly: GCA_018055005.1. GTDB lineage: Bacteria > Pseudomonadota > Gammaproteobacteria > Burkholderiales > Aquaspirillaceae > Laribacter. The sequence continues at coordinate 7,415 of JAGPIM010000020.1, forward strand.
AATCCGGTGGTGTTTGCATCGGTGCCGCTGTTCAGCCGCTGGCTGCTGGCCCGTTCGGCGCTGGCGCGGCGGCTGGATGCGCGTCCTGACCCGTATGCCGAGCTGCCGCACGATACCGAACACCATTACCTGCAAGGGCAGGTGGTGCTGGTGGGCTACGGCCGCATTGGCGAGGGACTGGCAGCCAGCATGCAGGCGCGGCAGATTCCGTTCGTGGTGGTCGAGCAGAACCGCGAGCGGGTGGACCGGCTGCGCGAGCGCGGCATCAAGGCGGTCTGCGGTGATGCTGCCGAGCCGGACGTACTGGTGCAGGCGCATATCATGCACGCTGCCATGCTGGTGGTCGCCAGCGACAATCCGGCCGCAGTGCCGGCCATGGTGGATACGGCGCTGACGCTGAATCCGGACATTGACCTGCTGTTGCAGGCCGGCAGTGAAGCCGACTGGCAGGAGCTGCAAAAACAGTGCAATGCGACGGTGATCTTCGGCGAAGACACCCTGTCCCGGGCCATGCAGACGCATGTGGAAACCTTTTTCGCCCGGCGCGAAACGCATGAAGATGCTGTCGCCAGTCCGCAATAAAAACCCCGTTCCGGGCATCGTGGCCTGGTATCCGAGGCGGGTTGGTGCAGCTAAGCAAGGCCCGGACGGCTGTCTTGCCGGTTCATGCCGCAACCGGCCTTGGGGGAGCTGGCGCTGAGGCGTCTGCCCCTGCCTCGCGCATGCAGCAGGACACCGCTGCGGTGCAGGCCGATGCCGGTGCTGCGTTGTCCGGAGGCCAGCTTTCGTGGGGAATCCTGCTTTTGGCCTTGCGCCCTGCCTGGTTCGCCTGGACTTTTTCGGGCAATGCAAGCGCACGGTCAAGCGGCTCATGGCCCCGGCTGGGCCGCTTCTGCTTGTGTACCGGCAGCGTCCGTCTGTGCGGTGTGCGCAGCCCTTGTGGACAGCGGGAAGCTGCCCTTGCGGCTGGTTGGCCGCTGCTGCCGGATGCGTAACTGGCTTGCCGGGTTTCAGCCCGCTCAGTGGTCGCGCAGGAATACCAGCGTCGTGCCGTTGCTGGCGGCCGGATTGAAGCGGTAACCCTCGACATCAAAGGCGCGCAGGTCGTCCGGCGATTCGATGCGCTGCTCGACCATCCAGCGCACCATCAGGCCGCGGGCACGCTTGGCCCAGAAGCTCACGATCTTGTAGGGACCGCCGGCCTTGCTGTCGCGGAAGACCGGCGTCCACACCGTAGCGGCCAGCTGCGCGGGCTTGACCGACCGGAAATATTCGTCGCTGGCAAGGTTGACCAGCACCTGGCTGCCGTCCTGTTGCAGGCGGGCATTCAGCTCGGTGGTGATGCGCTCTCCCCAGAAAGCGTACAGGTCCTTGCCGCGCGGGTTGGCCAGCCGGGTCCCCATTTCCAGCCGGTAGGGCAGCATCAGGTCCAGTGGGCGCAGCAGTCCGTAGAGGCCGGAGAGGATGTTCAGGCGCGGTTGCAGCCAGTCAAGGCCGGCCCGGTCCAGCGAGGCGGCGTCCAGTCCTTCGTAGACGTCACCGTTGAAGGCAAAGACGGCCTGCCGTGCCTGTGGAGCACTGTAACCGGCGTGCCATTCGGCAAAGCGGGCCACGTTGAGGGCGGCAATCTTGTCGCTGACCTGCATCAGCCCGGCGATGTCCTGCGGTGCCATCTGGCGCAGGATGTCGGCCAGCCGGGCCGATTCGTCCAGCATTGGCGGACGGGTGGCCGGCAGGCCGGACGGCAGGGGAGATTCAAAATCAAGGGATTTGGCAGGAGAAACCACCATCAGCATACGGGACAGGCTCCGGGCAAGGATTGGGGAAAGGAAAGTTGTCTGATTCAGCTGGTCTGCTGTTCAAGCCAGTCGGCACGCTTGTGCAGCTTGTCCTGCCACGATTGCGTCAGGGCCGGAACGGCTGCGGCCCGCAATCTGGCCGGTTCGGGCCGGTGCTCGGCCATCAGGGTCATCAGTTGCAACAGGGTCGGCCAGTCGGCGTGCACGGTTTCATGGCAGACCGGGCTGTCGGCACGGATGACGGCCGGATGCAGCACGCGGCAGTACCAGCCGGTCAGGTACTGGCGGGCAATGTGTTCGGCCACGCCTTTTTCGCCGGTACGGGTGTCGATTTTCCAGCACGGGCTGCGCGGCTGGCTGACTTCCAGCACGGCGTCACCGATGACCAGGCGGTCACCCAGCCGCAGCCGGTCTTCGCACAGCCCGGCCAGCGACACGTTTTCACCCAGAAAGCCGCTGCCCAGCACGGCAGCAGCGGCCGGAAACGCCTGGGCCAGCGCCGTGTAATGCTCGACCGGATAGATGTGGACTGCCTTGTCCACGCCACCGTGCACGCTCAGGTCTGCCTGTTGGTCTTCCTGCGGGCCGGTTGCGGTCAGCGTCAGCCGGTCTACCGGGTGCTTGACGATGGAGGACAGGCGGCTGCCGCCGCCCAAAGGTGCCGGCTGGCCGGCGAACAGGCCCAGGATATGCGGGGTCATGAAGTGTGATCCGGTGCGGGTGAAAACGGGGTTGGACTAGGACATCTGCCGTTTGGCGGCTTCGATGGCGCACAGGCGGGCAGCGTCAATCCGGTAGGGGATGGTGGACTTGTCCGGCGTTTGCCGGGCAATGTCGCCTGCGTTGACCGACTGCGCGGCATCAAGGTAGCGGCGGGCAATGGCAATCTGCGGATAGGCGTCCTGTTCGTGACCGGGACGGCCGTGAGCATCGCAGCGGCAGACGGCCAGCAGATCGTCAAACCGCGCCGGCCGGCGCAGGGCATCGCACTCGCGCAGCAGCCGCAGCACGGTGTCCGGACGCAGTTCGCGGATGCGGTGGATGTGCGAGTGAAAACGCACGGTCAGCAGCGCCAGGTCGCGGCATTCTGCCGGTACGCGCAGGCGCTCGCACAGGGCCCGGGTCGGGGCTTCGCCACGCCCCTCGTGCCCGCTGTGGCGCGGCAGCAGTTCGGCCGGTGTCAGGGCCTTGCCAAGGTCATGGCACAGGGCGGCAAAGCGCGCAGCCAGCCCCAGTCCGTCCCGGGCCGACTGGTCCAGCACCAGCATGGCGTGTACGCCGGTATCCACTTCGGGGTGGTAGTCCGCCCGCTGCGGCACGCCCCACAGGGCATCGACTTCGGGCAGGATGCGTGCCAGTGCGCCACAGTCACGCAGGACGGTGAAAAAGCGCGATGGCTGTGCTTCCATCAGCCCTTTGGACAGTTCCTGCCAGACCCGTTCCGGCACCAGATGGTCCACTTCGCCGTCATCGACCATGAAACGCATCAGTTTTTGTGTGTCTTCGGCGATGGTGAAGCCGAAGCGGGCAGCAAAGCGGGCAATGCGCAGGATGCGTACCGGGTCTTCGACAAAGGCTTCGCCCACATGGCGCAGGATGCCGGCTGCCAGGTCCTGGCGGCCGTTGAACGGGTCGAACAGCTTGCCGTTTTCATCCTCGGCCATGGCATTGATGGTGAGGTCGCGCCGGGCCAGGTCGTCTTCCAGCGTCACGTCCGGCGCGGCATGAAACGAAAAGCCGTGATAGCCGCGCGCGGTCTTGCGCTCGGTGCGCGCCAGTGCGTATTCCTCGTGCGTGTCCGGATGCAGGAACACCGGAAAATCACGCCCGACCGGGCGAAAGCCCTGGCGGCGCATGGATTCCGGTGTTTCGCCTGTCACGACCCAGTCGCGGTCGCGCACCGGCAGGCCCAAAAGACGGTCACGTACCGCCCCGCCAACGATATAGGTCTTCATGGGGGCTAGTGTAACCGAGCCGGCAGGTCACTTCATCCGGACCACAATGTCAAAGTGCGCGCTGGTGAATTGCAGGATGAGCTGGGTCAGGCCCTCCCAGAAGATCTGCACGCCCAGGCACATCAGGATGAAGGCCGACAGCCGCAGGAACACCATGGTGCCGTTGGGACCGAGCAGCCTGAGCAGGCGGTCGGCGTAGCAGTAGCTCCAGTACAGCGAGTAGGCAATCAGGCTGACGGCGACAAAGCTGGCCAGCGGCAGCAGGGTGAAGCTCTCCAGTCCCTTGCCCTGCATGCTGGCGCCGACGGTGATCGCCACCGTGATCGAACCGGGGCCGACCGTGATCGGAAAGGTGATCGGGTAAAAGGCGCGCTGCGACAGGGCATTCTGGTCCAGCTGGTGGGGTTCGGCCTGTTCTTCGGGGCTGGGGCCGTGCTTGTCGGCCAGCATTTCCCACGCGGCAATGGTGACCAGGATGCCGCCGCCCACCTGCACGAAAGGCAGGGTGATGTCGAAAATGCGCAGGACGTAGCTGCCGATGAACATGCTTGGCAACAACAGCATGAAACTGTAGATCCCCACCTTGCGGGCGAGGATGGCACGTTCTTCCGGTGTGTTGTGGACGGTCAGGGACAGAAAGAGGGGCGCATGGCCGGGAGGATTCAGGATCGGGAACAGGGCGGCGATGACAAAGAGCACCTTGCTGGCAAAAAAGATCAGGGTGTCGGCCATGGTGTTGCGGGTTTCCTTGTTGTTATCAAGTAAACACAGTAGCCCGCCCGCCGTATTGCCGCCACCGCCCGGCCCGGTAACGGCTGAAACCGGTAAGAATCCGGCGTGGTGCCGGAATTATCCGGTAGCCAGTGCCGGATATTCTGCTGTGTCGGCCGCACCGAACGCTTCCAGCATGGCGAGGTAGACACGCTCTGTGGTGTCCGGATCGGCGCCGACCGACAGGGACAGTGCCCGCGCCCGGCTGATGGCCGGAGCCAGCCGTTGCCGGTCGGCCAGTGCGGCCGGCTCCGTATTGAAGCGGCCGGTCTGCCGGACATAGGCACCGCGTTCTGCCAGCAGGGTGACGATCTGGCGGTCGATGGCATCGAGGTGCCGGCACAGGTTGTCGAGCGATTGGCAGGCAGTGATGGCGGTCATGAAAATCTCCTTGCGGGGACGGGTCCTGGCCATGGGGCATGTGTTGAGCATAGACGCTGTCCTGCTGCTTTGCCTCAGGCCGCCTGCCCGAAGAACAGGTAGGCTACCGCGACCGCTGCCACGAATCCCGCCAGATCGGCAAACAGGCCGCAGCCGGCGGCATAGCGGGTATGGCGGATGTTCACCGCGCCAAAATACACCGCCAGCACGTAGAACGTGGTTTCGCTCGATCCCTGGATGATCGACACCAGCCGGCCGACAAAGCTGTCGGCGCCGTGGGTCTGCATGGTGTCCAGCATCACCGCCCGCGCACCGCTGCCCGACAGCGATTTCATGATGCCGTTGGGCAGGGCATCGACCCAGCGGGCATCAAAGCCCCAGCCCGCCACCAGGCTGCGCAGGCCGCCGATCAGCAGTTCCAGCGCACCGCTGGTGCGGAACAGCGCGATTGCCACCAGCATCGCCACCAGATAGGGAATGATGCCGACCGCCACCTGGAACCCTTCCTTGGCACCCTCGATGAAGCTGTCGTACACATTGATGCCGCGGCGGATGGCCGCCAGCAGAAAACCGGCCACCACGGCCAGCAGCAAGCCGTTGCTCCAGAGCTGCGACTGCGCCTGCATCGCCTCCGGCGGCAGGCCGGCAAACCACCATGCCAGCCCGCCCACCACGGCCGCCAGTCCGCCGAGATAGGCCAGCACCACCGGGTCCCAGATCCGCAGGCGCTGCATCGCTGCCACCAGCGCCACGCCCGACACGGTGGCGATATAGCTGGCGAGGATCAGCGGGATGAACACGTCCGAAGGATCGGCCGCACCCATCTGCGCCCGGTAGGCCATGATGGTGACGGGAAACAGTGTCACCGCCGCCGTGTTGATGACCAGGAACAGGATCTGCGCGTCAGTGGCGGTGTCCGGCTCGGGATTGAGCGTCTGCAACTCGCGCATGGCCTTGAGCCCCAGCGGCGTGGCGGCGTTATCCAGCCCCAGCATGTTGGCGGCGATGTTCATGGTCATGCTGCCCAGCGCTGGATGGCCGGCCGGCACACCGGGAAACAGGCGGCGGAACAGCGGAGCCAGCCCGCGCGCCATCAGGTCGATCAGACCGGCGCGCTCGCCCACTTTCATGATGCCGAGCCACAGCGTCATCACCCCGGTCAGGCCCAGCGCGATTTCAAACGCGGTTTTCGAGGTGTCGAACAGCGATTTGACCATCTGGGCCGGCAGGTCGGTGGCACCGAACAGCACGACCTGCAACAGCGTGGTGAAGATCGCGACCAGAATGAATCCGGCCCAGATGACGTTCAGCAACATGGCAGTGCGACCAGCAATGAAAGCCCTGCATGATAGGGATACCGTTCGTCGCTGACCATGCCGGGAGTCCGGAGCAGTCCCTCATGCTGTTTTCCGCTTCCGCTTCCGCTTCCGCTTCCGCTTCCGCTTCCGCTTCCGCTTCCGCTTCCGCTTCCGCTTCCGCTTCCGCTTCCGCTTCCGCTTCCGCTTCCGCTTC
>JAGPIM010000020.1:13932-24947 GCA_018055005.1 Laribacter sp.
CGGAGCAGTCCCTCATGCTGTTTTCCGCTTCCGCTTCCGCTTCCGCTTCCGCTTCCGCTTCCGCTTCCGCTTCCGCTTCCGCTTCCGCTTCCGCTTCCGCTTCCGCTTCCGCTTCCGCTTCCGCTTCAGGCTTGCGGTGTCTGGTGCTGCCTTGCGCGGATTTGCGTGACCGGTTCGCCGCCGATGCCCCAGTTGTCTGTCTCGACCTCGTCAATGATCACGAACGTGGTTGCCCGGTTCTTGCCCAGTACCGTGGTGACCAGATCGGTCACGCCTTCGATCAGTCGGGCTTTCTGTTCTTGCGTTGCGCCTTCGCGGGTCAGGCGGATGTTGATGAATGGCATGGAGGTGTTCCTTCTTTCGGGTCAGGTGGTCAGGAGGGTGAGAGGGCTAGCGCGGCCGGATGGCTGTCCGGGCCAGGAGGGCCGGCCGGTATCCCGTGGCAGCCGGGATGCACAGCAGCGCAGGCAGCAGGGCCAGTGCGGCCACCAGGCTTGGCAGGGCAAAGCTGCCGCTGGTCTGGCGCAGCACGCCCGCCAGCATCGGCCCCAGCAACTGGCCGACGCCATAGGCTGCGGTGACGGCGGCCACCGGCTGCCAGCCCGCATGTGCCGGCAGCCGGCTGGCCAGCGGCAGGACCAGGGCTGGCGTGCCGGCAAATCCCAGTCCGAGGCAGGCAGCCGCCAGAACCAGCAGGGCCGGTCCGGAGGCGAAGGCGGGCAGGGAAGTGGCTGCGACCTGCAAGGCAATGTTCAGTGCCAGTGCCGGCGCGTCGCCCAGCCTGCGGGCCAGCCCGGTCCACAGGAGCGGCGCGGGCATGGCTGCCGTACCAGCCACCAGCCACAGCAGGCCGGTGTCTGCCCCGGGGCCCAGCGTGTCACGGGCCAGGGTAGGCAGGTAGGTGGCGACGATGATGTAGCCCAGTCCGGCAAGGCCGTACAGTGCGGTCAGGGCACCAATGCCGGTTTCCGGGCGAAGCAATGCAGCTGCGGCGGGCCGGACGGCAGGGCGTGGGCGCCGGGGCGGCTGCCAGACCAGACCGGCCAGCAGGGCGGCAAGGGCCGTGGCCAGCCAGCCGCTGTGAAGGCTGTCGGGCCACAGATGGGTCAGGCCGCCGGCGGCAACCATGCCGTAGCCGATGCCGGCATAGATCAGGCCACGGGTCCAGGTACCGGCCCGCGGCAACAGGAGGGATGCGAGGCAGACCATGACCACGGCGCTGGCGATGCCCGACACGCCGCGGGCCAGTCCCCAGAGCCAGACCGGCAACGGACAGGCCAGCAGTGCCAGTCCGGCCACGTTGAGCACCAGTCCGGTCCGCAGTCCGGCCATGAGTTGCCGGGGACCGTGCAAGGCATGCCGTGCCAGCCACAGGCTGCCTGTGAGGTAGCCAAGATAGTTGGCAAAGGCCAGTCCCGAGGCGTCCGGCAGGCTGATCCGCCCTTCGGCCAGCATCAGCGGCAGCAGGGGCGTGTAGAAAAAACGTCCGAGTCCCATGGCAGCGGCCAGGGTGAGCAGCCCGTACAGGCCGGCTGGCAAGCGGAACCGTCTTGGCATGAGTGGCACACCTCTGGTGACTGGTACAGGATCACTTTAGGCGTGATGCATTTTCAATAAAAACGATTTAAATTGATTGAATCGATCTCCAGGAGTGATGAACCATGGACCTTGCCAGCCTGCGGCTGTTCCGCACCGTGGCGGATACCGGCAGTGTCACGGCGGCGGCCGAACAGCTGTGCTGCGTACAGTCCAACGTGTCGGCCCGCCTGCGGCAGCTGGAAGACGATCTGGGGGTCGAGCTGTTCCGCCGCGACCGGCGGCGGCTGTTCATCACGCCGGCGGGCGAAACCCTGCTGGGGTATGCCCGCCGGCTGCAAAGCCTGGCTGACGAAGCCCGCGCGGCAGTGCGCGGCGACGAGCCGGGCGGCACGTTACGGCTGGGATCAATGGAAACCACGGCGGCCATCCGCCTGCCACAGGTTTTGCCGGCTTTTCACCGGAGGCATCCGGCCGTGCAGCTGGTTCTTGATACCCTGCCGACCCGTCAGGCCGTCAGTGCCGTGCTGGAATACCGGCTGGATGCGGCCTTTGTCTGCGGGCCGGTGGCCGAGCCCGGGCTGGATGGCTGTCCGGTGTGGTGCGAAGCCCCGTGCCTGATTGCCGAGGCCGGCCTGTCGCTGGCCGAGGCGATCGTGGCACCGGTGCTGCTGACCTTCGGGGCCGGTTGCGCCTACCGTGACCGGCTGGAGAACTGGTGTCGTGCCCGGGGTGTCGTACCGGCTGCCGTGCTGGAATTCCGGTCGTTCCAGGCCATTCTGGGCTGCGTGGCAGCCGGCATGGGCATTGCCTTGCTGCCGCGTTCGGTGCTGGATGATCCGGCCAGTGCCCACCTGGGGCTGGCGGTGCATGATCTGCCGGCAGATCATGCACCGATGCAGACCTGGCTGGTCTGGCGGCGTGGCTGGCAGTCACCGGCCTTGCGGGCGCTGTGTGCCAGCCTACCCGCAGATGGTGCGGCCAGTCGGGCATGCTAGACTGCGCGCCGTTTGAACCACGCAGATTCCGCCCCTTTATGAGCGTTTCACGAATCTGGCGCCTTGTACTGGCCGGCTGGCTGGTCCTGATGCTGGCTGCCTGTTCCCCCGCCCGCCTGTATGCCCTGTGGGGTACGGCTGAAGCACGGTTGCACGGTTTCGAGCCGGCTGAGCTGGCCCTGCCGGATGGCCGGCTGGCCTATCGCGAGGGGGGCAGCGGGCCGGCCGTGTTGCTGATTCACGGCTTTGGCGCCAATGGTCTGGCAAGCTGGAAAGCGCCGATGCTGGACCTGGTCCGCGATCACCGGGTGCTGGTGCCCGACCTGCTCTGGTTCGGTGATTCGGTGTCGGATCGTACGCCTTCGCTGGATGCACAGGCCGATGCCTTGCAGGCCCTGCTGGCCGACCGGGGCATCCGGCAGGTCGAGCTGGTGGGCATCTCTTATGGCGGGTTTGTGGCTGTCGAGCTGGCGCGCCGCCTGCCGCAGGCGGTCAGCCGGCTGGTAATCGTCAATTCACCCGGTCCGGTCTACACGCAGGATGACTTGCAGGCCTTGCTGAAACGGGCGGATGCGACTTCGCCGGCAGCCCTGTTTGTGCCGCAGGACGCGGCTGGCATGAGGCGGCTGTGGCGGATGGTGTCGAGCAAGACCGATGACGTGCCGAACTGGGTTCTGGAAGATGTGCGTGAAACCTATCTGGCCGGCCGCGAACCGGCGCTTTACCGCCTGATGGATGACCTGCTGGTCAACATGGACGGCTATCTTCCCCGCTATACCGGAATGAGCTGGCCGGATACTCGGCTGGTGTGGAGCGAGGGCGATCGCGTCTTTCCGCTGGCGATCGGCGAGCGGCTGGCGCAACGACTGGGGGCGCCGCTGATCAGGGTTCCGGCTGCCGGGCACAACCTGCCGGTGGACCGGCCGGAACAGGCCGTGACCGCCCTGCGCAAGGCGCTGGGCGACAATCTGCAAGGATCTTGAACCATGGTGACGACCGTATTGGCTTTTCTGATCGCCCTGGGGGTACTGGTCACGTTTCACGAGTTCGGCCATTACTGGGTGGCGCGCCGCATGGGCGTCAAGGTGCTGCGGTTTTCCATTGGTTTTGGTCCGGCCATCGTCAAGTGGCAACGGGGCGAAACCGAGTGGGCCGTTGCACCGATCCCGCTGGGCGGCTATGTGCGCATGCTCGACAGCCGCGAGGGCGAGGTGGCGCCGACGGAGATGCACCGGGCATTTGACCAGCAGACGGTGTGGCGGCGGGTGGCCATTGTGGCAGCCGGGCCGGTGGCCAACCTGCTGCTGGCGGTGGTGCTGGTGTGGGTGACGTTGCTGAATGGCACCGAGGCCCTGCGGCCAGGCTTGGGCAGTGTGGTGCCGGGCAGTCCGGCTGCCATGGCTGGCCTGCGGGCCGGGCAGGAGGTGGAAAGCGTCAACGGCCAGCCGGTGCACGACTGGCAGGAGCTGCGGCTGGCCCTCGTCGAAGCGCTGACCGACCGTGGCGAACCGCTGGTCATCAAGGTGAGTGACGGCGGCGTGACGCGTACCTTGCAGGTACCGGCCGGCCGGATCGACGGCGGAAGCCTTGAACGCGGCATGGCCGGGTTCGGGGTGTCGCCGGCGCGGCCGACCACCGAAGTCGGGTTCGTTTTGCCCAAGAGCGCTGCCGAACAGGCCGGCATCCAGGTCGGTGACCGGATTGTGGCGCTGGACGGCATGGTGCTGGATGGCGACTGGGAAAAAATGGTGGCGGCCGTGCAGTCCAGCCAGGGCCGGCCCTTGCAGGTGACACTGCAGCGTCGCAACGGTGGCCGCGAGTCAGTGACCCTGACGCCACGGCATGATGCGGCATCCGGCGAATGGAAGATCGGGCTGGCTTCAATGCCGGACCGCGACTGGCTGCAATCATTGCGCTATGTGCGTCATGCCGGACCGGTTGATGCAATCGGAATGGCGGTGGCGCAGACGTGGCAGACCTCGGCGCTGACGCTGAAAATGATGGGACGCATGCTGACCGGGGCCGTTTCGCCCAGCAACATCAGCGGGCCGATCACCATGGCCGACTTCGCCGGCAAGAGCGCCCGTGCGGGCTGGGAATCGTTTGTCGACTACATGGCCCTGATCAGCATCAGTCTGGGCATCCTCAATCTCTTGCCCATCCCTCTGCTGGATGGCGGGCATTTGCTGTATTATGCGGCCGAAATCATTCGTGGCCGCCCCTTGTCCATGCAGGTGCAGGACATCGGTCGACGCATCGGGCTGGCAGCCTTGCTGCTCCTGATGTCATTTGCCCTTTTCAACGACATTACCCGTCTTTTTGCGGGATAACCGCCACTCTATGAAATTGACAAACCTTGCCGCGGCCATCATCGGCTTGGCCGCGCTGCCGTCCCTGGCAGCTACGCCCTTTGTGGTCCGTGATATCCGCGTCGAGGGCTTGCAGCGCACTGAACCCGGCACCGTGTTCAACTACCTGCCGCTCAAGGTTGGCGACACTTTCACCGACACCCGTGCGCAGGACGCCATCAAGGCGCTGTTTGCCACCGGGTTTTTCGACGACGTGCGCATCGAATCCGAAAGCGACGTGGTGATCGTGTCGGTGGACGAACGTCCCGTGGTGGCACAGCTCTCCATTACCGGTGCCAAGGAATTCGACAAGGACCAGCTCAAGAAGGCGCTGAAGGAAAACGGCTTTGCGGAAAGCCGCATTTTCGACCAGGCGCTGCTGGACCAGGCGGTGCAGGAACTCAAGCGCCAGTACTTCACCAAAGGCAAGTACTCGGTCGAGATCAAGCCGACCGTCACCAAGCTTGACCGCAACCGCGTGGCCGTGGCGCTCGACATCAGCGAAGGTCCGGCTGCCCGCATCAAGCGCATCGACTTTGTCGGCAACCAGGCATTCAGTGCCGATGACCTGCGCGAGCAGATGCAGCTCGCCACGCCGGGCTGGTTCTCGTGGTTTACCAAGGACGACCAGTATTCGCGCCAGAAACTGACCGGTGACCTGGAAAAACTGCGGGCGTTCTACCTCAACCAGGGCTACTTCGAGTTCAACATCGATTCGACCCAGGTGTCGATCAGTCCGGACAAGGAAGACATGTTCATCACCGTGAACGTGTCGGAAGGCAAGAAGTACACCGTCAGCGACGTCAGGCTGGCCGGCGACATGATCGTGCCGGAAGCCGAGTTGCTGCCGCTGCTGGTGGTCAAGAAGGGTGACACGTTCACCCGTGACAAGATCACCGACAGCGTGACGGCCATCACCGACCGTCTGGGGGCCGAAGGCTACGCTTTTGCCAACATCAACGCCGTTCCGGAAGTGGACAAGGAAAAGGGCGAAGTCGGCTTCACCTTCTTTGTCGATCCGGGTCGTCGTACCTATGTGCGCAAGATCAACATCGTCGGCAATACCCGCACCCGTGACGAAGTGATCCGCCGCGAAATGCGCCAGATGGAAGCCGGCTGGTATGACGCGGCCAAGATCAAGCGCTCCAAGGAACGCCTTGACCTGCTGGGCTACTTCACCGATGTCAACGTCGAAACCCCAGCCGTGCCGGATACGGCCGACCAGGTGGATGTCAACTTCAAGGTGACAGAAAAACCGACCGGCAACGTGACGCTGGGTGCCGGCTATGCCCAGGATGAAGGCCTGATCCTGTCGGCCGGCATTTCGCAGTCGAACTTCTTCGGTTCGGGCAAGGCCGTGAGCGCGTCGTTCAACACTTCGAAGCTCAACCGCTACCTGAACCTGTCGTTCACCGATCCGTACTTCACCAATGATGGTGTGTCGATCGGCTACGACCTTTACACCCGCCGTTATTCGCCCAACAAGACCGACTCGTACCAGTACCAGACCGATACCACCGGTGCTGCCGTGCGCTTCGGTTTCCCGATTACCGAATACGACACCATCAATACCAGCCTCGGGGTGGAGCAGGTCAAGGTCAAGACCTTCGCCGGCAGCCCGCAGCGCTACAAGGATTATGTCGAACAGTTCGGTGACAACAACCTCAACTACCTTGCCAAGGTAGGCTGGGGTCGCGATACCCGTGACAGCTTCCTGTGGCCGACCAAGGGCCGCGTATCTCGCGTCAACCTCGAGGTGGCATTGCCGGGCAGCGACATCCAGTACGGGCGCATCGTGGCCAGCCAGCAATTCTTCTGGCCGCTGTCCAAGACCTTCACCCTGGCCCTGAACGGTGAAATTGGTGCCGTGCAGTCGTATGGTTCCACCAGCTCGGTACCGTTCTTCCAGAACTTCTACCTCGGCGGCATCGGTTCTGTCCGCGGCTTTGAAACCGGCTCGATCGGTCCGCGTGACGAACTCAACGACGCCTACGGCGCCACCCGCCGTGCCATCGTCAATGCCGAAGTGCTGTTCCCGTTCCCGGGCATGAAGGACGACAAGACACTGCGCATGTCGGGCTTTGTTGACGCCGGTACCCTGTGGGGAGGAGATTACGCCACTGCCGCCGACGGCAAGCCGCTGTCGTGGCAGGACAACCTGCGTTACTCCACCGGTGTCGCCCTGTCGTGGCTGTCACCGCTGGGACCAATGAAATTCAGTTTTGCCTACCCGCTCAAGAAGGAAGAGGGTGACCAGATCCAGCGCTTCCAGTTCACGCTGGGAACGGTGTTCTGAGGCAAGGAGAGCAGATCATGAGGGCATTGAGCGTATTTGCGCTGGCGATTCCCTTGATGGTGGCATTGCCAGCCATGGCCGACGTCAAGCTCGGCTACATCAATACCGAACGCATCTATCGCGAGGCCGCACCGGCCGTGGCCGCCCAGAAAAGGCTGGAGGCCGAGTTTGCCCCGCAGGAAGATGCGCTCAAGCAGATGGCCGAGCGGGCCCGCAAGGTCAAGCAGGCCCTTGATGGCGGCAAGCTGGGAGAAGTCGAGCGCCGACAGCGGGAAAAGGAGCTGGCGCAGATCGAGCGTGATTTCCAGGCCCGCAACCGCGAGCTGCGCGACAGCTTTACCGTGCGCCGCAACGAGGAGTTTGCCTCGGTGCTGGAGCGTGCCAATGCGGTGGTGCTCGACATTGCCAAGCAGGACGGTTATGACCTGATCGTCCAGGAAGCGGTCTACATCAACCCGAAGTACGATCTGACCGACCGCATCATCAAGGCGCTTGACCGCTAGACAAGCGCATGTTCAATCCGTGCGGCCTGAGGGTCATCGGCTCCATCCGGGCCATGACCGGCAGGCCGCCCGTTTTTGTGTGGACTCTGCCATGAATGGCCTGACTCTCGGTGACATTGTTGACCGGCTCGGTGGCGAGCTGTGTGGCGAAGGCTCGCTGCTGATCGAGCGGGTGGCTGCACTCGAAACCGCCGGCGAGGGCGATATCGCCTTCGTCACCTCAAAGCATGCTGACGCCGGCCATGCCAGCAGCGCCAGCGCCCTGATCGTCCCGGTTGCACTGGCCGGACAGTTTGCCGCCACCCACATCGCCTGCCGTGACCCGCAGCTGTATTTTGCCCGGGTGGCCACCCTGTTCCATCCCCTGCCGACCGCCCGGCCGGGTATTCATCCCTCTGCCGTTGTTTCGCCGAGTGCCAGTCTGGCACCCGGGGTCGAGGTCGGCCCGCACGTCGTGATCGGCGACCATGCCGTGATCGGCGAAGGGGTGATCCTGTCTGCCGGCAGCTTTGTCGGTGAAGGCGCCCGCATTGGCTCGGCTACCATCCTTTATGCCCGTGCCGTGGTCGAGCATCATTGCGTGGTCGGGGAGCACTGCATCCTGCATCCGGGGTGCGTGATCGGAGCTGACGGTTTCGGCAATGCCTTTGCCGGCGATCACTGGGAAAAAATCCCGCAGATCGGGCGTGTCATCATCGGTAACAGCGTCGAGATCGGGGCCAATACCACGGTTGACCGGGGCGCACTGGCCGATACGGTCATCGAGGACGGCGTCCGGCTCGACAACCTGATCCACATCGCCCACAACTGCCACATCGGCAAGCATACGGCCATGGCGGCCTGCGTCGGCGTAGCCGGCAGCACCCGCATGGGAGCCTATTGCCTCGTCGGCGGGGCGGGCATGATTTCCGGTCACCTCGACATCGGTGACCGGGTGCAGATTTCCGGCGGGACACTGGTGGCCAAGTCCATCAGGAAGCCCGGGGTCTATACCGCTGTCTATCCGCTGGCCGAGCACAAGGAGTGGCTGATCAATGCCGCCCGCGTGCGCCAGCTCGACAGCCTGTTCTCGCGCGTGAAAGAACTTGAGCGGGAACTTGATGAACTGAAAAATTCGGAGAAGTGAAAATGAGCGAAGTGTCCAATGTGATCGATATCCGCGGCATCATGAAAATGCTGCCGCACCGCTATCCCTTCCTGCTGGTGGACCGGGTGCTGGAAATCGAGGAGGGCAAGCGGATCAAGGCCATCAAGAACGTCACGGCCAACGAACAGTTTTTTGTCGGGCACTTTGAGCAGTACCCGGTCATGCCGGGTGTGCTGATCATCGAGGCGCTGGCACAGGCAGCCGGCATCCTGGCGATCAAGACCCACGACGGCGAAGTGCGCCAGGAAAACGCCCTCTACTTCTTTGTCGGCATCGACAATGCCCGCTTCAAGCGTCAGGTGATTCCGGGTGACACGCTGGTGTTCGAGGTGGAAATGCTCCGGGTTTCCCGCGGCATCGGCAAGTTTGCCGCCAAGGCCTTCGTCGATGGCGAACTGGCCTGCGAGGCCGACCTCATGTGCGCCCGCCGGGAGATCTGAGATGGCGATTCATCCCACCGCTGTCATCGACCCCAAGGCCGAGCTCGACAGTTCGGTCGAGGTGGGCGCCTATGCGATCATCGGCCCGGACGTCCGTATCGGGGCCGGCAGCAAGATCGGTCACCATGTGGTAGTCGAAGGGCTGACCACCATCGGTGAGCAGAACACGTTTTTCCCGTTCTGTTCGGTCGGACAGGCGCCGCAGGACAAGAAATACGCAGGCGAGCCCACCCGGCTGGAAATCGGCAACGGCAACACCTTCCGCGAGTGCGTCACCCTCAACATCGGAACGGCACAGGATGTCGGTGTCACCCGTCTGGGTGACGACAACTGGATAATGGCCTATGCCCACGTGGCGCATGACTGCCAGATCGGCAGCCATTGCATCATGGCCAACAGCGCCACGCTGGCCGGACATGTCACGCTGGGTGACTACGTGATCCTGGGCGGTCTGACGGCCGTGCACCAGTTCTGCACCATCGGTGCCCACGCCATGGTGGCCGGTGGCTCGATCATCGTGCAGGACGTGCCGCCCTACGTGATGGCCGCCGGCAACCATGCCAGCCCGGTCGGCATCAACAGCGAAGGGCTCAGGCGCCGCGGCTACACGCCGGAAGCCATCCGGGCCATCCGTACGGCCTACAAGCAGCTTTACCGCCAGAGCCTGTCGCTGGACGAGGCCAGGACCGCCATTGCAGAGGCCTCGGCCGGTGTGCCGGAACTTGACCTCTTCAACCTCTTTTTTGCCAAGTCCACCCGCGGCATCATCCGCTAGAACATGACGCTCTTTCACCGCCCCGGATCCTTTCGTGTAGCCCTGGTCGCTGGTGAAGCCAGCGGCGACGGGCTGGGGGCGGCCCTGATGGCCGCCCTCAAGCAGCAGCGCCCGCATATCGAGTTTGTCGGTATCGGCGGCCCGAAAATGCAGGGCGAAGGATTGGTGAGCCTGTACCCGCAGGAAGCGCTGGCCGTGCGCGGCTACGCTGAAGTCATCAGGAGCCTGCCAAGGCTCCTGAAAATCCGCTCCGGCCTGATCGACGCGCTGCTGGCCGACCGGCCGCACGTGTTCATCGGCATTGATGCACCCGACTTCAACCTCGGGCTGGAAGCCCGGCTCAAGCGCCGCGGCGTGCGCACCGTCCATTACGTCAGCCCCTCGATCTGGGCCTGGCGCGGCGAGCGCATCCACAAGATCCGCCAGTCGGTCGACCACATGCTGGCGCTGTTTCCGATGGAACCCGCGATCTACCGTGATGCCGGCGTACCGGTCACCTACGTCGGCCACCCGTTTGCCGACGGCTTCGCGCTGGATCCCGACCAGCCGGCAGCCCGTGCTCTGCTCAAGCTGGGTGAAGGGCCGGTCTTTGCCGTCTTGCCCGGCAGCCGGGTCAGCGAAGTCGACTACATGACGCCGCTGTTCCTCGAAACCATCCGGCGCCTGTTGGCTGCCCTGCCTGATGCACAGTTTGTCGTGCCGATGGCCACCCGGCCCACCATGGACCGTTTCCGCCAGCTGGTCCGCATCCACGGGGCGGAGGAGCTGCCGATCCGCGTGCTGTACGGCCATGCTCGCGAAGCCATGGTTGCCAGCGACCTTGTGCTGGCCGCCAGCGGTACGGCTACACTGGAAGTGGCACTGGCCAAACGGCCCATGGTCATCAGTTACCGCATTTCCGGCACCACCTACCGCATCGTCAAGAAAAAACTGCGGTTGCCCTATGTCGGACTGCCCAACATCCTGGCCGGC
>JAGPIM010000021.1 GCA_018055005.1 Laribacter sp.
CTAGCCCGCCGAGTGATCGACGGGCTGTTTTTTTGGCAGGACGGACACTGTCATGCGTCATACCGGTCTGAGCGTGAGCGGGCTCACATGCCGGTCGAGCTGCGGGAGGGGCGGACATGAGGGATGCATATGAAGTCACGGCGGCCGTGGCCAGTAAAGCGACATACGGCGGTGCAGGAGGGTCTTTTGCCGGTTTCATGCTCAGCAACGAGTTTGTCGCGCTGGTTGGCCTGCTGATCGCGCTGGCCGGCTTCCTGGTTAACTGGTACTACCGGGCGGCGCAGGACCGGCGAGACCGGATCGAGCATGAGGCCAGGCTGAACCGGAAGGAGAGCGCATGCGTACACGACAAATAGCCGCCACCCTGACGCTGTCTGCCTCGACGCTGGTCGGGATTGCCCTGCACGAAGGCTACCGGGACACGGCGTATATTCCGGTGCATGGCGATGTGCCGACCATTGGTTTTGGCACGACCGAAGGCGTGAAGATGGGCGACCGTATCACGCCGCCCAAGGCGCTGGCTCGGGCATTGACCGACGTGCAGCAGTTCGAGGGGGCGCTAAAGCAGTGCGTGCGCATGCCGCTGCACCAGTACGAGTACGACGCCTTTGTCTCGCTGGCCTACAACATCGGGTCGGGAGCGTTTTGCAGCTCAACGCTGGTGCGGAAGCTGAATGCCGGCGATTACGCCGGAGCGTGTGCCGAGATTGACAGATGGGTCTATGCGGGAGGGAAACGCCTGCCTGGACTGGTCAAGCGTCGGGCCGAAGAACGAGCCCGGTGTGAAGGAAGGGCAGCATGACTACGTTGCAACGCGGGCTTACCACTGCCCTGCTCTGTCTGGTGCTACTGGCCGGTGCGTGGTGGCACGGTTACCGCACTGGCGCTGTGGGCGTGCAGGCCGAATGGGATACCGACCAGGCCCGCATGATGGCGCAGCTACTGGCCCAGGAACAGGCTGCACGTACCACCGAACAGCAACATGCCCAGGCCCTTGCCACCATTGATGCCCAATACCAGGAGAACGAACGCCATGCCCGACTCGAAAACAACCGCCTGCGCACTCAGCTGCGTGCTGGCTCTGTGCGCCTGTCAGTCCCCGTCGCTGCCGGTAGCTGCAACCTGCCCGCAGATGACTCCGCCTCCGGCCTCCGTGATGCAACCCCGCAAGCCGAACTTTCGTCAGAGGCTGCTGACGATCTTGTCGCCCTCGCAGACGACGCCGATGCTGTCGTCAGGCAGCTGACAGCGTGTCAGGCGGTAATTGGGGAATATCTGGAATGAAAAATCCGGGGTTCGCTCCGGTTTTTTAACGAAACGAAGAGTACGAACAGCAGAAGGCTGCAAATACTTGAAAGCCCGCCAATTTGGCGGGCTTTGTTGTTTATGCATGGCTAATCGGTGATTTCTCCAGACTTTCCTTGCTTGCGGTAATACGCAGCAAGTTTTACCACCGCCTCATTTCTCCGTGAGTTGCTTTCCATATCTGGCGTAACAACATGTGTTTCCATCTCAACAACATTTAGCTTTCCAGCCTCACGGATAGCCTTGAGATGCTCACGAATTTCCGACCAACTCAGCGGATAGCCGTTGCTGTCAAGCAAAACGTATAGACGAGGCAACTCTGAGGTTGAGACTTGGGTTGATACCGAGCTATCCAACGAGCCTTGAAGCCGTGCAACTATTTCGGCATTCATTGAACGGCCTGATGCAGTTGCAGCCTGCTGAATCTGAGCGTGCACATCCCTTGGAAGGCGAAGAGCCGTCTTGATGTAGTCGTCTTGTGGTGTGAGCTGTGCCATGTGTGAAATCTTAGCATCTGCCTTCATGGTAGTGTTGACATCAATTAATGATGCCACTACAGTGAAGTCATGCCTTTACCGTGAAGGCGAAAGGAGCCTGAGTATGCCACCCAAACAAAAAATCATGCCAACACAGATCAGAATACCTGTTGAACTCATCTTGTGGCTCAAGCACCAAGCCATAGACAACTATCGAAGCATGAATAGCGAGATTGTTGCTCGACTGGAGGACAGCCGCCGCAGAGAGGAGGCCCAGCATGATCCTGCTGAAGGCCGAAATGAATGAGACCCCAGTCGCAGCAACGACTGAGGTCTCGGATTTGATGAACACCACGCAATGGAATTCAACATGGCGACTATAACAGAGGTGCGACCTGCGCACCAACTCCAGTTCAATCCCAAGAGAAAAGTCACTACTCACCGTTTGCCGTTTGTCGGTGGGCGGCAAACCGGATACGGCACCTCGTTCTGGCACGTTCCAGCTACTGGTGGTTACAGCGGAGGATGTCAAACCGGTGAGGCTCTTGCCGGCATCTACCTCAAGCATCTTCGAGACCATGGTGGTGAGCAATTCGGCGCACTACAGCGCATCGCCTTGAGCATGTTTGATTGCGATCTGACGGCATCCAGACATGGTCAAGTAGTTGGCTTCTTCGCAAGACTCGATGCTTGGCTCGTTGCAGCAGCAAAAACCATGGGAGAAAGCCTGGATGCTGTAAGCAACGATGCGCTACTGAGCAAAGCCAATGATGGCATCAACCTTGATGAAGCTGCTTATCTGGCTTCGCTTGGACTGGACAAGGAGTAACTGCCATGAACGAACTCATTCAAGTAGCCGACCGTCAGATTGGTGACACCACCATCCAGACCATCAACGCCCGCGAGCTGCATGCGTTCCTTGAGGTCGGCAAGCAGTTCTCACACTGGATTCAAGACCGCATTGATCAGTATGGATTCATTGAAAATCAAGACTTTGTGGCTTTTAGCCAAAACGGGCTAAAAGGTCGCCCGACTGTCGAATACGCGATCACCCTTGACATGGCCAAGGAACTGGCGATGGTCGAGCGCAACGAAAAAGGAAAGCAAGCTCGCCAGTACTTTATCGAGTGCGAGCGACGGGCCAAGAGCATGACAGACCCCATGCAGGTTTTGTCCGATCCGGCGGCCATGCGGGGTTTGTTGCTGACCTACTCGGAGAAGGTGCTGACGCTCCAGGCCGAGAACGACGTGATGAAACCGAAGGCAGAGGCTCTGGACAGGATTTCGACGGCGGAAGGTTCAACGTGCGTTACCAATGCAGCCAAAACCCTGCAAATGCGTCCCAAAGATCTGTTCCTGTGGTTGCAGGCAAATCAGTGGATATACCGCCGGGCAGGAGGTACGACCTGGATTGCATATCAGCACCGGATTCAATCAGGTGTACTTGAGCACAAGGTCACGACCGTGACACGGAGCGATGGTACCGAAAAAGTGGTCGAGCAGGTGTTGGTCACCCCCAAGGGGATGGCTAGGCTTGCGGAGTTGATGGGGCATCCAGCTGCCGCGTGAACGAACGAAGAACAACTACCCGCCTCCGGCGGGTTTTTCATGGACCCAGTCATACGACAGCTACCCGTAGACTCCAGCTCGCTACAGGACATGACTGTTGAAAGTGCGCGGTCGACGCCGGCCGCTAACGCGGCAAAGTCGACATGGCAGCCCAGCGACTCCAGCGGATCACCCGGCTTGGACAACTTGCTTTCACGTTCTTCGGCAGCGAACAGGCTCGTCATCGGGGAGTCTCGGTCAGAGAACGGTCAGATCATGCCAGAGCGCCAAGTTTCTGGAAGTTCCCATATGGAATTAAGTTTTTATTTAACCAAAAAATTTGAACGAAATTAAAATTGAAAATAAATATTAATTTCATTTGGTTAAAAATTAAATCTTTAATATGACATAACAATATGTTGATTTTTATAAATTGTAGTCTCCATTAATGAATACAGCATGGCATTTATAAAGGAGAATCACGCACACATCATAGGGTGTGTCACATTTATATGATGTATTTTAATCAGTAAACAGCACCTCTTACACAAGGACAGGAAACATGAAAATCTCTTCAAAATTAGTGCTGTTGTGCTCGGCAAGCATCATATCGATGTTGTTGACCCTGGCAATAGTAAATCAGACAAGCTCAAAATCACAAAAAAACATTGAGTCAATGTCCATCAACGCCATACCGTCTGTCGAGTCAATGGGTAAAATTCGGGATAATTTTGCTGTTGCACGCGCCAGTTCGATCCGTCTTGGCTTGATGGATTCGATAAACGAAATTGAGTCGTTAGAAAGGGATTTTGGAAAAGAGGTTGATCTGCTACTGAAGGAGCTGGAGTTTTACGAAAAAAATCTTGTATATAACGATGAAGAAAGAAATCAAACAGAAAAACTCAGAAAAAATATTGACGAATTTATTTCCGAATCAAAGATGCTTTTTGATGTGGCAAAAAAAGGAAATATGGATGAAGTGCATAATTTAAGAAAGTATTCGTCAGAAAAAGCTACGAATGCCATTGATGCAATCAATAACAACATCGAAAGTAATCTGAAAATATTGCACGCTGGAAAAGATGAAATCAGTGAGAATGTCTCTAACAGCAGAACCCTTACCAATATTGCTTTGACCACCTCCATTATTCTGCAGATAGCTTTATCCATATGGATATTCAAGTCAATCACGAAGTCTATATCTGCCATGAGGAATGATCTGCTTGAGCTTTCTCGCAGCCACGATTTCACTCGTCGATTTATAAACAATAATAATGACGAAATTTCTAATGCATGTGACGCAATGAATTTATTAATGGATTCGGTGCAAAAGAGTATTCGTGGAATATCTGGCTGCGGCGTTCTTGTAAATGATGTGGCAAAAAACATCCTTGATGCTTCGAGTCAAATGGCAACGGCCTCAATGAATGCGGCAGAATCAACATCAAGTGTATCAGCTGCAGTTGAGCAGTTGACTGTCAGTATTGCACACGTATCCAGCAGATCTCTTGATGCAAGCAAAGAAAGTGAACTAACCGGTAACGAAGCGGTTGGTGGAGGAAAAGTCATTGATGAAGCTATCGATAATTTCCGTAACACCACAGAAACCGTAGAACGTGCAGCAAGCAAGATAGAAGAACTTAAATTACAGACTGTGTCTATTGGTAGCGTGGTAAACATCATTAAAGAAATTGCAGACCAGACAAACCTGTTGGCATTGAATGCAGCGATTGAAGCAGCAAGAGCTGGAGAGTCTGGCAGAGGCTTTGCTGTAGTTGCTGATGAAGTACGTCAATTGGCAGAAAGAACTGCTGCATCTACAAATGAGATTACATCTACGGTAACAAACATGCAGAATGGAGGTGAAGAGGCCGCATCTTTGATGTCGCATGCTGTTAATCAATTATCGACAAGCATGGATCAAGCGGAGAAAGCTACTGATGCCATGCAAAAAATAATCGACCATGCAAACAATACGGTCACTCAAATATCTGAAATTTCCATAGCCATGCAAGAGCAAACCAATGCAAGCACCATGATTGCACAGCAAATAGAAAACATTGCTCAAATGGCTGAGGAAGGAAATGCAGGCGCGAATCAAGTCGCATCTTCAGCAAAAGAGCTAAATAATGCAACGAATAATGTCAATGAGCTTATTGGAAAATTCAAGGTGTAATTTCCGATAATTTTACAATTACAATACTGTTTAAAATTTTTGGGTATGACCATGATGGTCATACCCATTTTATTTTTGTTTTTCCAAACCAAGGATGGCATGGATTGTCTATTCAATCTTGCCATACCTGTGCGGACAGCTTTATTTGGAATACAGCATAGTTTACATTTTTTCCTCCAAATACAGCTGTACGGTTGGTATATAAATGATTTCGTGACAACAGACTGATCATGGATTGTTAATTAATTGTCGTATTGGAGATTACACTCCTGATTTTACAGGGTGTCAATTTTTCACGTCAGTAATTTCATAGATAGCCAAATTCATTTTGGCCAACTCCATGGCAATTTCAGGTATTACTTGAGTCGGAACCCTGAACGTAACAAATAATTTACCATTTTGGTTTGTAAATTCATATTCAGTATTGCGCCCAGTTTTTAAAATACCTGCCATTACTTTTTCTTTGATACCCTGGTGTTCCAAGCCACCAATGCTAAAACGAACATTTATCAAACTGTCGCTGTAATCTTCTCTGTCAATCATGTGCGTCCTTATGGCTTTCATCATGCCTAAAATTTAGACAAAACATCTTGCATCAATGCAGAAAATACAATAAATCCGCACAATACATTGTTTTCAAACAATTTTATTTAAAATCGGTCCGATCCAGCATTGGCAAAATTCACACACACCACCCTCACGGGTTTCCTTTA
Organism: Laribacter sp.; assembly: GCA_018055005.1. Lineage (GTDB taxonomy): Bacteria > Pseudomonadota > Gammaproteobacteria > Burkholderiales > Aquaspirillaceae > Laribacter. The sequence goes on from JAGPIM010000021.1 coordinate 6,219, forward strand.
AATCCTTGACTGGCGAGAGGATTTCATTAATACCTGTTTTCGTGTCAAATGGCTTGTTTTTGGATTGTTGACAATCAGGTGCCACGTGTCATATGTGCAGCATTGGGGAGATTTACGGCAACCAAACCAATGATTCCTGCAAAATTATCATATATACGAACAACCTGCCGGTGTCCGGTTCTTGACTCAACCATTGTTGAAGCGAACCCTCTCGCACCCTGGCAATTCAACTAACCATTTGGCATTAACCGAAACCACGCAAGCTCCTGATTAAGACTGGAGGACGCTTGCTCCAACCGCCCCATGGCAGGAGACACATCAGCCATTTTTTGCATCATCAGGTCGGCCTGTTCAGTCAGTGCATTACTTGTTGACACAATGGCCTGGCCATTTTCACTTTGCTCCGTCCCGGCTTTTGCAATCCGGACAACCTGCCCGCGAATACTCCCCAAGGCCGCCTCCATTTCATCCAGCATCCGTGCCAGACCTTGCTGGCTGGTCTGGCCATGATCACCAGCCTGCCTCACCGCCAGCAAGGTTTCATCCAGGGTTGTGGTAGCCAGTCCGATACGGTCTATCGCCGTCACGATGTTGCCGGTTGCATCCCGACTGCGTTCGGCAAGGTTACGGACCTCATCTGCCACAACGGCAAATCCTCGGCCGGACTCACCGGCCCTTGCCGCCTCGATGGCCGCATTCAAGGCCAGAAGGTTTGTCTGTTCGGCAATACTGCGGATCAGTGTGCTGACCTCCTGGATCATCTGGCTCGACTGCCGCAAGGCCCGCATGCTGTCGTCAGCGAGATCAATGCGGCGCAACAGGATCTGTGTATGCTCCGCCGTCCCGGTGCATGTGGCCAGTGCCTCGGCAGCCCGACCGGACACGATCGAGGTTTCGCTTTCTATCCGGCTCAGGTGCCGGGCAATCTGGCCGGCTTCATCGTTAACCTGGCTTGCGGCCAGTTTTGACTGGCTGGCCCTCTGGACCTGTTCCTGACACAGCTGTCTGACCGCTTCGCTCTGCAGGGTAACCTGACGGCCTTCATGCATGCTGGTCTGGACCTGCTGCTGCATGCGCTCCAGCAAACCGGTCAGTTTGTCCAGAAACAGGTTGATGCTCACTGCGGCCAGGCCAAGTTCATCGTGCCGGGTTGCTGGCAAGCGCACGGTCATTTCCCCCTCTCCCAGCCGCCGTGCGGCCTGATCCACCGCAGCCAGCCGTTGCTTGAGCCAGTGTGCCAGCATCCCTTGCGACAAGGTCAGGACCAGTCCGGTCAGGATCAGCGGAAGCAGTACCCACAAGCGCAGCTGGTCCAGCTGGCCGTCCATCCGGGCATGCTCGGCATGCATTTGTTCGCGCTTCCGGTCGAGAATCTGGTCGAGCTGCCTGACCAGTGGTGCCAGATACAGGCTGTACGCAGCATCCGGTATGGACAGCGCATCCTCGGGAGCCGTTGCGCTGATCTGGATGGCAGACTGCATTTGACGGACGTAGCCCGCCCAGTTCTGCTGCAAGGCAGCCGGGTCAATACTGTTACCGTGGTCCGGACCAGCCTGCGCAAGCTCCTTCAGCAGATCAGCCACATTCCGGTCTGCCTGAACCAGCAGGCGGGCCGTTTCGTCCAGCAAGGGGTCAGATTTCGACAGTGCCAGTATTTCCCCCTTGAGCGCGTAGAGGGCTTTGGCATGGGCCTGTTGGCGCTGGTTTGCCACCAGCTCGGACCGGGCCTGTTCCAGTTGCCAGGCGGTACTGGCCATGACAAGGCTCAGGCAGGCAAGCGTGAATGCCACGGAAAACCACAGGCGCTGACTGATCGTGACCATATGTCAATTTCATTGAAATTCTGAATCGGCATATTGTGTTGCGTCAGTGTTAAACGATTGTGTCATCCCCTTGCAAGCATCCCCTGCGGTCAGTCCTGTATCAGGAGCACGACGCTTCCGTGAGCCATACTGCAATGGCAGCTGTAGCGGCAGGCCTGCCAGAAATACGGATTACAGCGCATGACTCTTGGTCCAGACCGTCATCAGGCTGGCTGGATTCAACAGACACAACTTGCTATATTTCATTTATTCTTTATTTTTTCAATCTAAATAAGATTTAGATATATGAATAGACGCAACCTTGTTTCGCTCCTGCTCTTGAGCAGCCTCTCCCTGCCGGTACTGGCAGCCGATCTGCTGCAAACAGTCCAGCAGCGCGGCCAGCTCAACATCGCTGTTGAAGGTACGTACCCACCATTCAATTTCCGCAACCGGCAACAGCAACTCACTGGATTTGAAGTAGAGCTGGGCCAGGAGCTTGCCCGGCGGCTTGGCGTCAAGGCACATTTCACGACGGGAGAATGGAGTGCCCTGCTGGCCGGCCTGCAGGCAGGCAAGTCCGACATCGTGCTGAACCAGGTGGCCGTGACCGAAGCCCGGCACAAGGTATTCGATTTCAGCCAGCCCTACACCATTTCCAGCGCCCAGCTGATCGTCCGTCAGGATGACAAGCGGACCATGGACTCTGTCGCAGCACTCAAGGGCAAAACCATCGGTGTCGCGCAAGGCAGCAACTACGCCGAACTGGCAAAATCCCTGCCGGGCGTCACGGTCAAGACCTATCCCGGTGCCCCTGAATACCTGCAGGACCTGGCCACCGGCCGGATTGATGCAGCCCTCAACGACAGCCTGCTGATTCCCTTCGCCATCAAGACCGCAAGGTTGCCGCTCAAGCCCGGCCTGCCGTTGGGCGGGCTCAGTCACATGGCCATTCCCTTTGCCAAAGGCAATCCCGCTTTCCAGGCCGCCATCGACAAAGCCCTGACCGGCATGCAAAAGGATGGCAGCTTTGCCAGACTGTCAACGCGCTGGTTTGGTCAGGATGTCTCCAGGGCACCTGTCGGCACTCACTAAACCGATCATGTCTTAGGCCGGCTGACAAAACCCATGTTTCAGGTAGTTGCGAACTTGGTAGATCAGTAACTTACCGATGAGTCATGCGGTTTTGCTAGCGGCTCTTAGTCAAAGCTTTCTGGAGTATCCGCCCCCACCGGCGGAGCGCTTCCGGACTGACCGCAGGAACCTTCATGAACTGGACTGAACTCTGGTCACTGGCTCTGCCAGTGATGTTGCAGGGTGCATGGCATACGCTGCTGTTTGCCATCAGCAGCATGGTCCTTGGCCTATTGCTCGGATTCGCCATTGCACTCGTCCGCCTGACCCGGCTTCCCGTGCTGGCTCCACTGGCTGCACTTTACGTCAGCGCCATGCGCGGCACGCCACTGCTGGTGCAGATATTTGTCATTTATTACGGTTTGCCGGGAATCGGCATCGAATTTGATCCGGTCACCGCCGGCATTCTCGCCCTGACCATGAATGCTGCGGCCTATCTTTCCGAAAGCATGCGGGGCGCCATTGCCGGCGTCAGTACAGGACAGTGGCAGGCAGCCAGCTCACTCGGGTTTTCATGGTGGCAGAGCATGCGCTTCATCATTGCACCACAGGCATTGCGACTGGCTGTACCGAGCCTCTCCAACACCCTGATTTCGCTCATCAAGGATACCTCGCTGGTCTCGGTGATTACCGTCAGCGAACTGATGCTGGCCACCAAGGAAATCATCGCCCAGACGTACCAGCCATTACCGCTGTACCTGGCTGCGGCCGGCATTTACTGGCTCATGAGCCTGGCGTTCGAGCAAGTGCAAAAGCGCGTTGAAAACCGGCTGGAAACCGCCCATCGGCCATGAGCGGTATCGAGCAGGACAGGATCTGGCTGCAAGCCCGGATTCGCGAGTCTCATGGGCTGGCTCCCCCGGACAACCCGCCCCTGAAAAGGAGCCGCGCAACTCCTTTTTCATTTGGGCACCCGCGAATGCCCGGGATGCCTGACGGCAGCCCGTAAGTTACCGGTTGATGCCACATACCCTGGCCGGTCTTCGTTGCAGGATGCCCTGTCCCGGCGCCTGTCGGCCAGCCTGACCTGTGGCAAGCCTCTTTCAACCGCCGTACAGGGAACAGCCACCCTACTCGCCGCCCCCGTGCCGGTTCAACTGGCCCTCCCACTTTGACACGATCGCTGTGGCTACTGCATTGCCGAGAACATTGGTTGCGGAGCGTCCCATGTCGAGGAAGTGGTCCACTCCCAGCAGCAGCAGCAGGCCGGCTTCCGGAATGTCAAACTGCCCCAGCGTTGCGGCAATCACCACCAGGGATGCCCGCGGCACGCCAGCCATGCCCTTGGACGTCACCATCAGCATCAACAGCATCAGGATTTCCTGCCATAGCGTCAGGTGAATGCCATAGGCCTGTGCAATGAAAATACTGCCGAAAGTAGCGTACAGCATCGAGCCATCAAGATTGAATGAATACCCGATGGGCAATACGAAAGAGGCAATCCGGTTGCTGCAACCAAAGCGTTCCAGTTGCTCAAGTGTCTTGGGATAGGCTGCTTCGGAGCTGGCCGTGGAAAAAGCCAGCAGGATCGGTTCCCGGATCGTCCGCACCAGGGCAAGCGTGCGCCCTCCGACGACCACAAGGCCAAAGCCGATGATGATGGCCCACAGGATCAGCATGGCTGCATAAAAGCTCAGCATGAACTTGCCGTACGACACCAGGATCCCTACCCCGTTTTCGGCAATCACGGCGGCCACGGCGGCAAAAACGGCAACCGGTGCAAAGTTCATGATGTAGGTGGTCACCCGCAGCATGATGTGCGACACCATGTCCAGATCTGCAATCAGTGCCTCCCCCTTTTTGCCCAGCGCAGCGGCGGCCACGCCAAAGAAGAGGCTGAACACGACGATCTGCAGAATCTCGTTTTTGGCCATGGCATCAAAGATGCTGGTCGGAAACGCATGGTGCAGAAAATCCTTAAGCGACATGCTGCCTTTGCTGACGCCACTGCTGGCCATGATGTCCGGTAACGGCAGATTGAGTCCGACGCCGGGTTTGAGCAGGTTGACCATCACCAGCCCCAGGCTCAGGGAAATCACCGTCATGAAGATGAACCAGCCGAAGGTCTTGATCCCTACGCGGCCGATCGTGCTGCTGTCACCCATGCGGGCGATGCCGACCACCAGCGTGCTGAATACCAGCGGTGCGATGATCATCTTGATCAGGCGCAGGAAAATGTCGGTCAGCAGCGAAATGTAACCGGCAAATGAGTGTGCCCAACCCGATGCGGAATGATGGATGACATAACCGCTGACCACACCAGCAACTAGCGCGAACAGGATCCACAATGTCAGGCGCTTTGACTGCATGAGGAAAGGACTCCATGACGAAAAAACAGTACCGGATACCGGTACGCTACGGTTCTCTCAGCATGGAATATCGCTACCTCGGCTGCTTGCCAGTCGCACGAACGGTCAGGCAGGCAAATGTCATCACGCATGCACAACCGGGGCAAAAACCGGTAAGGTGAGGGTCTTTCTGCATCCCTCCAGGCAGCTTCACATGATCATCGTCATGCAGCATGGCGCACCAGACGCCACCATCGATGCCGTGGTCGCCCGCATTCGCGAGCACGGCCTGACCGAACACGTATCGCGCGGTGCCGAACGCACCATTATCGGTGCCATTGGTGACGAACGCTGTCTGGAACCGCGCCATTTTGAACAGATGGCAGGTGTCGAACGCGCCATCCATGTCGTCAAGCCCTGGCGCCTTGTCAGTCGCGAAACCCAGCCTGGCGATTCTGTCGTCAGCATTCGCGGCGTGCGTATCGGTGGTCCGGAAATCCAGGTCATTGCCGGGCCGTGTTCAGTGGAAACCCCTGCACAAATGGCGGCCAGTGCAGCAGCCGTCCAGGCCGCCGGCTGCCGGATGATGCGCGGTGGCGCTTTCAAGCCCCGCACCAGTCCTTACAGTTTCCAGGGGCTGGGCGTCGAAGGTCTGGAACTGCTGATCAATGCCGCCCGCCCTGCCGGCCTGCCGGTAGTGACCGAGTTGATGGATGTCCGCATGCTGGATACCTTCCTCAAGCATGACGTGGACGTGATCCAGATCGGTGCCCGCAACATGCAGAACTTCGACCTGCTGAAAGAAGTCGGGCGCATCAACAAACCGGTCATCCTCAAGCGCGGGCTGTCGGCCACCGTCAGCGAATGGCTGATGGCCGCCGAATACATTGCCGCCGGCGGCAACCACCACATCATCCTGTGCGAACGCGGCATCCGCACGTTTGAAACGGCCTATCGCAACTGTCTTGACCTGACTGGCGTGCTGGTTGCCAAACGCGAGACACACCTGCCCGTCATCGTCGACCCCAGCCATGCCGGAGGCAAGGCATGGATGGTGCCGGCCCTGGCCCGGGCCGCCATCGCCTGTGGTGCCGACGGCTTGCTGGTCGAGGTACACCCGAATCCGTGCGAAGCATTGTGCGATGCCGACCAGGCCCTTACGCCCCAAGAACTGGCCGACCTGATGACTTCCCTTGCACCGATTGCCGGAGCCATTGGCCGGCGCATGGGCTGACCCGGCATGGACAATCCGACCCCGCTCAAAGTGCATCTGTCCCAGCAAGGCGATTACCGGTTTCTGGTGGATTTCAGTGCCAGCATTCCGGCACTGCTGGTTGGCCATGCCGGTGACAGCACCGGCCCTGCTCCGGCACAGCTTCTGGGCGCGGCCGCAGGCCAGTGTTTGCTGGCCAGTCTGGTGTTCGCCCTCGGCAAAGCCAGGCGTGACGCTGGCTTGCTGTCTGCCGAAGTGACCTGCCAGCTTGGCCGAAATGCCCAGGGACGACAGCGGGTGCAGTCCCTTGCCATTACAGCCCGGCTTGGCAAACGGGCGGCGGAACTACCGGACATCCAGCTGCTGCTGGCAGGTTTTTTGCCATTCTGCACCGTGCCGCAAAGCCTGGTGGAAGGCATGGCCGTCCACGTCACCATCGAAGACAGCGAAGGTCAGACGCTTCACCAGCAGACATGACAAACCATCCGGATAAAAAGGCCGGTGAGATTCACTCGCCGGCCTTTTTGCATGGTGGTCTGTTTGTGCAGGGTGTCGGGCTGCCTGGCGGCCAAGTCGTTCCGGCAATTTGCTGGCTCCGGACAAGTCCTCTTCAAGAGTTGCCAACAAAACCATCTTGATGCCATGAACACGAATACCCATCCATTCGGCATGCTGCGAGGCATTGTCCGTCAGAAGCCCGGGAAATCATTACAGTCCCGCTGTCTGCCATACCTCGATCATGCAATTAGCATCAAACGAGAAATACTGAATGACATTGAACGGCGTTCTCTTCGTTCTCGCCACGGGGATCCCGTGGGAGAGCCCTCCGCAAGAACCAGTCTTCGGTAATGACATGCCCTGCTGGCAGAATCTACGTGACTGGCAGGCTCAAGGCGTTGGTATCGTCCACACTTGGTACATTATTGACTCAGCAATCAATAGAGCCGAGCCAGCATTGACAGAGCAAGCGTCGCCATCTCCAATGGCGTAGCCCCTGCAGCCGGCTACGCCGTGCTGCTGCCGGATGCCCGTTGTCACGGGCGCAGCGACGGGGATAGTTTTGCCTCGCTGCCGCGTTTTGCCGAAGACGTCGATGCAGCACTCGCCTGGTTGCACGCCAGCCATCCGGACAGTTCGGTTGCCTTGCTTGGTCATTCCCTCGGCGCGGCAGCCTGCATCCTGGTTGCCAGCCGTCGTGACGACATTGCCGCCGTGGTCAGCATCTCGGCTTTTGCCCATCCGGAAGAACTGATGCAGCGCTGGCTGGCTTCACAGGGCCGCTGGCTGCGATGGCTGTCGCCACTGATATTGGGGCATGTGCAGCGGGTAATCGGTCAGCGGTTTGAATCAATTGCTCCTGTCAATCTTGTATCTGGCATCAATTGCCCCTTGCTAATACTACATGGCAGGCATGACAATACCGTACCGGCCGATGATGCGCTGCGCCTGGCAGCAGCCCGTCCTCAGGCCGAATGCCTGCTGCTGGACGGCGACCATGAATCCTTTGCCGACATGGCGTCAGCGGTCAGCCAGGTGCTGGGTTTTCTGGCCCGGCACCTGTCCACCGGTACGGCAGCCACTCCCATGAACACGATCAAGACAGACACGCTCCGGATACCCGCCGGAGATGACTGACAGGAGGAACCGGATGAACCTGGCCATGTACCGCCGCCTGCTGCTCTCTGCCCTGCTGTGCCTGCCCGTCATGTTGCAGGCAGCGCCGCTGACAAAGGGCAGCACCCTGCCCTCCATCACCCTGGAAGACCAGCATGGAACGCCTTACACACTGGGTCCTGACACACACCTGTTGGTTTTCACTGCGGAAAAGGCAACCAGTGCCTTCGTCAATGAAGCATTCAAGGGCGAACAAGCCCGGTTGAAAGCACCGCAGGTGATCCATGTGTCGGACATCAGCGCCATGCCAGGCGTGATCACCCGCATGTTTGCCCTGCCCAGGTTGCGCGACCTGCCATTTACCGTCGCCCTGGCATACAAGGAAACGAGTGTGGCCGACCTGCCGAGACAGGAAGGGGCAGCCACGGTGGTACGCCTGCAAAACAGCCGGGTCGAGTCTGTCGCTTACGCCCGCAACAAACAGGAACTCTACCCGCTGCTGGGTCCGACCCGCTGAACCGTTACCGGCATGCTTGCGGAGCAACAGGTACCATGCTGTTGACTGGACTGTGCAGGAAAAAGCAAACAAGGCAGGCACGTCTGGCTGCCCTGTTTATGGAAATACAGGCAACGCATCAGCTTTTTTCCACTCGGCATGCATGACATAGGTCAATGCTATTTTTATTCTCATAACCATAAAACATGGCACACCCGGTCACACGACAACCTGTTTTACCGTCTGATCCCAAGGATTGAGACTACCCGGACAAGGCATGATGCCCCCTCGTCTCATGATCCCGATGAACGAATGCACTGCCTTGCCAGAACTGGCCGCGCAATCACCTGCATTACCCGAGCAGGCAACGAGATTGCATTCCGGTGCTACCAGTTGTCCGGCAGGACGCAAGTCAGTTTTTTTCGAAAAACCTTTGCAGGTTCAGAAATTTGCGTATACTGCGTCACATAGCGCTTGAGTTTCAAGGATGGTTTGCACTGCTACAGGATCCCGATCTGACCAGGATTCAATGTTGCAAACGCCATAAATCCGATCCTGAATCCACTCACCACATCTGCAGATGACCACCGTGATGGCCATCCATGTCAACGATGTGTTTGCCTGCATGAAGGCATAGCCTGTCAAGCACATTGGAGCAGAAACCAGACCCGAACAGGTCACCTCTGTATTCAGTGTATTTACCTAGAAAAAAACAAATGAAAACTTGTCCGGTCGACATATTGTATCGGCCAGCGACAAAAATATTTGTATGTTCAGACCGCCAGCCTATCCATATGGTGGTCAGGAGTTGTTACCATGAATTTTGAAACTGCCAAAAACAAGATCATCGCCGTAGAAATCAACGGCACCCGAATCGAACGCCAGCATGAAGAAGCACTGTCCGAGTTTGAAAACCGCGCCAGTGGTCACGCCAGCTTCCACACCCACTCCCCCCTGAAAGCCATCAAGATTTTTGAACGGTAATTCCCCGTTCCCCCAGACAGCAGCAAAGCCGCCTAACGGCGGCTTTGTGCATTGAAACAGGGCTCCATACAGGGCGACAGACTCTCCCTCTTGCGAATGCGGTCCCCGCCCTGGCCATGACAGAAAGATCACGCTGCTCCGCATATTCATCACGGACATGCAGAAAAACAGCGCGCACAAACACTCCACGGCAGATGTCCTTCTTGCAGTCATCCGGCGGCAAAGGATTCCACGTTCCAGAACGAAATGTAAGGCAGCATCAGATACGGGACATGCCAATATCACTAGCAGGCATCTGACTGCCCATCCATACGTTGCCACATGGGAGAGATTCACCCGCGTGGGCTGCATCGCGGATGTCTCAAGGCCCGGCAGAAAGTGCCGCAGGCGACTCATGTATCGGCTACCGGCGCCATGCAGAGAATCATCACCCGTATGCTCCCCCTGCCCAGGCTACCCGACACGTACGGCGCCGTCGCACCGTTCATACAAGAAAACGACCCGCCCCGACTGGTAGAGTCTGCTACGGTGAAGTGCCTGCAAAACGCTCATATCGGTTCCGTCGCCTGTACCCGCAACGCGCACGACTTCTACCCGCTAGCGGGGCCAGCCCGCTGCACCGGCGCAGATGTTGTCACGTAAAAACGGCCTCTGCATGACCATGCCGGATCAGACAGCACCGGTCTGGCCACTCGAAGTCAAACAGACTGCCCGGGGAAAGGCCACACCAGCAGAAAGCCGGACAATCAGCCGGCAAACCTTGTTCCATGCCCCATTTCAGGCAAGACCTGGTGCAATGCCAGCATCCCGCCCAGCAGGCCCAGTGCCGTGTCACGCCCGGAGCTGGCGCCATGCGCCAGCAAGCACCGGAAATCCTGCCGGGCCACGAAAGCTTGGGCCGACTGCACTGCCCCCACCAGCCGCACTACCAGCGGGCTGAACCAGCCATCCAGGGACAAAAGCAGATAGTCACGGCTGACATCCTGCGTCGAAGACAGGCAATCCGGCAGACAATCCGAGAAAACCGGCAACAACGCAGGCTCATGGAGGCGGACGGCAGCCATCAGGCCGCACAGGAAATCATCGCCCGACGGCGTCAGCCCCATGCCCAGCCCGACCAGGGCCGCAGTTGCCGCTGGCAGCCGTTCCGGCTTTTCCAGGGACAACAGTCCCTGCCGGCAGGTCGGCCAGACCAAGGGGTGCTGGCAGTGCCAGCCCTGTGATGCCGGTGCCGGCACATGCCAAAGCTGTTCCCACAGCTGGCGGGCCAGTTGCAGTCCCGCAGCAGAAAGACAGCCATGATCCGGCAACCGGAATGCCCCGGCAGGCACCTGACCGGGGCATTCCATGGCAGGCCAGGGACCGATCTGCAAGCCGGCAGCATCCAGCCTGACCGGCATCCCGGAACGATACCAGTCACGACATTCGCTGCCGGTCGGCAGATCGACGGACCAGCCATGAGGCTGGAGTGGCAGGCCGGCCGACAGCAGGGGCAGCAAGCGCTCCTGACTGTCGAGCTGCACATTGCAGCAGCCGGCAAAGACGCTGTGCACCCGCCCTCGCGCGGGTAACTGCGGCGCACAGGGCCCGGCTGCCAGAGCAACCGGCCAATCAGTCGGCCAGCGCTTCGACGATGCGATCCGCATCCGACACCCAGCCGAAGATCCCGCCCTGTGCCTTGATCATTTCCAGCGCCACTCGGTAGAACTCGGGGAAGTAGCTGGCCACGCAATCAGACGGCACCACGCATTCGTAGCCACGGTCGTTGGCTTCACGCACGGTGGTATGCACGCACACTTCCACCGTCACCCCGCACACGATCAGGGTGCGGATATTGCGGTTACGCAGCAGCAGGTCCAGATCGGTGGCAAAAAAGGCACCTTTGCCCGGCTTGTCGACCACCGGCTCGCCAGCCACCGGATACAGCTCGGGGATGATATCGTGGCCGTATTCGCCACGCACCAGGATCCGCCCCATCGGGCCCTTGTCGCCAATCCCGCACTCCAGCCCGCCACGCAGGCGCTTGGCGACCGGGCAGTCGGTCAGGTCGGCGCGATGCCCTTCGCGGGTATGCACCACAAACACGCCGGCTTCGCGGGCGGCTTCAAGCAGACGGCGGCACGGTTCGATGGCCGAGCGCAGCAGCGACACATCGTTGCCCAGCATTTCACCAAAACCGCCCGGCTCCACGAAGTCGCGCTGCATGTCGATCATGATGAGCGCAGTGGTGCTGGGATCGAATTCGAGTTCGTACGGTTCAGCCTTGAGGGTTTTCAGGGACATCGGGACATACTCCAGTCAGAAATCGGCCACCGCACAGGGCGGGGCACACAAGAGGGCTGACGCCGGCAAATCCGGTGCAGGACAGGCAATGGCTGCAGTGTAAGGGGGGCGGCGGCCTCGCTGGCCGAATCAAATTGCCACGGTGGCGCCGGATTGAACAAAATTTTTGAAAGTCTGGTGAAAGGGTAAGATGTGCGCCCTTCGCAACCGGGAAGACAAGGATCAGCCGGATGATCATCCAGACCGAAGCCCTGCGTGTAGTGGAAACTGTTGCACGCTATCGCAGCTTCAGCGCGGCTGCCGAACGCCTGCACAAGGTCCCGTCGGCCATCAGCTATACCGTGCGCAAACTGGAGGAAACCATCGGCACCCAGTTGTTCCTGCGCGAGGGCAAGCAGGTGGAACTCACCGCCGAAGGACGCTATTTCCTCGAGCACGCCCGCGACATCCTGCGCGATCTGGAAACCCTGCAAGCTGACATCACCCAGTTGCACGGCGGCGTCGAGCAGCAGTTCCGCATCGGGCTGAACAACCTGCTCAATACCGCACCGCTGGCCGGGCTCGCCAGCGATCTGCACCAGCGTTTTGCCGCCTGCCGGCAGTCTTACCGGACCGAGGTATACAACGGTGTCTGGGATGCCCTGCTCGACCGGCGCATCGACCTGGCGATTGGCGCGCCCAATGTCCTGCCGCAAGGCGCCGACCTGAGCTACCTGCCGATGGGCGAGGTGCAGTGGGATTTCGTCATCAGCCCACAGCATCCGCTGGCCCGCCGCAGCGAGCCGCTCGACAACCGCGAGCTGGCCGCCTTTCCGGCCATTTCGGTCATGGATACCGCCATGGGGCTGTCCAAGAAAGAGGCCTGGCTGGTCAAGGGACAGAAGGTGATTTACGTGCCGGACACGGCCACCAAGCTGCAATGCCTGATCGCCGGAGCCGGACTCAGCTTCATGCCGCGTCATCTGTGCGCCGCCGCCGTCCGCAAGGGGCAGCTGGTGCGCCGCGCGGTGACCGATTCCAAGCCGCCCACCCCGATCATGGCGGCATGGCAGGCGCGCAACCGGGGCAAGGTGCTGGCCTATGTGGTCAGCCGGCTGGAGGACCCGGCGTTCTGCCAGCGCTGGCTGGAGGACGCCGGCTGACTCCCGATCCTTCAAAATTTTTGAACGATCGATTTAAGCTGGCGCAAATATTTGCAGCGGCCGGAAGCAATTGATGCAGGTCAAACAAAACGGCCTGCCCGGCCGCCTAGACTCCCGGCCGTTCTGGACTCAAACGAGGCAGGGGAAGCATGAACCAGCAGCACCGACCGGGCGTGTCCGCCACGGTACCTGCCGCCTTTGTTCCGCGTTGCTGGGTCGCCGGCGACCTGAACGCCCTGTTCGGCCTCGGCACCAACAACCTGCTCAACCTGCTGGTGCTGACCGGCCTGTTGCTCGGCGTAGTCGGCATCCCCGCACCGCTGGTGTTCGGGCGCATCCTGCCCGCCATCGGCGTGATGCTGCTGCTGACCAATCTCTACTACGCCTGGCTGGCTTACGATCTGGCCCGCCGTACCGGCCGCAGCGACGTTACCGCCCTGCCCTCCGGCGCCAGCGTGCCGCACATGTTCATCGTGGTGATGGTGGTGATGCTGCCGGTCAAGATCACCACCGGCGACCCGATCCTGGCCTGGCACGCCGGGGCGGCCTGGGTGTTTCTGGAAGGGCTGGTCATCATCGCCGGCGCCTTTGTCGCCCCCACCATCCGCAAACTGACCCCGAGCGCGGCCCTGCTGGGCACGCTGGCCGGGGTCTCGCTCGCCTTCATCTCGCTCAAGCCGATGATGGAAATCTTCATGCAGCCGTGGATCGGACTGCCCGCCCTGCTGGTAATCCTGGGCGGCTGGTTTGCCGGGGTGCGCTTTCCGTTCGGGGTGCCCGCCGCGCTGGTGGCGGTCATCGTCGGCATCGTCATTGCGGCGCTGACCGGCCAGCTTGAGTTTGCTGCGCTGGGCAGTGCTTTCGACCATCTGGGTTTCCATGTGCCGCTGCCACAGGTAGCCGCGATTTTCTCCGGGCTGGAAAGCGTCTGGCCGCTGCTGGTGACTGCCATTCCGTTTGGTGTCTATGACTTCATCGAGGCAATGAACAACGTCGAAAGCGCCGAAAAAGGCGGCGACAGCTACCCGCTGCGCAAGGTGCTGGTAGCACTGGGGCTGGCCAGCCTGACCGGCACCCTGCTCGGCAGCCCGTTCGCCAACGCGGTGTATATCGGCCATCCGGGCTGGAAGCAGGCAGGCGGCCGCATCGGCTACTCGCTCGCCAACGGCGTGCTGGTGCTGGCGGTGTGCATGCTGGGCATCGTGCCGGTGCTGCTGTCGCTGATTCCGTTGCCCGCCGTGTTGCCGATCCTGCTCTACATCAGCCTGCTGGTGGCCGCGCAGGCCTTCCAGACCCATCCGGGCCGCTATGCACCGGCCATCGTGTTCGCCATGGTGCCGCACTTCGCCGCCTGGGGGCTGACGCTGGTGGACGGCGCCCTCAACATCGCCGGGCTGGTGGCCAGCCAGACCCTGCCGGCCCTGGCCGAGCGCGGCATCCTCTACGACGGCATGTTCCGGCTGGGCCAGGGCGCCATCCTGAGCGGGCTGGTATTCGGTGCCATCACCGTTTTCCTGATCGACCAGCGTTTCCGCGCCGCTGCCGCCTACGCGGCTGCCGGTGCCGGGCTGGCGTTCTTCGGTTTCATCCACGGCCCGGCCATCGGCTGGGCGGTCAGCCCGGACATTGCCGGCGCCTACCTGCTGGCGGCCCTGCTGTGCTGGGGTTTCCAGTACTGCCCGCACGAGCCGCCGGCCGGGGAGGCTGCCGCCAGCCACTGAGCCGGCCGTAAACCATGTTCTTTGTGATCTTGCTGTTGTGTGACTGATGCCCGCGTGAACCGGTGAAGGACAGGCAAACCCCTTTTCCCAGTTCATTTCAGGTAATCAACATGAGTGACTTGCAAGCAACCGCCGGACAATCCGGCACCGGGCCACGCCTGTGGACCCGTGGCGATCTGGACGGCTTTTTCGGCCTGTTCAGCAACTCGCTGGCCAATACGCTGACTGCGGTGTTCCTGCTGTCGGTGGTCCTTGCCCTGCCGGGCGACATCGTCTGGCAAGGCATTGTGCCGGGCTTCGGCGTCACGCTGGCCTTCGGCAACCTGTTCCTCGCCTGGCAGGCGTGGAAACTCGGCAAGAAGGAAGGCCGTGACAGCGTCACCGCGCTGCCCTACGGCCTGTCGGTGCCGCACTATTTCATCGTGACCTTCGCCATCATGATGCCGCTGATCGCCAAGACCGGCGACGCCCGGCTGGCATGGGGCGTGGCGATGGCGTGGACCTTCATCCACGGCATCGTGGTCGCCATCGGGGCCTTTGTCGGCGACTGGCTGCGCAAGGTGACGCCGCGCGCTGCCATGCTGGGCACGCTGGCCGGCATGGCCGTGTCGTACATCGCGCTGACCCCATCGTTCCGCGTGTACGACGCCGCCTGGCTCGGCCTGATCTGCTTTGGCATCCTGCTCTTTGGCTGGCTGGCCAACATCAAGATGCCGCTGCGCCTGCCGGCCGGTCTGCTGGCCATCATCATCGGCACCATCCTGGGCTGGGTGACCGGCTACATGAAGGTCGATCCGCTCATCGCTGCCACCCAGACCGTCGGCTTCAACGTGCCGCTGATCCATCTGGACGTGCTGATGCTGGGCTTTGCCAATGTCGGCCCGTATGTGGTGTCGGCCATCCCGCTGGCGGTGTACTTGTTCATGGAAACCCTGATGAACGTGGAAAGCGCCGAAGTGGCCGGCGACAAGTACAGCGCCCGCTCTATCTGCCTCGGCGCCGCAGGCGGCACCCTGGTGGGCGCGCTGTTCGGCTCGGTGGTGCCGACGCTGGTGTATATCGGCCATCCGGGCTGGAAGCAGGCTGGCGGTCGCATCGGCTACTCGTGGGCGACCGGCGTGGCGATGCTGCTGCTGTGCACCTTCGGCATGATCAACATCCTGCTCAACATCATCCCGATCGTCGCCATCCTGCCGATCCTGATGTACATCGCCATGCTGATCCTGTCGCAGGCCTTCCGCGAAACCCCGAAGGCGCACGCCCCGGCGGTGGCCATTGCGCTGATCCCGTGGCTGGCTGACTGGGTGAAAGTCACCATCGACAACACCCTGAATGCCGCCGGCACCTCGGTCGCCACCCTCGGCGCCGACAAGCTGGCCGCCAGCGGCGTGTTCTACGACGGCATGGCGGTACTGGGTGCCAGCGCCATCCTCGTCGCGATGATGCTGGCCGCGATCGTCGCCCGCGTGATCGACCGCAACTACCTGCACGCCGCAGTGTTTGCCCTGCTGGCGGCCCTGATGTCGTTCTTTGGCGTGATCCACGCCACCGGCTTCGGCATCGGCATGGCCACCGGCCCGGCCATTGGCTATCTCGTCATCGCCGCCGGCTGCTTCCTGTTCCACGTCACCCGTGGCAGCCAGCCCAGCCCGTCTGACGACGCGCCCTGATCCGCGCTTCCGCTTTATTTCCTGATTCCGAATGACCCTACCGGGTGGCCCTGCCGGCCACCCCGGGAGACCCCTCATGTCCCTGCATCTCGCAATCCTGCGCAACCAGTACCGTGATTCGGTTGCCCTCATGCAGCTGTCGGCGGCGCTGGCCCGTCTGGACGGTATTACCCAGGCTTCGGCAGTGATGGCCACCCCGGCCAACCTTGCCCTCCTGAGCCGTGCCGGCCTGATTGATACCCCGCCCGAAGCGGCACCGAATGACCTGCTGATCGCCCTTGAGGGCGAGGAAGCGGCCTTTGACGCAGCCCTGACCCACGCGCGCCAGGCGCTGGAAGCCAAGGGCGGCCAGTCTGCCGGCGGCCCGGCCGAACTGCCGGCCAATTCGCTGACCATGGCGCTGTCGCGCCAGCCGGACAGCAATCTGGCGCTGATTTCGGTGCCGGGCGCCTATGCCACCGCCGAAGCGGAAAAAGCCCTGCGCGCCGGCCTGAACGTGATGCTGTTCTCCGACAATGTGTCGGGCGAGGACGAGCGCCGCCTCAAGCAGCTGGCGACCGACCTTGGCCGCATCGTGATGGGGCCGGACTGCGGCACCGCCATCATCCACGGCGTACCGCTGGCATTTGCCAACGTATGCCGCCCCGGCGCCATCGGCTGTGTCGGTGCCTCGGGCACCGGCCTGCAACAGGTCACCACCCTGATCGACACGCTGGGCGAAGGCATCAGCCAGGCCATCGGTACCGGCGGCCACGACCTGGCTGAGGCGATCGGCGGCCTGTCGATGCTCGCGGGCATCCGCGCCCTGGCCGAAGACGACGCCACCCGGGTCATCGTGCTGGTCTCGAAGCCGCCGGCCGAAGCCGTGGCGCGCAAGGTGCTGGATGCGGCGATTGCCGCCGGCAAGCCGGTGGTGGTGAATTTCCTCGGCGCCGATCCGGCCCGCCTGCCGCAGCATGCCAACCTGCACTACGCCACCACGCTGGAAAGCGCCGCCCGCATGGCGGTGGCCTGCGTGCGCGGTGAACTGCTGCAAGACACGCCACCGCAACCGCATCCTGAAACGGCTGCCGCCTTGAAGGCCCGCCTGCAACCGCAGCAGACCCGGCTGCGCGGCCTCTATTCCGGCGGCACCTTCTGCTACGAAGCCACCCTGATGCTGGCCGATGCGCTGCCGGGCCTGCGTTCCAACACGCCGACCGCCAGGGCACCGGCACCGGACGATGTCTGGCACAGCGCGGGGCATTGCCTGATCGATCTGGGCGACGACGAATTCACCCGCGGGCGGCCGCACCCGATGATCGACCATCGCCTGCGCAACGAACGTTTCCTCGCCGAAGCGGCCGACGAAACGGTGGCGGTGATCCTCTTCGACATCGTGCTGGGCTTCGGCGCCCACGACGATCCACTGGCCGCCATGCACGACACCCTGACCGAAGTACGCCGCCTGACCGCCGACGCCGGCCGCGAGGTGGCGCTGGTGGCCACCGTGTGTGGCACGGCGGGAGATCCGCAGGGCTTTGAGCGCCAGCGTGCCGGCTTTGCCGCACTCGGGGTCTGCCTCGCAGCCAGCAACGCCGAAGCCGTGGCACTGGCCCGCGCCATCGTCAGCTGACCGTTACCGCCAAGGAATCCATCATGAGCAAGCTTTTCGGCGAACAACTCGCCATCGTCAACCTGGGACTCGCTTCATTTGCCGATGCGGCCCGCCAGCAGGGTGCGGCGGTCATTCATCCGGCGTGGCAGCCGCCGGCCAGTGGCGACCGCGATACCGGCCTGGCCCTGGCCACCGTCTTTAACCATCCGGCGGTGGAAGCCGCCAATGCCAAGGCTTTTGCCGGGTATCTGGCCAGCCAGCCGGCCTGGATCGGCATCGGCCGGGCCGGCGAGGTGATCCCCGGCATGGACGGGCAGATGATCCTGCACTCCGGCCCGCCGATTGCCTGGGCCGACATGTGCGGCCCGGTGCAGGGCGCGATTGTCGGCGCCATTCTGTTCGAAGGCTGGGCCGACAGCCCGGAAGCGGCGCGTGCGCTGGCCGCCAGCGGGGCGGTCCGCTTTGACCCGTGCCAGCATCACCATAGCGTGGGTCCGATGGGCGGCATCATCAGCCCGTCGATGCCGGTTTTCATCGTCGAAGACCGCGAGCATGGCCGCCGCACCTTCTCCAACCTGAACGAGGGGCTGGGCAAGGTGCTGCGCTTTGGCGCGTATTCCGACGATGTGCTGGCCCGTCTGGCCTGGATGCGCGATGTGCTGGCACCGGTGCTGGCGGCGGCGGT
>JAGPIM010000142.1 GCA_018055005.1 Laribacter sp.
GCAGCCACGGGCGAGCGGGCGCTGGTGACGGCGGCCCGGCCGCTGGCCGTGGTGCAAAGCCTGCTGGCGTGCCTGGCCTTTGCCGCCCTGATGCTGCTGTTTGCCGACAATGATTTTTCCGTGCGCTACGTGGTGCAGCAATCCAGCAGCCAGCTGCCGCTGGTGTACCGGCTGGCAGCGGTATGGGGCGGACACGAGGGCTCGCTGCTGCTGTGGCTAGTGCTGCTGTGCGTGTGGACGCTGGCGGTGGCGCTGTGTTCGCGCTCGCTGGACGACGCCATGCGCGCCCGGCTGGTGGCGATCATGGGCCTGATTGCGGCCGGGTTCGGCTTTTTCCTGCTGCTGACTTCCAACCCGTTTGCCCGGCTGGACATTCCGGCCGTTGAAGGGCGCGAGCTGAATCCGATGTTGCAGGACCCGGGCCTGATCGTGCATCCGCCGCTGCTCTACATGGGCTACGTCGGCTTTGCGGTGGCGTTTGCCATGGCGCTGGCCGGGATGATGGCCGGCCGGATCGACGCGGCCTGGGCCCGCTTTGCCCGGCCGTGGACCACGCTGGCATGGGTCAACCTGACGGCCGGCATCGCCGTGGGCAGCCTGTGGGCCTATTACGAGCTGGGCTGGGGCGGCTGGTGGTTCTGGGATCCGGTTGAAAACGCGTCGTTCATGCCCTGGCTGGCCGGTACGGCACTGATGCACTCACTGGCGGCGACCGAAAAGCGCGGTGTGTTCAAAAGCTGGACGGTGCTGCTGGCCATCCTGACCTTTTCGCTGTCGCTGCTGGGCACTTTCCTCGTCCGCTCGGGCGTGTTGTCGTCGGTGCATGCCTTCGCCTCCGATCCGGGCCGTGGGGTGTTCATCCTCGCGCTGCTGGCAGTGGTGGTCGGCGTGTCGCTGGTGCTGTTTGCCGTCCGCGCACCGGACCTGACCAGCACGGCCGGCTTTGCCCCGCTGTCGCGCGAATCGCTGCTGCTGGCCAACAACGTGCTGCTGTGCGTGGCCACGGCCTCGGTACTGCTGGGCACCCTGTATCCCCTGATGGTGGATGCGCTGAACCTTGGCAAGCTGTCGGTCGGCCCGCCCTACTTCAATGCGGTGTTCATTCCGGTGACGCTGCCGCTCCTGCTGCTGATCGGGCCGGGCAGCGTGGTGCGCTGGAAACGCCAGGCCGGCATGGAGCTGGTGAAGGGGCTGTGGCATGTCCTGCTGGCGAGCGCGGTGCTGGCGATTGTCTGGAGCGGTACGCTGGCGCCCTTCTCGCCGTTGGTGGCCCTGGCCCTGTTTGCCGCGCTCTGGATCATCCTGGGTGCGCTGTGGGACCTGCTGCGCCGCTGGCACGCCGGCCAGCGCCCGGGTCTGGCCACGCTGGGCATGCATCTGGCCCACGTTGGTGTGGCGGTGACCGTCATCGGCATTGCCCTGACTTCGGGTTATGAGCGCGAGCGCGACGTGCGGCTGGCCGCCGGCGGTTCGGCCACACTGGGCGCCTACCGCTTTACGCTGGAAGACATCGGTGACAGCAACGGCCCCAACTATCTGGGCGTAACCGCCCGTCTGACCGTAACCGACAATGGGGCGCCGCTGGCCGTGCTGACGCCGGAAAAACGCATTTATGCCTCGATGCCGGGCATGCCGATGACCGAAGCGTCGATCCATGCCGGTTTTTTCAACCATGTCTATGTGGCGCTGGCGGACCAGCTGGAAGACGGCAGCTGGGGTGTGCGCCTTTATCACAAGCCATTTGTCGGCTGGATCTGGTACGGCGCGCTGCTGATGGGGCTGGGAGGCCTGCTCGCCATGGCTGACCGCCGTTACCGCCTGCGCCGGGGGAATCGCCCATGACGCCGCTTGCCCGTCGCCGCTTGCTGTGGGCGCTGCCGTTCCTGGTGTTTGTGCTGCTGGTGGGCCTGTTTGCCGCCGGTCTGCAACGTGATCCGCGGGTGCTGCCGTCGCAGCGTGTGGGCCAGCCTGCTCCGGTTTTCAGCCTGCCAAGGCTGGACGACCCGGCGCAGCGCTTTGCGCCGGCCGACCTGAAGGGCCAGGTGTGGCTGCTGAATGTCTGGGCGTCGTGGTGCTCGGCCTGCGCCCAGGAACATGCAGCCGTCACCGAACTGGCACGCCGGCATGGTGTCACCGTCGTCGGCCTGAACCAGCAGGATGAGCCTGATGCTGCCCGCGACTGGCTGGCACGGTTGGGCAATCCGTACCGCCTGTCGGTGATGGATGCCGATGGCCGGGTCAGCATCGATTACGGCGTGTACGGCGTGCCCGAAACCTTTGTCATCGACCGTGACGGCATCATCCGTTACCGCCACCTCGGGCCGGTTACGCCCGAGGTGAACCGCGATGTGCTGTTGCCCCTCATCCGGAAACTGCAATCATGATCCGACCCTTCCTGTCTGCACTGGCGCTGGCCGGTGCCTTGTGCAGTCCTGCGGCGCTGGCGCAGGAAGGCCGAGACCTGGCGGAAGACCCGCTGGTGGAAACCCGGCTGCGCGAGGTCTCCAAAGAACTGCGCTGCCTTGTCTGCCAGAACGAAACGCTGGCCGATTCGCAGGCCAAGCTGGCGCAGAACCTGCGCCGCGAGGTGCGTACCCTGATCATCGACGGCAAAAGCGATGCGGAAATCATTGATTTCCTGACCGAACGCTACGGCGATTTTGTCCTCTATGACCCGCCGTTCAAGCCCTATACCTGGCTACTGTGGCTGGGGCCGGGCCTGCTGCTGCTGCTGGGTGGCGGCGCCTGGTGGCGCATTGCGCGCCATTCCGGCACTACCGCCGGGCCGTCCCTGAGTGACGACGAGCGCAACCGGGTGGCAGCCCTGTTGCACCAGTCTTCGCCGACAACCAGACAGGATTCGCAATCATGACCATGTGGATAGCCGGTGTCGCCCTGCTGGCCGGCATGCTGGGGCTGGGATTTGCCTGGCCGGTATTGCGGCCGCGAGCGGTCAGGCAACAGCGGCTGGAAGCCCGTGACGTGCTGGCCGAAGAATGGCAGGTACTGGACCGCCGGCGGGCGGATGGCGAGCTGACAGCGGAACAGCACCAGTCCTTGCAGGCAGAGCTGGGCCAGCGGCTGCTGAACGAAACAGTCTCTCCGGCACCGGACACGCCGGCCGACACGGCCGCCTCGGGCACGAGCTGGCTGCTGCTGGGCGGGCTGACCACACTGCTGCTGACCGGCAGCCTGTACTGGCGGACCGGCCGGCCAGATCTGGCACTGGCACCGCCGCAGACAGCCCGGAGCGCCATCGGCGACGATATGGTGCAGAAGCTGGCCGCACGCCTGGTGGCCAATCCGGGAGACCGGGCCGGCTGGGCCATGCTGGGGCATTCCTACTATGTGCTGGAGAACTACGACGGTGCGGTGGATGCCTTTGCCCGGATTGCCGGTACCTTGTCGGATGATCCGGACCTGCTGGCGGAATATGCGATCGCCCTGTCGCTGAGCAACGTGGAGCCCAGGCCTCATGCAGCGCGTCCGTTGCTGGAGGATGCCAGCCGGCTGCTGCCGGACAACAGCGCATTAAGGGTGTTTCTGGCTCGTGACATGCTGGCCAACGGCGAAACCGGAGCGGCAATTGCCGAGCTGGAGGCCGCACGGGAGCTGGAGAAGGCCGATCCGCTGCGGGTGAAATTCATCGAGTCCATGATAGAGGAAGCCCGTCATCCCCGGTGACGGGCCCTGCCTGTGGCGGCCTCGGCGGCCAAAAAGAATAACGCCCCGGAAAGGGGCGTTATTCTTTGCGTGCACCGTAGACAGCGTCTACCAGTGCGTCCAGGTCTTCATGAAACCGGCGTGCCTCGGCCTCGCGTCGTTCTACGCCGGTCGTGGGGCGGTGCTGGAAGCGCTCGCGCCACGGGCCAAGGGAGAAGCCGGTCATCTGCTCGATTTCCTTGAGCGAAGACGACTTCTGGGGTGAGGGATGATGGCGCACCATAAACATCTCCTGACTGTAGAACATGAAGTCACTGACGGATCGCAGCGCAGGTGAAAGTCATAACACGACGCGCAATCCCAATGCAATCCTCTAGTTAACACATTTACGTGAAGCTGGTATGAACACGGCACATCAATGTGTTACACAAAGCATGCCAGCCCATGCAGCTACAGTCTGGGACCAGACAGCCGGCAATAAAGTTCCGGATATCCGGTCTTTTGCTGACAGCGGGCCGGCTGTACCCCTCAGGGCAGGACAAAGCAGCTGACCGCCTGTGCCGATACAGCCGGATCATGCCCGGCCACGATCCGGAACACGACCGGCCGGACGCCCGAAGCCTCACTGTCAGCCGGGACGAAAACCGTCACCGGCAAAGGCACGACGCCTCCAGGTGCCAGCCAGGCCTGCTCCGGTCCGATGATTTCCAGGTCCGGCAAGCTGCTGACCTGAAGGCTGAAGTGTCGCGGTACGTCTATTGCAGGTCGTCGCAAATGTCGAAACCGACAAGATCCACCTGGACACAGATGCCGCAATCGGCGCAGTTATTTGTTGCCGGGCGGCAAGCCGGTCAGGGTGTCTTGGGGAGAAAATTCCGGGCTGAGCCCGCCAGAAAACGTCCAGGCTTGTCGAGAGGATACAGGTGGGGACAGGAAAAGCCGGAGCCCAGCGGCACAATTGACGGATCCCTGACGCTTTCAAGAATCCGGAAAATGAAGCCACTGACCTGCAACCGGACCGAACCGGATTCCGGCTGCGTCATCCCGGGTTCGGACAGCTTGCGGCCCAGACGGACACGTACGAAATAGCCGGACCTGGGCCGTGCCTCGAACAGGCCCCGGTTTTCCAGCAGGTAACAGGCCTGCATTACCGTCAACGGGCTGATGTCGTGGGTACGGCAGGCCTACCGGATCAAAGGAAGCCGGTCGGACGCCCGCAGGATACCGTCGTCTATCAGTTGCTGGTGTTTGTTCGGCGAGTGCTTGATACCGGCTCATGAAGTGTGATCGCACCTGTCCAGACTGAAATTCCGCCACTCCGGACGGGATAGCCTGGCGAGGACATCAAGCCATGACTTCTGCCCGTCCGTCTGCACCCACAACAAGGCAGCAAGGCTGCCCGGCAGCATGGCCGGCCCGACCGGCCGGTTACCTGCATGACAGGCTGTTGCCGGAACCATGCCACTCCCTGGCAACAGGTCTGCGGACAGCCACTCCCTGACGTTGACAAGCGGAAAATGGCACATCAATAATTGCCATGTCATACGGTCAATTGAATCAATTGGCATGATTCATGCAAGACCCTCGACGCATCACATAATTTCAGAGAACACAGAGGAAAACACCCATGCAATTCGCGCGCCTCAGTCTCATCGCCGCCGCTGTCGCCACCCTTGCTGCCTGCGGCCAGAAAGCCGAAACCAAGCCGGCTGCCGAGGCCGGCGCACCGGCTGAAGAAGTCGTCAAGATCGCCAGCGTCGCTCCGCTGACCGGCAACATCGCTCACCTTGGCAAGGACAACGAGTCCGGTGTCAAACTCGCGGCCGACGACCTGAATGCCCAGAATATCGTCATCGACGGCAAGAAGATCAAGTTCGAAGTTGTCTCGGAAGACGACCAGGCAGATCCGAAGGTAGCCACTCAGGTTGCCCAGCGGCTGGTCGACCAGAAAGTCAGCGCCGTGATCGGCCATCTGAACTCCGGCACGACCATCCCGGCCTCCAAGATCTATGCAGATGCCGGCATCCCGCAGATTTCGCCTTCCTCCACCAATCCGGCCTACACCACCCAGGGCTTCAAGACCGCCTATCGCGACATCGCCAACGATGTGCAGCAGGGTACTGCCCTCGGCAATTTCGCCGTGGACAGCCTCAAAGCCAGGAACATCGCCGTCATTGACGACCGTACCGCTTACGGCCAGGGCATTGCCGACGAATTCGTCAAGGCAGCCGAAGCCAAGGGCGCCAAGGTAGTCAAGCGCGAATTCACCACCAACAACGCAACTGACTTCATGGCCATTCTGACCTCCATCAAGGGGGCCAAGCCGGATGTGATTTTCTATGGCGGCATGGATGCCCAGGGTGGTCCGCTGGCCAAGCAGATGCAGACACTCGGCCTGCAGGCCAAGCTTCTGGGGGCTGACGGCCTGCAGTCACCGGAGTACATCAAGCTCGCCGGCGATGCCGCAGCCGGAACCTACGCTTCGTCAGTGGGCATGCCCAAGGACAAGATGCCCGGCTTCAAGTCGTTCAACGACAAGTACAAGGCCAAGTACGGCGAAGTGCAGATTTACTCGCCCTACAGCTACGATGCCACCATGATCGTGGTCGAAGCCATGAAGCGCGCCAACTCGACCGATCCGGCCAAGTATGCAAGCGAAATTGCCAAGACCAACTACAACGGTGTCACCGGCAATGTCCAGTTCGACGAAAAGGGCGACATCAAGGATGGCGCAGTGACGGTCTACCAGGTAAAGGACGGTGGTTGGGTCGCCCTGGAAACCGTGGGTGGCAATACACCGGTAGCAGCTCCGGCACCGGCTGAAGAAAAAAAGCAGTAAGCGGCCGGTCTGGCTGAGCCTGATGCCTCCCCTTCGGGGGAGGTTTTTTTGATTCACGGATAACGGAAAAACCTGCCTGATGCCGGCGCCCGTACATGCAGAGGTCCACACGCCACCAGCTTCACCCCGCATGAATACTGCCGCCGCAATGGTTTCGCGGCAGGCTCCGTCACCGGCACAAGCATCCCGCCAAGGCTGGCAAGCTGCCGGCCGGACAGCCTTCCTGCCCCTGTGCCCGGACTATCCGTGTCAAGACACCGCTACTGGTGAGACGTGCTGGCACCGGCTGCATCATCCACATAAGCCGCAGATCCCGCAGACACCAGGCGCTTATGCCTCTCCGGCGGCGGAGTCCCGCCGGGGTACCATCGCCTGCCGGACATAAATCGGGGCATACGCTTCGTCCTGGCTGATCAGGACCAAACCTTCCTTGGCCAGCTCCAGCATGGCAATGAAATTGACCACCACATGCCGCACGCCCAGTGTCGGGTCAAAGAGCTCGTCAAACGGTACAAACGGCTTGAATGCCAGTACGCGCAGGATCGCACTCATCTGCTCGCGCACCGACAGCTCATCCTGCTGGATTTCATGCCGGCGGTTGTTTTTGGCCCGGGCAAGGATTGCCAGCCACGCCTGGCGGATATCCACTACGGTCAGCTCCGGCAAGCGTTTTTCCGCACTTTGCTCGACCAACACCGCCAGCCAGGCAAAGTCGCGCTCCGCCTGGGGAATGCGGTCCAGTTCCAGCGCCGCCAGCTTGATCTGCTCGTATTCCAGCAGGCGCCGCACCAGCTCGGCGCGCGGATCTTCCAGCTCATCGGCCAGCTCGGCCGG
>JAGPIM010000022.1 GCA_018055005.1 Laribacter sp.
ACCGCGTGATCGACACCGCCCGGGCGGTGAGCATCCCGTCAGATCACCAGACCCTGCACGTATTGCCGCAGGAATTCTGCATCGACGGCCAGGAAGACGTGCGCGAGCCGCTGGGCATGTCCGGCGTACGGCTGGAAGCGCGCGTGCACATCGTGACCGGTGCAGTCAGTGCCGCACAGAACATTACCAAGTGCGTGCGCCGCTGCGGGCTGGAGGCCAATGACCTGATCCTGCAACCGCTGGCCAGTGCCGAAGCGGTGCTGACCGAAGACGAGCGCGATCTGGGCGTGTGCCTGATCGACATCGGTGGCGGTACCACTGACATCGCCGTACTGCGTGGTGGTGCGGTCCGGCATACCGCGGTGATTCCGATTGCTGGCGACCAGATCACCAACGACATTGCCATGGCCCTGCGGACACCGACCAAGGAAGCCGAGGAAATCAAGATCGCCCATGGCGTGGCCCTGAGCCGGCTGACCGATCCGGCGCAGATGATCGACGTGCCCGGGGTGGGGGAGCGCGGACCGCGCCAGCTGTCGCGCGCCACGCTGGCCGAAGTGATCGAGCCTCGGGTGGAGGAGCTGTTTGTGCTGGTGCAGCAGGAGCTCAAGCGGGCCGGTTTCGACGGCATGCTGGCATCCGGCATCGTGCTGACCGGTGGTTCAAGCCAGCTGCCGGGCATGTGCGAACTGGCTGAAGAGGTTTTTCACCTGCCCGTCCGGGTCGGCGTGCCGCAGTATTACGCCGGGCTGGCCGAGGTCGTGCGCAAGCCTTCGTATTCGACGGCAGTCGGGCTGCTGCTGCTCGGCAAGGAACAAATGGTGCGGCAGGCTCCGGTCAAGGTGGAATCCGGCGGCATCGGTTCGATTTTCGAACGCATGAAATCGTGGTTTGGCAGCAATTTCTGAGCAGTGGGGGATATCGCCCCCTGAGGCCGGCAGGGCGTTGCCGGTGGGGTGATGACAGATCGCAGGATTGGCAGATTTGAGGAGAGCAGTGTTATGAGCATGATGATTTACGAGATGGTGCAGGACGATGCACCGGCCCAGCAGGCAGTCATCAAGGTCATCGGTGTGGGAGGCGGTGGCTGCAATGCCGTCAACAACATGATCATTGCCGGCGTGCGCGGCGTGGAGTTCATTGCCGCCAATACCGACGCTGATTCGCTGGCACAGAACCGGGCGCCAACCCGCATCCAGCTGGGCCAGACCCTGACCAAGGGCCTGGGTGCCGGCTCCAAGCCGGAAGTCGGCCGCAATTCGGCCCTGGAAGACCGTGAGCGCATCGCAGACGCCCTGCACGGCACCGACATGGTGTTCATCGCCGCCGGCATGGGCGGCGGCACCGGGACCGGTGCCGCCCCGGTGGTGGCTGAAGTGGCCAAGGAAATCGGCGTGCTGACCGTGGCCGTGGTG
This sequence comes from Laribacter sp., assembly GCA_018055005.1. GTDB lineage: Bacteria > Pseudomonadota > Gammaproteobacteria > Burkholderiales > Aquaspirillaceae > Laribacter. The sequence goes on from JAGPIM010000022.1 coordinate 1,416, forward strand.
ACCCGTCCCTTCGTGTTCGAAGGTGCCAAGCGGGTCGGCGTGGCGACCCAGGGCATCGATGAACTGAAGAAGAACGTCGATTCGCTGATCGTCATTCCGAACCAGAAGCTGATGGACGTGCTGGGTGACGATGTCACCATGCGCGACGCTTTCCGGGCCGCCGACGACGTGCTCAAGGGCGCCGTGGCCGGGGTGGCCGAAGTGATCACCACGCCGGGTTTCGTGAACGTCGACTTTGCCGACGTGCGTACGGTGATGAGCCTGAATGGCATGGCCATGATGGGCACTGCTTCGGCCTCCGGCATCGACCGTGCCCGTGTCGCGGCCGAACAGGCGGTGGCCAGTCCGCTGCTGGACGACATCACGCTGGTGGGTGCCCGTGGGCTGCTGGTCAACATTTCGACCGCACCGGGCTGTCTGAAGATGAAGGAGTACAGCGAGATCATGGAGATCATCACCCAGCTTGCCGACGCCGAGGCCGACATGAAATTCGGCACGGCCGAAGTCGAAGGCATGCCGGAAGAGGAAATCCGGGTGACGCTGATCGCTACCGGTCTGGCCCCGAACAAGAAGGGCCGCGAAGAACGCAACACCCGTCTGGAAGTGGTGCGCACCGGGACGGACGACGTACCGCTGGAAATCGGCAACGGCGAGGCGCCGCCGCAGGCCCTGCGCTCCGGTCGCCGGGTGACGTCGACAGCCGATTTTGCCAATCCGTCGGTGATGGAGAACTACGATATTCCGGCATTCCTGCGCAAGCAGGCTGACTGATTGGTGCGGCCTATCAGGAAGGCCGGGGGAATCAATCGGCGCTCGTCCGCGTCCGTGATACCCTTGCCTCTCCTGTTGTCTGCCTGAAGTCAGGTTGTCTTTTCCATGATCCATCAGCGCACTCTCAAGGCTCCGGTCACTGCCAGCGGGGTCGGGCTGCACTCGGGCGACCGTATCCGGCTGACGCTCCGGCCGGCACCGCCTGATACCGGAATCGTCTTCCGGCGGACCGACCTGCCCGACGCTGCGGACATTCTGTGCTCGCCCGAACTGGTCAACGACACGCGTCTCTCCTCAACGCTGGTCACGCCCGACGGCGTGCGTGTCGGAACCATCGAGCACCTCATGAGTGCGCTGGCCGGGCTGGGCATCGACAACCTGTACGTGGAAATGACGGCGCAGGAAACGCCGATCATGGACGGCAGTGCCGCACCTTTCATCTATCTGCTGCAAACGGCCGGCATCGTCGAACAACCGGCAAAAAAGCGCTTTATCCGGGTGCTGGAGCCGGTCGGCGTGGTCGAAGGTGACAAATGGGTCAGACTGGAGCCGTACGACGGCTTCCAGGTGTCTCTGGAAATCTCGTTTGACCATCCGGCCTTCCGGCTGGCGCCGCAGAAAGTCGACATCGACTTTGCCCAGACCAGCTACATCGATGAAATCGCCCGTGCCCGCACCTTCGGTTTCATGTATGAAGTCGAAACCATGGCCAGAATGGGTCTTGGGCTTGGCGGCAGTCTCGACAATGCCATCGTCATCGATGACGAATTTGTCCTCAACCGGGACGGGCTGCGCTTTCCGGACGAATTTGTCCGGCACAAGATCCTCGACGCCATCGGTGACCTCTACATCATCGGGCATCCGCTGATTGCGGCCTTCAGCGGCTACAAGTCCGGCCACGCCATGAACAACCAGCTGTTGCGCCAGCTGCTGGCCCGGCCGTCCGCATGGGAATACGTGACCTTCAACCACCCCGAGGATGCGCCGTCGAGCTTTCACCGCATTCCCCGGCTGGCGTAGCGCGCACCATGATGTTCTTCCGCCTGTGGCTGCTGGGTACCATCCTCGGTGCCGGCTGGGCGCTGGTGACCTTTCTGCTGACGCGCAACCGCCATTACCTTGGCCTGCTGGGGCGCATCGTCATGCTCTCGGCCTTGCTGGCCGGTGGCCTGACCGGCCTCGTCTGGCTGCAACAGCATTACAACTGGTGGTAAACGCATGAGTTCTCCCCTGACGCATTTTGATCCGGCCGGACAGGCCCACATGGTGGATGTCGGCAGCAAGCCCGAATCCGCCCGTGTTGCCGTGGCCGAAGGGCGCATCCGCATGCAGCCGGCCACTTTTGCCCTGGTCGAGTCCGGCGGGCACAAGAAAGGCGACGTGCTCGGCATCGCCCGCGTTGCTGCCATCATGGGGGCCAAACAGACGCCTTCCCTGATTCCGCTGTGCCACCCGATTGCCCTGACCCGTGTCGCCGTAGCGTTTGATCTTGATCGCCAGACCAGCAGTGTCTGCTGCCAGGTCACGGCCGAAACGGTCGGCAAGACCGGCGTCGAAATGGAGGCGCTGACGGCGGTCAACGTGGCGCTCCTGACCATTTACGACATGTGCAAGGCCGTCGATCGCGGCATGGTCATGGAAGGCGTGCGGCTGCTGGAAAAGGCCGGTGGCAAGTCCGGCCACTGGACTGCGGCTCAGGCGTAACCGGCGCAGGTACGCAACAGGCAAAAGCCCGTCAGTGACGGGCTTTGTTGTGTCTGCTGCTGATGTGCCGCCGGTTTGATCCGGCGTCGGCCGCATGCGGTAGTGTCGGCTGTGACCGGGAGCAGTGAAAAACGGAGGAGAGCCTCTTGGCAGCGTTGTCCCGGAGGTCTCGTCGTGTGTCACGGCAGCTTCCGGAGGTGGTTTTCCGTGATGCCGGTTTCTTCGGCAGTGCTGACCTTTGGGTATCTGCACGTCCGGTGTAGTTCGTACCGTCTGCCGGTGCCGCGCGTTGCGCCCGGAGCGTTACGGCAGACATTGCCTGCCGTTGCCTCAGGCCGGGGGAGAGGAACTGTCGGAACGGATGGCAATGAACGGCGCGGCAGGCGTGTCGAGCCAGCGGTAGTAATGACAGGCGCGGGCGCTGCAACCACCGCAACTGCCGCCCTGGCAGGGCGCCGGCTCGACGGCGATGCGGCCCTTGCGCTGCCAGTGTGCCAGCAGGGCTTCGACCGTGGCGGCCGGCACGCCCAGCGTGCCGGCCAGCTCGTCCAGTGAAGCCAGCCTGCGGGCCTGCAGGGCTTCGCGCAGGGCAATCAGCATGAGCACTTGCCGCAGCCGCTGCCACCGCAGCCTTCGGCGGTGGCCAGTTCCGGTGCCATGCCGCGCTGGCCGATCTGGCGCAATACCAGCAAGGCCAGTGCGGCGCAGACCAACACGGCGGCCATCCAGCCTCCGGCTTCGCCCGGATGCGTGGCGAGGCGGCTGGTCTGGTAGGTCAGCGTGGCCGTGCCCCATGCCAGCGCGAAGGTCCAGCCGGCAACGATGACAGCCCAGCGTGGTCCGGCTTCGCGCCAGACCGCTCCCATGGCGGCTACGCACGGGGTATAGAGCAGCACGAACACGAGGTAGGCAAGGCCGGCGCTGGCGCCGCCAAACAGCTGTGCCATCTGGCCAAAGGTGCTTTCGTGCAGGTTCTTGTCTTCGGCCAGCGTGCCCTGGTCTTCGCTGGCTACTTTCAGGCCCAGCGGGTCCAGCACGGCATCCGACAGGCCGGCCAGGTTGGCCGGAATGGTGGCGAATGCCGCTTCGATGCCGGCAACCGGATCGTAACCGGCGTCTTTGGCGTCGGCGTGCTCGCCGCCGGCATGGCGGGCCAGCTGGCTGTAGAGGGCATCCAGCGTACCGACCACGGCTTCCTTGGCAAAGATGCCGGTAAACAGGCCCACGGTGGCCGGCCAGTTGTCCGGCTGGATGCCCATCGGGGTAAACACCGGGGTAATGGTGCGGCCCACGGCCGACAGTACGGACTTGTCGCTGTTTTCGTTGCCGAAGCTGCCGTCGGTGCCCAGCGAGTTGAACAGGCTCAGCACCACCACGACGCAGACGATGACGCGACCGGCGTTGACCACGAACGAGCGCAGGCGCATCCAGGTGTGGGTGAGCACGCCGCGCAGGTTGGGCAGGCGGTAGGGCGGCAGTTCCATCACGAACGGCGTGGCTTCGCCCGGCAGCAGGGTGCGCTTCATGGCCAGCCCGGTCAGGATCGCCATGGCGATGCCCAGCAGGTAGAGGCCGAACACGACGTTCTGGCCGTTGCTGGGGAAGAACACGGCGGCAAACAGGGCGTAGACCGGCAGGCGGGCGCCGCAGGACATGAAGGGCACCATCATGATGGCGGTCAGGCGGTCGCGGGTGCTGTCGAGCGTGCGGGTGCCCATGATGGCCGGCACGTTGCAGCCGAAACCGACCAGCATCGGCACGAAAGCCTTGCCCGGCAGGCCGATGGCGCGCATGGCCCGGTCGATCACCATGGCGGCGCGGGCGAGGTAGCCGGAATCTTCAAGGAAGGCGAGGCACAGGAACATGGCCATGACCACCGGGATGAAGGTGGACACGGTCTGGATGCCGCCTCCGACGCCGTGGGCGAGGATGGCGGTCAGCCACTCCGGTGCGCCGGCCAGCCCGAGCAGGTGGGCCGTGCCGTCGACCAGCAGGGTGCCGGTGAAACCGTCGAAGAAATCGATGAACACGGCGCCGAGGTTGATGGCCAGCAGGAACATCAGGTACATCGACAGCAGGAAAATGGGGATGCCGAACACGCGCGAGAGCACGATGCGGTCAAGCCGCTCGGTGGTGCTGATGCTGGCGCTGCCGGGCCGGGTGATGACCTGGCGGCACAGGTTGTCGATCTGTTCGTAGCGCGAACTGGCCACCACGATGTCGACGTCTTCGCCGTGCAGTTCCGGCCATTGGCCGGCGGGCAGGCGGCCGCATTCGAGGTCGGCTACCCATTGCTGGCGGGTGCGTCCCGGCTGCCGGGCCTGTTGCTGTTCCAGCCATTGTTCCAGTCCGGCGCCGAGGGTGGCGGCAGGTCGGGGAACACGGGCGGCGGCGCGGGCTATCGCCTGGCGCAGGGCCGACAGGCCGGTGCCGCTGCTGGCGCTGACGGCGACGACCGGGCAGTCGAGGATGGACTCCAGTGCGGCGAGGTCGAGCTGCTCGCCCCGGTCGTGCACGACGTCGATCAGGTTGAGCACGACCAGCATCGGCCGGCCCAGTTCCAGCAGTTGCAGGGTCAGGTACAGGTTGCGTTGCAGGTTGGAGGCGTCGACGACGTTGATGAGCAGGTCGGCTTCGCCGCTGACGGCGTAGTCGCGGGCGATGCGTTCGTCTTCGGAAACGCCGGCACTCTGGCTGTCGATGGCGTAGGTGCCGGGCAGGTCGACCAGGTCGTAAGGCTGACCATCGACGCTGAAGTGTCCGAGCTTGCGCTCGACGGTGATGCCGGGCCAGTTGCCGACGCGCTGGTGGGCGCCGGTCAGTGCATTGAAAAGGGTGGTTTTGCCGCAGTTGGGATTACCGACCAGTGCGAGTGTGCGTGCCTTCATGCGGCCTCCCGCTGGACGGATACGACGGCGGCTTCGCTGTGGCGCAGGCACAGGCGGAAGCCGCGCAGCGAGACTTCGATCGGGTCGCCCAGTGGGGCGACGCGTACGACTTCGACCGTGCAACCCGGGGTGATGCCCATGGCCAGCAGTTTGCGGCGGAAAGGGCGTGCCGCTTCTCCCAGGCCCGCGACAATGGCGCGATCGCCCGGTTTGAGTTGCCCCAGATGCTCAAGCTCCATGCCTGAAGTCCTTCGTGCGATATGGTCATGATTGCCGCTGCGGCCGCTGTGCCGTAATTCAATAGCGGGAATCAATCTCGTTTATGAACCGGGCAAATTGAATCATCAGCGGACGGCAGGGTCAAGAAAAATACCGGTCAGATTCCGCCTTGGCGGGCGAGGAGCCGGGCCAGTGCCAGCGCCAGTGCCGGATGGTGTGCCACCTGGCCGGCTGCCTGTTGCAGGGCTTCCTGCCCGGCGGGTCCGATGGCCAGCTGCTTGTCACGCAGGGGCGGGAGCGGTGAGCTCCGGACCTTGACCGTCAGTTGCCGGACGGCCCAGCCCTGGGCCTGCAAGGAGGTCAGCAAGCGCTGCTGGGTGGCGCGCAGACGGGTCGCTGCCGCACCATGCGGAGCAAACAGTACCAGTTCTCCGCCATCGTGCACGCAGGACACATCGATGCGTCCTGCCAGTGCGGCGGGCAACTGGCGGCGCAGGTCGGCCTCCAGCCGGCGGTACAGCTGCTGCCGGGCCAGCAGTTCGGCCAGACCGGGCGCATGACCGGCGGCATCCAGCGGGGTTGCCGAATCACTCATGGCGTTGGATAAAATCAGGTTGGTCTAGGGTCGGGCATGATTGTAGCCTGACACCCCCGGTTGTGAGAGGCGAAGAGAAAAAGGAAACAGGATCATGCGTTCATGGGCAGGTATCGGGCTGGCTGTCTGCGGATTCGGTCTGGGCAGCATTGCCATGGCCGGAGGCATCAGGCTGACTGGCGGCATCGGTGACGACAGTACGCGCTTTGCCGAGCTGGGCTATCGCGACACCCTGATGGCGTCCCGGCCACTGTCCGGCCACTGGGACTGGTCGGTACCGTGGGAGGCCAGCATCGGCTACTGGAAAGCCGATCATGACCAGCCGGGAGCCCGTTCGCTGGGCATTGCCGGCGTCACGCCGCTGGTGCGCATCTCGCGCCCGCTGGGCGAGAGCAGCCGTTTTTATGCCGAAGCCGGCATCGGCGGTTATCTGTTGAGTCATACCGCGCTGAACGACAGCGAGCATTATGGCAGCAGCTTCCAGTTCGGCAGCAGTCTCGGCTTCGGCCTGGCCTGGGGCCGGGAGCAGCGTTGGCAGGCCGGCTATCGTTTCCGCCATGTTTCCAATGGCGGCATTGCTTCCCAAAACTCCGGAATGAACCAGCACGGTTTGCAATTGGGCTACAACTATTGACTCTGCCCGGGAGCCGGCATCATCGAGAACAAGGCGGGCCTGCCGTACCCGTGCTAGTATCCGAGGCATTTTTCGGCCTGCCGTACAGACATGATTGCCAATATCCTCAAGAAAGTATTTGGCAGCCGCAATGACCGGCTGCTCAAGCAATACCGTGCGGTAGTCAACCGCATCAACGCTCTCGAATCCGGTCTGCAAACGCTGGATGACGCAGCACTCGCCGGCAAGACGGCCGAGTTCCGCGCCCGTGTCGAGAAGGGCGAGCGGCTCGACAGCCTGCTGCCCGAAGCCTTCGCGGTCTGCCGCGAAGCCAGCCGCCGCGTCATGGGCATGCGGCACTTCGACGTCCAGCTGATCGGCGGCATGGTCCTGCACGACGGCAAGATTGCCGAAATGCGCACCGGCGAAGGCAAGACCCTGGTCGCCACCCTGCCAGCCTACCTCAATGCCTTGGCCGGCAAGGGCGTGCACGTGGTCACGGTCAACGATTACCTGGCCAGCCGCGACGCCGGCATCATGGCGCCGCTCTACAACTTCCTGGGCCTGAGCGTCGGCGTCAACCTGTCGCAGATGCCGCACGACGCCAAGCAGGACGCCTACGCCGCCGACATCACCTACGGCACCAACAACGAATTCGGCTTCGACTACCTGCGCGACAACATGGTCTACAGCCCGGCCGAGCGTGTCCAGAAGCCGTTGTCGTTTGCCATCGTCGACGAAGTGGACTCGATCCTGATCGACGAGGCCCGTACGCCGCTGATCATCTCCGGCCCGGCCGACGACAACGTCGACATGTACCGGCGCATGAACGCCATCCCGGCCCTCTTGGTGCGCCAGCAGGCCGAAGACGGAGAAGGTGACTACTGGGTGGACGAAAAAGCCCACACCGTCATGCTGTCCGAAGCCGGTTTCGAACATGCCGAAGCCGCCCTGGTGGCCGCTGACCTGCTCAAGGAAGGCGAGAGCCTCTACTCCGCGGCCAACATCACCCTGATGCACCACCTGATGGCTGCCCTGCGCGCCCACGCGCTCTTCCACCGCGACCAGCATTACGTGGTGCAGGATGGTGAAATCGTCATCGTCGACGAATTCACCGGCCGCCTGATGGCCGGGCGCCGCTGGAGCGAAGGCCTGCACCAGGCCGTGGAAGCCAAGGAAGGCGTCAACATCAACCGCGAGAACCAGACGCTCGCCTCGATCACCTTCCAGAACTACTTCCGCCTCTACAAAAAGCTCGCCGGCATGACCGGCACGGCCGATACCGAGGCCTACGAATTCCAGCAGATCTACGGCCTTGAAACCGTGGTGATTCCGACCAACCGGCCGATGGTGCGCAAGGACAGCCTTGATCTCGTCTACCGCACCGGGCAGGAAAAGTACAACGCCATCCTTGCCGACATCACCGACTGCCACCAGCGCGGCCAGCCGGTGCTGGTCGGCACCACCAGCATCGAAAACTCGGAACTGCTGGCCGGACTCCTGAAACAGGCCGGACTGCCGCACAACGTGCTCAACGCCAAGGAACACGCCCGCGAAGCCGACATCATCGTCCAGGCCGGCCGGCCCGGCGTGGTCACCGTGGCCACCAACATGGCCGGTCGCGGTACCGACATTGTGCTGGGCGGCAACATCGCCCCTGAGATCAAGGCCATCGAAAGCGACGAGTCGCTGACGGCAGACGACAGGGCGCAGCGCATCGCCGCCCTCAAGGCCGAATGGCAGACCCGCCACGATGCCGTGCTGGCCGCCGGCGGCCTGCACATCATCGGCACCGAGCGCCACGAATCGCGCCGGATCGACAACCAGCTGCGTGGCCGTTCCGGCCGCCAGGGCGACCCGGGCAGTTCACGTTTCTACCTGTCTCTGGAAGACCCGCTGCTGCGGATCTTCGCCTCCGAGCGCGTCAGCGCCATCATGCAGCGCCTCAACATGCCCGAGGGCGAGGCGATCGAGCACAGCTGGGTCACCCGGGCGATCGAAAACGCCCAGCGCAAGGTCGAAGGCCGCAACTTTGACATCCGCAAGCAACTGCTCGAATACGACGACGTTGCCAACGACCAGCGTCGCGTGATCTACCAGCAGCGCAACGAAATCCTCGAATCCGAAGAAGTCAGCGACATGATCGCTGCCATGCGCGACGACGTGCTGTCGCAGCTGTTCGACACCTGGATGCCGCCGCAGTCGATCGAGGAGCAGTGGGATGCCGCTGGCCTGATGCGGGTGCTGGAAGCCGACTACCAGATCAGTGTGCCGCTGGCCGACTGGATCAAGGCCGAGCCGAATGCCGAGCTCGATACCTTCAAGATCCGCATCCTCGAGCAGGCCCGGGCGCTGTACGACGAAAAGGTGGCTGCCGTCGGTGCCGCCAGCATGCAGCAGTTCGAGCGGGCGGTGCTGTTGCAGCACTTTGACGGTGCCTGGCGCGAACACCTCGCTGCGCTCGACCACCTGCGTCAGGGCATCCACCTGCGCGGTTATGCGCAGAAGAACCCGAAGCAGGAATACAAGCGCGAAGCGTTCGAACTGTTCAGCCTGATGCTCGACCGCATCAAGCGCGAAGTGACGCAGATCGTGGCTACGGTGCAGATCCGCAATCCGGAAGAAGCTGCAGCCGCCGAAGCGTTCGAACACGAAGAACGGCCGATGACCTATCGCCACGACGAATTCACCGTCGAAGGCGACGAAGCTGGCGAAGGCAATCCGTTCACTGCCGAAAAACTGGCTGCAGCCGGTGTGCGCGTGGGCCGCAACGACCCGTGCCCGTGCGGTTCCGGCAAACGCTACAAGCAGTGCCACGGGCGTCTGGCCTGATTGCCTTGCCTGACGAAAACGCCCCGCATTGCGGGGCGTTTTGCATGGAGGCCGCCATCCGGCCCGGTGCAGCATTCCTGCCGTCTGCCGGCATTTGCCGCGTACGCTCAGGTGTCCATGCTGCTTGTGCCTTGCCGTCCGGCCTGATAGCCGGTGATGCCGGATTGGCTGGTGCCTGTGTCGGCCGGTGTCACCGGCATGGGACGTTCAGGTACCCGCCGCATGGCGGCAGATCTCGGGAAGATGCCTCCATGCCGTGCTGTCGGCATCGGTGACGCACTGCCAGCGGATGTGGTGCCGTCCGGCGTCCATCTCGCCTTCCCAGGCCAGAAAGCGTTGCTCCAGTGCCGGATGGATGCCGCTGAGGCGGGCGGCAAGGCGCACCCGCCTGGCTGCCGGTTGCGTCAGTACGAGCGGCCGGTCGGTGACCAGCCACGGGCTGTCGGGTGCCGGCAGGGCCAGTGTGCGCAGGTCGGCATCGGCGGGCAGGGCGCCGATCTGCCGTGCCAGTGCGGCACGGGCCGGCATCAGTGCGGCCAGCACCTCGCTGGTCTTGCCGCGGGCGTGGTAGTCGGTATAAGCCGGATAGGCCACCAGCAACAGCATGGCCAGGAAGAGCGGCAGGCGGAGGTCCATCCGCGGCGCGAGGTCGGCAAAGGCATCAGGCATGGCAGATCCGGCAGGAAAGCGGTTCTTCGGATATGGCACAGGACCGGCGGAAAAGTCCAGCGGGCAGGCAGCATGCACAATGCGTGACCCGGCCGGAGCGAGCCTCTAGACTCTCGGCTGGGAAAAACAGAAGGGTCGCAGACATGTCCAATTCCGACTGGCTGGCGCGCAGCCGCGCCGCCGTCTGGCATCCGTGCACGCAGATGAAACGGCACGAAACCCTGCCGATCACTCCGGTGGCGCGGGGCGACGGCATCTGGCTGGAAGATTTTGACGGCCACCGCTTCATCGACGCAGTCAGCTCCTGGTGGGTCAACCTGTTCGGCCACGGCGAGCCGCGCATCAAGGCTGCCATCCAGCGCCAGATGGACAGTCTGGAGCATGTCATGCTGGCCGGCTTCACCCACCGGCCGGTGGTGGAGCTGTCGGAACGGCTGGCTGCCCTGTCGGGACTGGGGCATGCGTTTTATGGTTCCGACGGTGCCAGTGCCACCGAAATCGCCCTGAAAATGAGCTTCCATTACTGGAAAAACCGCGGATTGCCGTGGAAAAACCGCTATCTGCACCTGGAGGGCAGCTATCACGGTGAAACCGTCGGTGCGCTGGCCGTGACCGACGTGGCGGTTTTCCGTGATACCTATGCGCCGCTGATCAAGGCCGGCGTCCAGTTGCCGGCACCGTTGCCGCGCGAACGGGAAACACCCGAGGCCGCCGTCACCCGCGCGCTGGCGGCGCTGGAAAACGTGCTGAAAAAGCAGGGCGACGAACTGGCGGCTCTGATCGTCGAACCGCTGGTGCAGGGGGCTGCCGGCATGCGCATGTATCCGGCTGACTACCTCAGTGGTGCCCGGCGCCTGTGCAACCTCTATCACGTCCACCTGATCGCCGACGAAATCGCCGTCGGCTTTGGCCGTACCGGCACGCTGTTTGCCTGCGAGCAGGCGGCCGTCCGGCCGGATTTCCTGTGCCTGTCCAAGGGCATTACCGGCGGCTTCCTGCCGCTGTCGTGCGTGCTGACCACCGACACGGTGTACGCAGCGTTCTACGATGATTCCGTCAGCCGTGCCTTCCTGCACTCACACAGCCATACCGGCAACGCCCTGGCGTGCGCGGCCGCGCTGGCGGTGCTGGACATTTTTGAACAGGACGATGTGCTGCGCTGCAACCGTGAGCGGGCCGCCGAATTCAGCCGCCATCTCGCTCCGCTGGCGGCGCATCCACGGGTGGAAAACTTCCGCCATCTGGGCATGATCTGGGCCTTCGAAGTCAGCGCGCCGCGGCCGGACTTTGCCCAGGTGGTGTTTGCCGACCTGTTGCGCCAGGGCTGCCTTGTCCGGCCGATCGGCAACACCGTGTATTTCATGCCGCCCTATATCATTGAACCCGTGCACATGCGCCAGCTGGCCGATGCCATGCTCGTGACGCTGGAGCGGCTCGACCGGCTGCCGGCGCTCGGCGTGGCGGCCGCACCGCGCATGGCCTGACCGGAGACTCCGAATCATGTTCTATCTGCTGCTGCTGGCCACCCTGGCCGTCGCCGTGCTGGTGTCGTGGCTGACCGCCCGCTTTTTCGATGCTGCCATTGCCCGCATCCTGCGGCGCATCGTCGGTGACGCGCTGGCCGAACCGTGGCAGCGCTACCTGCGCTTTGCCATGCTGGTAGTCGGCGTGTCCGGCGGCGTACGCCTGTGGTCGCTGGAAAAATACCTTGAGGACAAGCCCGGTACGCCGGCACTCGACGGTGCCCGCTGGACGCTGGAAATCTACCGCACCCTGATCGACACATTGCAGTCCATTGCCTGGCTGCTGCTGCTGTTCTTCCTGTGCACCATGATCGCTTACGTGATCGTGCGGGCAGTCGAGGCCCGTACCGGCCACCGGCTTGATCACGACGATGAAGAAAAAGAGGAGTCCCGCCCATGATGCCGACCCTGGCCCTGACGATTGGCGAACCGGCCGGCATCGGCCCGGACCTGGTGTGCCAGCTGGCCATGCAGCCGCGGCAGACGCGGGTGGTGGCCATCGGCGATGCCGGCCTGCTGGCCGACCGTGCCGCCATGCTCGGCCTGCCGGCGCGCTTTGTGGCTTACGATCCGGCCGCTCCGGCCCCGGCAGCGGGCGTACTGGAAGTCTGCCATGTGCCGCTGGCCGTGCCGGCGGTAGCCGGCCGGCTGGACCCGGCCAACGGGCCGGCCATGCTGGCGATGCTGGACCGGGCCATTGACGGCTGCCTGGCCGGCGAGTTTGCCGCCATGGTGACGGCTCCCCTGCACAAGGGCGTGATCAACGAGGCCGGCGTGGCGTTTACCGGCCACACCGAATACCTGGCCGAGCGTACCGGTACACCGCTGGTGGTGATGATGCTGGCCGGGGGCGGCATGCGCGTGGCGCTGGTCACCACCCACCTGCCGCTGCGGGCGGTGGCCGACGCGGTGACACCGGCGCGGCTGGAGGCAATACTGCGCATCCTGCACCGCGACCTTGTGGACAAGTTCGGCCTGCCGGCACCGCGCATCCTGGTGGCCGGGCTCAATCCGCATGCCGGCGAGAGCGGCCACATGGGCCGCGAGGAAATCGACGTCATCGAGCCGGTGCTGGCGCGGTTGCGTACCGAAGGCATGCTGCTGACCGGTCCCTTGCCGGCTGACACCCTGTTCAATCCGGACAAGCTGGCCACGGCTGACGCCGTGCTGGCGATGTACCACGATCAAGGCTTGCCGGTGCTCAAGCACGCCAGCTTCGGGCACGGCATCAACGTGACGCTGGGACTGCCGCTGATCCGTACCTCGGTTGACCATGGCACGGCGCTTGACCTGGCCGGCAGCGGTCGCGCCGATGGCGGCAGCCTGCATGCCGCACTGGCGCTGGCAGAGAACCTGGCCATCCGGCGGGTTGCCGGCTGAGCAGCGGCAGTCTGCCGGGGGTGTTCCGGCCGGGCGGGCCGGATGTCCGGGCAGGTTCTGATCCGGTCGCCAGCCGGACCGGTAGCGGGTTGGAGATGACCGGTCAGGGGCAGGAATCTGACCTTTTGTCTGCTCGCTGAGCGGTTGCCGGCCAGCGTCTTGGTAAATAGGGTATGGGGGTATATAGTGAAGCCATCAGACTCACCCGCCCGGGGTGAGAGAGGCTTTGCCATGGAACAGAAACTGACCTTGCCGATTACCGGCATGACCTGCGCGTCGTGCGCCAACCGTATTGAAACCCGGCTCAACCGGCTTGAAGGCGTGACGGCCGTAGTCAATTTTGCCAACGAAACCGCCACCGTCACGCTGCCGGAAGGCATGCCGGCGCAAACCGTCATCGATACCGTGCGGGCGACCGGCTATGACGTCGACCCCGAGCGGCTGACGCTGGACCTGGAGGGCATGACCTGCGCGTCGTGTGCCACCCGTATCGAAACCGTGCTCAACCGCCTGCCCGGCGTCAGTGCCACGGTCAATTTTGCCACTGAAACCGCCCAGGTCAGCTATCTGCCAGGCAGTCATACTCCGGACGAGCTGATCGCTGCCGTGGCCCGCGCCGGCTATGGCGCCAAGGTGCAGGAAGGCGACAACCGGGCTGCCCGCCAGGCCGAACAGGAACGCGCGTGGCGGCATGAGCTCGGGCATTTCGTGATTGCCGTCGTGCTGACCCTGCCGCTCCTGGCCGGCATGTTCGGCATGCTGACCGGCGGGCCGCACGAGTTGCTGCCGCGCGGCTGGCAGCTCGTGCTGGCGACGCCGGTGCAGTTCTGGATCGGCTGGCGTTTTTACAAGGGTGCCTGGCATGCCCTGCGCGGCGGCGGTGCCAACATGGACGTGCTGGTGGCACTGGGCACCAGCATGGCCTACGGCTTCAGCGCGCTGGTAACGCTGCTGGGCGCCACCCACATGCACGTGTATTTCGAGGCCAGCGCCTCGGTCATCACCCTGATCCTGCTGGGCAAGCTCCTGGAGGCGCGGGCCAAGCGGCGCACGTCGTCCGCGATCGAATCCCTGCTGTCCATGCAGCCCAAGACCGCCCGGGTGGAACGCAACGGCGAACTGGCCGAAGTGCCGATTGCCAGCCTGCAACCCGATGATGTGGTTGTGGTGCGCTATGGCGAAGCGGTGCCGGTGGACGGCGTCGTGCTGGAAGGCCGTGCAGCCGTGGACGAAAGCATGCTGTCAGGCGAAAGCCTGCCGGTGGAAAAGGCCGTGGATGCCAGTGTGTACGCCGGCACCCGCAATGTCGAAGGCGCGCTCAAGGTGCGCGTGACCGGCGTGGGCAACCAGACCCAGCTGGCGGAAATCGTGCGGCTGGTGTCGGAGGCACAAGGCTCCAAGGCACCGATCCAGCGGCTGGCCGACCGCATTTCCGGCGTGTTCGTACCGGTGGTGGTGGCACTGGCCGTGCTGACTTTCTTTGGCAGCTGGTGGTGGGCCGGCAGTGCCACCGTCGGGCTGATCCACGCGGTGGCAGTGCTGGTGATTGCCTGCCCGTGTGCCCTGGGGCTGGCCACGCCGACCGCCATCATGGTCGGTGTGGGCCGCGGGGCGCAGGCCGGCCTGCTGTTCCGCAATGCTGCCGCACTTGAACGGGCCGAAAAAATCGACACGCTGGTAGTCGACAAGACCGGCACGCTGACCGAGGGCCGCCCGGTCCTGACCGAAGTGCAGGCGCTGGCCGGTGTGCCGCGCGAGACCCTGCTCGCCTGGGCGGCCGGGCTGGAACAGGGGTCGGAACACCCGCTGGCCCGTGCCGTGCTGGAAGGCGCGAACAAGGAAGGTGTCACGGCAGCAGCAGTAACCGATTTTGCCGTAGAGCCTGGCCATGGCGTCAGCGCCCGTCTGGCCGACGGTACCCTGCTCAAGCTCGGAACGCCGGCATGGGTGGGCGGTCTGACGGACGAACAGCGCGGCGAGCTGGCACGACTGGCCAGTCGCGGGCAGACCGTGGTGGTGCTGGCACAGGAAAGCGGCGTGGTCGGCCTGCTGGCGATTGCCGACCAGTTGCGGGCTACCTCGCCGGCGGCCGTCCGGCGCCTGCAGGACATGGGCGTAAAGGTGATGATGCTGACCGGCGACAATCCGGCCACCGCTGCCAGCGTCGCCAGCCATGTCGGGCTGACTGACTATCGCGCCGAGGTGAAGCCGGGCGACAAGGCGCGCATCGTGCAGGAGCTGGTGGCTGCCGGCCGCAAGGTGGCGATGGCCGGTGACGGTGTCAACGATGCCCCGGCGCTGGCAGCAGCCGATGTCGGCTTTGCCATGGGAGCCGGCAGTGACGTGGCGATTGAAACCGCCGAGGTCACGCTGATGAAGAGTGACCTGATGGCGGTGGCCGATGCCATCGACCTGTCGCGCCACACCATGAAGAAAATCCGCCAGAACCTGTTTTTTGCCTTTGTCTACAACGTACTGGGTATTCCGCTGGCCGCAGTGGGCCTGCTGAACCCGGTGATTGCCGGGGCTGCCATGGCTGCCAGCTCGGTATCGGTGGTCAGCAATTCGCTGCTGCTGCGCCGCTGGCGCGCACAGCGCTGACCGGCCGCTTCTTCTGACCGGAAGGCGAGGGCTCGCCTTCCATTGCACAACCAGGAAAGGAACCATCATGCAAACTCTGGAACTGAAAATCGACGGAATGACCTGCGGTGGCTGCGTCAACAGCGTCAGCCGGGTACTCAAGGCGCAGGCCGGGGTGGACGACGCCCAGGTGGAACTGGGACGCGCGGTGATCCGGTTTGATCCGGCCGTGACGGATGCGGGCAAGCTGCGCGCTGCGGTCGAGGATGCCGGTTATGCTGTCATCTGACTGCTGCACGCCGCCGGCTGCTTCCGGGCCGGACGTGGTCCGGCCGGACAAGCAGCGGCTGATCCACCGCCTGAACCGGATCGAGGGCCAGGTGCGCGGGATTGCCGGCATGGTGGCGGACGACCGCTATTGTGTCGACGTACTGACGCAGATTGCCTCGGTCAAGTCGGCGCTGGACGGGCTGGCCATGCAGCTGCTCGAGCAGCATGCGCGCGGCTGCGTCAGTCAGGCAGTGCAGCGTGGCGAGGGCGAGGCGGCCATCGGCGAAATGATGACCGTGTTCCGCAAGCTGACGCGCTGAGCCGCCGTACCGGCCGGCTTGTCCCGTACGGCTCCTGGCCGCTCCGGTTTTTGAGGGGCGGCGGGAGCACCGGCTGCGGTCTTGCCGGCACTGAAAGCAACCGGGCCCCGTTTCGTTCGTGAAACGGGGCCCGGTGCCGTGTCAGCCGGCCGTATGTCAGGCGTCGGCCTCGGCCAGCCTGCCGGCCGGTGCGTCGACGTCACCGTTGGCAATGCAGGCGGCAGCGGTAAACAGCACGTCGGTCGAGCTGTTGAGTGCGGTTTCTGCCGAGTCCTGGATGACGCCGATGATGAAGCCGACGGCGACCATCTGCATGGCGACATCGTTGGAGATGCCGAACAGGCTGCACGCCAGCGGGATCAGCAGCAGCGAGCCACCGGCCACGCCGGAGGCACCGCAGGCGGCGACCGAGGCGACCAGCGACAGCAGCAGTGCGGTGGGCAGGTCGACCTCCACACCCAGCGTGTGCACGGCGGCCAGGCTCAGCACCGAGATGGTGATGGCAGCACCGGCCATGTTGATGGTGGCACCGAGCGGAATCGAGACCGAATAGGTGTCCTCGTGCAGGCCGAGCTTGCGGCACAGGTTCATGTTGACCGGAATGTTGGCGGCCGAGCTGCGGGTGAAGAAGGCCGTGACGCCGCTTTCGCGCAGGCAGGTCCAGACCAGCGGGTAGGGATTGCGGCGGATGGCGAGGAACACGATCAGCGGATTGACCACCAGCGCAATGAACAGCATCGAGCCCACCAGCACGGCCAGCAGGTGGCTGTAGCCCATCAGGGCCGAGAAGCCGGTGGTGGCGATGGCGTCGGCTACCAGACCGAACACGCCGACCGGGGCGAAGCGGATGATGACCTTGACCACGTTGGAGATGCTTTGCGACAGGTCGTGCAGCATGGCCTTGGTCGTGTCGCTGGAGTGGTGCAGGGCTACGCCGAGTGCGGCAGCCCAGGCAAGGATGCCGATGAAGTTGCCGGTGGCCAGAGCGTTGACCGGATTGTCGACGACCTGGAACAGCAGGGTGTGCAGCACTTCGCCGATACCGCCAGGAGGCGTGCTGCCAGTCGCGGCGCTGGCCAGCACGAGCCGGACCGGAAACAGGAAACTGGCCACGACACCGACCAGTGCGGCGAGAAAGGTGCCGGCCAGATACAGTACCAGCACCGGGCGCATGTTGGTTTCGACGCCTTTGGTCTTGCCGGCGATCGAGGCCGCGACCAGCACGAAGACGAGGACCGGAGCCACGCCCTTGAGCGCCTTGACAAACAGGTTGCCGAGAAAGGCCACCGATTTGGCGGCTTCCGGGGACAGCAGGGCCAGTACCATGCCGGCTACCAGGCCGAACATGATCTGCAGCACGATGCTGCCGTGCAGGATGCGATGGAGAAGGGATGGATGTGACTGCATAAAAACTCGTTGCCGGTTGCAGGCCGGCGCAACGACAGGCCGGCAAACCGGTCCGTCGGGCACAGGCCCGGGTGGATCAAAACCGCAATGTGACGGGGGCTGCGGTCAGGTGTGTCGGAAATCATATATCACGTTTGGCTAATGTGTGTCCCGCAGGTCGGAAATCATTGCAGTCAATACCGGGACAGGATGTTTCCGAACGTTTGTCCGGGCGTCAGGAGGAAGCGGGGCAGGCAGGTAGGGGCCGAGTGTTGCGGGACGTGTGTGGCCGGGAGGCAGTTCGCCAATGCATGGAACTGACATTCAAAAAAACAAGCCGGCCTTTTGGGTAAATTATTTGCTTGGTTGTTTTTGCAAGTCATTGTGAATATTAGGCGGATTTGATTTTAATGGCAGTGAAATTGCCATTGTTTTGCGTGTCAATCATCAAATGATTAATTAATTCATCTGTGCATTACAATAAGTAACCGATTTCAGGCTGTCCAATCGTGACGGGTTGCTCTAGATTGCAGCTGAGCCATATGGCTTGTCTTGATTTGCAAAGTTGAGAAAGGTTTGTGCGATGAAAAAATTGACGGCTATTCTGCTTGCTTCGGCTGTGGCCCTTTCTGCCGGCATGGCTTCGGCAGCAGAAATGACTCCCGCAGCAAAGCCGGCCCATTCGGCCATGAAACAGCAGCATCACAAGAAGGTAGCAGCCAAAAAGCCAGCAGCGCATAAAAAGCACGCCAAGAAAATGGCTCATGCTCCGAGCGCAGCAGTGGCAAAATAACATTGCCAATATATTGGCCAGATTGTTTGAAACCGCCTTGGTTTAATGTTCAAGGCGGTTTTTGCTATTTAAAGGGGCTGTCGTGTTTCCTCTATGGGTTGAACAGGTCAACCGGTCGCTGTTTTTGTCAGTCAATCCCTCTGTGCAGCCAGGTTATTTGATGGGTGGGGTAGCCAGGTTTGCAGCCGTTTACCTGATTTTCCTGATTGTGCCTGTACTGTTGCTTCTTGCCGCTCGAGGCAAATCAGCCGTCCGGCCGGTATCGGTCATTGTGCTGGCCATCCTCTACAGCTCTGTGCTGGCCAATCTGGTTGCTTCTCTGGTGCAGCATCCTCGCCCTTTTGTTGACGGTCTTGGCATGCTGTTGATCGAGCATGGTCCGTCACCTTCATTTCCGAGCCGGCATATGGCCGTGGCGTGTGCATTTGCCTTGGGGCTGCTGTTTCAATATGGCTTGCGGAAAACCTGGCCGGCTCTGGTGCTGGCAGGAGCCGTCGGCTGGGCCCGGGTATATGTCGGAGTCCACTACCCGTTCGATATGTTGGGGTCTGTGGTGGTCGCGCTGGTTTCGTACTTTGCTGCGCGTATGTCCGTAGACCTGTGGAACGGGTTGGCGGCGGCCCGGCTGACCAGAAAGACGGGTTGAGGGTACGCTTGGACCGGCTGGGCAAGATTTGGTCAAGACTGGCCGGTGACGGCTGGTGCACGACTCCTTTATGGCTGGACGGCTGTGAGAGTTGATGCCGATATCTTGAACTGCCAGGCTTGTGCTGACTTGCAGACAAGGTTCAAGGCCGGCGGAAACCTGTTTCAGACAAGGATGAATATCCTGTCAGGGCATGTTGCCGCTTTGGGCGTGACGGGATTGTCATGTATGGGAAAGCGGTCCATCCGGATGTGGACCCTGCTCTCCCTCAGCTCTTGAATCTGTCTGCATTGACTCTTGCGCAGCATATCTGTTTGGCCTGCTGGCGCAGACGGGCAGCTACATCAATTGCACCTCGCTGTTCGATTTGGCGCAGAGCATCAAGGTAATCCAGCGTTGTCAGGTGGGCTATGGGCTGCTTGCCGATGGCAGGGAACAGGTTCTGTTCCAGTCGCTTGAGGATGCGCCCGGCATGGTCATGGCTCCACTTGCCGCGCATCTTGTCGTGCCATTCACGCGTGACGGCTTCGAAGGTGTTGGAAGCAACTGCGATGCTTGCTGCCTTGGCTTGCTGCTTGTGCACTACCGGGTCAGTGTCCGTTGCCAGTAGGTCGATTGCTTTGGCGCGCAACTCGCGGGCGATGGCAAGCGATATGGCGGGATAGTTACCGAAGGAGGTCAGGCCTTGTTTGCCATTCGGCTTGATGTACTTCATCCGCCAGGACTTGACCCCATTGGCTTTGACCAGCAGGTACAAATCTTGACCGTCAAACAGGGAGTCATCCCTTTGGCGTTACGGCAGGCCGCGTCGTTAGGCGGGACGGTTGTTCTGGCCATTTTCAGGTATACAGAACCCTGATCGAATCGGCGTATACCTAAACGTATACCTAAAATCGCGGGCTGTCACGGCATTTGGTGACATGCCGTGAGACAACAAAAAACCCGCAAATCCTTGCTGGATGCGGGTTTCAGACACTTCGTGACACTACCTGATTTGACCTGTTGGTGCCCGGGGTCGGACTCGAACCGACACGCCTTGCGGCGGGGGATTTTGAGTCCCCTGCGTCTACCGATTTCGCCACCCGGGCTTGCACTGAACTTCTGCATTTAGGTGCGGTAGGCGAAGCATTATATGGGGCTGGCCTGGTTATGGCAATCAGCTGTTTCTCAGGGCCAAGGCCTGCTCATACCAGGCCTTTTTATGTCCGCCGGCCAGCCGGGTGGTAATGCTGGCGGCCTGCTTGACCGGCAGCCCCTCGGCCAGCAAGACCTTGAGGATGTGTTGGCCTTCGACAATTGCCGTTTCGGCCGGGGCCTCCGTGACGGGTGCCGGTTCGATGATGATGGCCATCTCGCCGCGGGACTGGTTTGGGTCACTGTTGATACGCTGGAGCAGACCGGCCGCCGGCAGCCGCAGGATGGTTTCAAACGTCTTGGTCAGCTCGCGGGCCAGTACCAGCGGACGGTCTTCTCCCAGCTCGGTCACGATGTCGGCGACGGTATCCTGAATGCGGTGCGGTGCCTCGTAGATCACCACGGCATCGGGGCAGTGCAGCCAGCCTGCCAATACTTCCCGTCGGGCCTTCGATTTGGGCGACAGAAAACCGGCAAACCGCCAGCCTTCAGCCATTACGCCCGATGCGGACAGGGCTGCCGTCACGGCCGAGGCGCCAGGCAACGGCGATACTGGCAGACCGGCCTCCCAGACCGCCCGGCACAGGCGGGCGCCGGGGTCGGATACCGCCGGGGTACCGGCGTCGGACACCTGTGCAACCAGCTTGCCGTCCTGCAGCCAGCCGATCACCTTGTCGGCCATGCTGCGTTCATTGTGTTCGCGCACGCTGACGATATGGCGACGCAAACCGTAGCGTGCCAGCAATTGTCCGGTGACGCGCGTATCCTCTGCCAGAATGATGTCTGCGGCATCAAACAGTGCCAATGTCCGCAAGGTGATATCGGCAAGGTTTCCCAGCGGGGTGGCTGCTACATATAATGTGCCTCGCTTAAACGAGACTCTGGCATCTTCAAGTATCTGAAAGTACGGGGAATGCAACGACTGGCTCCACTTCTGGCCCTGTTGGCCGGCTTCTGGCTGGCAAGCGCGCATGCGGCAACGCCTGCCGAGGCCGACTATATCATCCGGCTCAATGCCGCGCCCTTAAGACCGCTGCCGGGAGCTGCCGCACCCGTGCCGGCCGTACCGCCGGCTGCGCCAGTGGCGAACCAGCCGGCTACCGGCACGGCGTCGCCCGGAGCTGCGCCGATTGCCGTCCTGTTGCCGCTCCAGCATGCCGGCTTGCAAGAGGCTGCCCAGGTGGTGCGTGCTGGCATCATGGCTGCCCGGCAGGCGGAGCACGGTCCGGAGGTGATCATCTACGACACGGACGGCCAGCAGGCTGCCAGTGCCTACCAGACCGCACTCAAGCAAGGCGCGCGCGTGGTGATCGGGCCGCTGACCCGGTCCGCCGTTGCCGGCATCGTACCCTTGGTCAAGGCCGTTCCCACGCTGGCGCTCAATGCGCTCGACGGATTGCCGCCCCGGCCCCAGCTCTACAGCCTGTCGCTGGCGGCTGACCACGAAGCCCGGCAGTCGGCGACCGACATGCGGGCCGCCGGCATCCAGCGGCCACTGGTCGTGACCGGGCCGGGCGGGCTGGATGCCCGGCTGGCGCGGGCATTCGTCAACGCGTGGACCGTGGACGGCAGCCATCAGCTGCCGGCCAGCGTGCAGTACGATTCGCCAGCCTTGCCGGCACTGGCCGCAGCGGCCGACGGTGCATTCCTGGCGCTGTCGCAGCCCCTGCTGGCGCCGGTCCTGCCGCCTCAGCTGCCGCGTTATGCGACTTCCCAGTTGCGGGTCATGCCCCTGCCACCGGTGCTGGCCGGTACCCGGGTGCCGGACATGCCGTGGCTGATCGATCCGCAACGGCCGGTGGTTCAGCGTTATCCGCGCCCGACCGAGCCGCTGACACCGGCAACCGAGCGGTTGTATGCCCTCGGAATCGATGCCTACCGGCTGGCGGTCGAGCTCATGAACGGTCCCATGGCCAGTGGCCGGATGTTTGACGGCGTGACCGGCGAGCTGGTCCTTGCCCATGACCGGCAGTTCCGGCGGCAACTGCCGGTGAGCGTGCTGGAGCCATGACGCTGACCCGTGGCCAGCAGGCGGAAAACCTGGCGCTGGCTCATCTGCAATCGGCCGGGCTTAAGCTCCTTGTGCGAAACTGGCGCGGAGGCGGCGGTGAGCTGGACCTCGTGATGCAGGAAGGTCCGGTGCTGGTGTTTGTCGAAGTGCGCGCCCGCAGCAGTGCCCGTTTTGGCGGTGCGGCGGCCAGCATCGGTGCCGGCAAGTGCCGGCGCTTGCGACAGGCAGCCGAGGCTTTCCTGCTGACCCGCTCCCGGCCGCTGCCACCCTGCCGTTTTGATGCAGTCTGCTTTGAAGGTTCGGACGAGCCGGTTTGGATCAGGCAGATTGATGTATAGACTCAGGCCCTTTGGGCAAAGGATTCACGCGTGATGGAGCTTATTGAGCGCGTCAACGGACATTTTCTGGAAAGCATGGCGGCCAAGCAGCTCGCCATGGAGGTACTGCCCGGTACCATCGCCCAGGCAGCCGAAAGCATGGTGGCCTGCCTGATGAACGAGGGCAAGATCCTCGCCTGCGGCAATGGCGGCTCGGCCGCCGATGCCCAGCACTTTGCCGCGGAAATGGTCGGACGTTTTGAAAAGGAGCGTCCGGGTCTGGCCGCCCTGTCGCTGGCAACCGATACCTCGGCGCTGACCGCCATCGGCAACGACTACGATTTCGAGCGGGTGTTTTCCAAGCAGGTGCGCGCGCTCGGACAGGACGGCGACCTGCTGCTGGCCCTGTCCACGTCGGGCAATTCGCTCAACGTGATCGAAGCCATCCACGCTGCCCACGAACGCCAGATGGGTGTCATCGCCCTGACCGGTCGTGACGGCGGCCAGATTGCCGACCTGATGACGGCCGACGACATCCTGATCAACGTGCCGGTCGAACGGACAGCCCGGATCCAGGAAGTCCATATCACCATCATCCACGCGCTGTGCGATGCCGTGGACTACATGCTGCTGGGAGGAGACTGAATGCAGGTGACCAAATCACTCGGAATGGCCGTTGCCGCCACCATCCTGGCCAGCCAGCTGGCAGCGTGCGTGCCGCTGGTGGCCGCCGGAGCCGGTGG
>JAGPIM010000143.1 GCA_018055005.1 Laribacter sp.
GACAGCGAGCCGCTGGACCTGAACCTGAATGCGGCCGAGCAGAACCTGATCTGATGCACTGCGGCATAAGGGTATGACCAAACGAACGCGCCTGAGGGCGCGTTTTTATTTATGATGAATCGATCACCCTGCCTGTCCCGATTGCATCATGACCACGACTCCGCACCCCGAAACCCTGGCCATCCGCTCTGGCCGCCACCTGACCCACTGTAACGAACACAGCCTGCCGCTGTTCCTGACGTCGAGCTTCCTGACCGAATCAGCCGAAGACGC
Organism: Laribacter sp.; assembly: GCA_018055005.1. Classification (GTDB taxonomy): domain Bacteria; phylum Pseudomonadota; class Gammaproteobacteria; order Burkholderiales; family Aquaspirillaceae; genus Laribacter. The sequence continues at coordinate 274 of JAGPIM010000143.1, forward strand.
ACGCCAGCTGTTTGCCGGCGAGGCGGACGGCTATACCTATTCGCGCTTCACCAATCCGACCGTCAATGCGTTTGAAGAACGGCTGGCGGCCCTGGAAGGGGGTGAACGTTGCCAGGCCACGGCCAGCGGCATGGCGGCCATTCACGCCGTGCTGTTTACCCATCTTTCGGCCGGGGACCATGTGGTCGCTTCGCGCAGCCTGTTTGGTGCCACCTACACCATGCTGGCCACCCTGCTGCCGCGCTTCGGCATCGAAGTCAGCTTTGTCGAGCCGGCCGACCTGTCGGCCTGGCAGTCCGCTGTACGCAGCAACACCCGGCTTTTCTTTCTGGAAACGCCGTCCAATCCGCAAACCGAACTGACCGACATTGCAGCCGTGGCCGGCATTGCCCACGCAGCCGGGGCGCTTCTGGTGGTGGACAACTGCTTCTGTTCACCGGCCTTGCAGACACCGCTGGCGCTGGGCGCTGACCTGGTGGTGCATTCCGGTACCAAATACATCGACGGGCAGGGCCGGGTACTGGGTGGAGCCGTGGTTGGGTCAGACAAGCTCATTGAGCCGGTTTACCTGTATGTCCGCACCACCGGCCCGACCCTGTCGGCTTTCAACGCCTGGGTCTTGCTGTCGGGGCTGGAAACGCTGTTTGTGCGCATGGAGCGGCATTGCACCAGTGCGCTGAAGCTGGCCACCTGGCTGGAGCAGCTGCCGCAGGTGCGCCAGGTGCGTTATCCGGGGCTGCCCAGCCATCCGCAGTTCGAGCTGGCCCGCCGCCAGCAGCGCGCGGGCGGGGCGGTGATTGCATTCGAACTGGACGGCGGACGCGAGGCAGCCTGGAAGGTGGTGGACGCCATCAGCATGATTTCGCGTACCGGCAACTTTGGCGATGTCAAAAGCACATTGACCCATCCCGCCACTACCACCCACGGCCGGCTGGCACCGGAAGTGCGCGAGGCGGCAGGTATTACCGAGGGCTTGCTGCGACTGTCGGTCGGACTGGAGCATCCGGATGACATCCAGGCCGATTTGCTGCGCGGGCTTGCCTGACCAGCGGCAAAACATGTCAATCTGCTGGAAAGATGCGCTACTATCGCGCGCATTTCCAGCGGACGATGGACATGCGCGTATACAAGGCTTTCTTTTATTCCCTCGATGGTCTCAAGGCGGCCTTCCGCGACGAGGCGGCCTTCCGTGAGGTTGTGCTGATGGCGGTGATCGGCATGCCGCTGGCGCTGTGGCTGGACCTCAGCCCCCTGGCGACCGCGCTGATCCTGCTCTCGCATGTGCTGACGCTGGTGGTGGAGCTGCTCAATACCGGCATCGAGGCGGCCATCGACCGCTTTGGCGGCGAGATCCATCCCGAATCGAAAAAGGCCAAGGACTGCGGCAGTGCCGCGCAGCTGATCACGCTGGTCTGGCTGGTCGGGCTTTGGGCGGCAGCGCTGCTGGGCTGTATCTGATCGCCAAATCCTTTTGCTTCGGGCGGGCGTTGTCGCACAATGCGCGCCATGAAACAACGAATCTGCTTTCTGTACGCGGGCGGCACCATCGGCATGCAGCCGACCGCCCACGGCCTGGCTCCGGTACCCGGCGTGATGCATGCGGCACTGGCGCCGCTGCTGTCGGCGGACATCGACTGGACGCTGGCTGAATACGATCCGCTGATCGACTCTTCCAATGCGACACCGGCCGACTGGCTGCGGCTGGCGCGGGACATCGATGCCCGGTGCGATGCGGCCGACGGTTTTGTGGTCTTGCACGGAACGGACACGCTGGCCCATACGGCGGCGGCACTGACCTGCCTGCTGGCCGGACTGGGCAAGCCGGTGGCCGTGACCGGGTCCATGCGGCCGTTGTTCGAGGCCGGGTCGGACGCACCGGCCAATATCCGGCTGGCCGTGTCTGCCGCACGGCAGACGGGCCTCTGCGAGGTGGTGGTGCCGTTTGCCGACCGGGTCTGGCGCGGCTGCCGGGTACGCAAGGCCCACAGCCTGGCCGATGCGGCCTTTGTGGCGCCCAATGACCTGCCGCTGTTCGATGCCGGAGGCTGGCATCCGGAGCGGTTTGCTGCACCGGATACCGTGCGACGTTCCGTGCCGGAAAGCCTGCCTGCCGTGGCGCTGGTCTGGCTGGCTCCCGGTGCCACGCTGGATGCCGCCGTGGCCACGCTGGCCCTGCCGCATCTGTCCGGGGCCGTACTGGCCGGGTATGGTGCGGGCAATGTACCGGACGCGCTGGCACCGCATCTGCTGGCAGCAGCCGGGCGTGGCGTGGTGCTGGCCACAGTGACGCAGGCCTGGCAAGGCCCGGTGGCGATGGGAGCATATGCCGCTTCGCAAGCGCTGGTGGCTGCCGGCGTGGTGCCCTTGGCTGACATGACGCCGGAGGCGGCGCTGGCCCGGTTGACCGTGTTGCTGGCGACCGAAACCGATCCGCAGCGTGTCCGCCAGCAACTGGCCGGTGGCTGGCCGGGCGAATGGAGCAGTGCGCCGGCCTGAGCCGGCGCCGTACAATCCCGCCTGTTTTGACGTGTGGCTGCCTGTTTTTTAAGCGGGTGGCTGTTTTCCGGTCAGGTTCAATGACTTGGCCTGCTTTTCCACAGGGCATGCACAGGGCTGTCCCTGTATGGGTGTGAAGAAAATGAACGAGGTTTACCAGCTGGACCGTGAATTCGTACCGTTGTGCAATCTGCTCAAGATGTGCGGCGTGGTCGATTCCGGCGGTGCCGGCAAGCAACTGGTTGCGACTGGCGTGATCGAAGTCGACGGCCAGACCGAATTGCGCAAGACCTGCAAGATCCGCGCCGGCCAGACTGTCAGCGGTCCGGGCTTCACGATCCGGGTCGAGGGCGGTGAATGAGCGGCATGACCGACATGGCGGACGTGTTTGATCCGGAACCGTTGCCGCCACAGGCACCGGGGGAGAACGAGTGCTGCGGCTCCGGTTGCGAGCGCTGCGTGTGGGTGGTTCATGCCGAAGAAACGGCGCACTGGCGGCAGGCACACGCGGACTGGCTGGCCCGGCAGCCGCCGCCGGTGGCCGGCTAGCAGCGGGCACGGCTATCGGAGCAGGGGCTGCTGGCGTTACCATAGCGCTCTTTATCTTGCGTTTTGGGCATGAACCTTCTTGACCTGCACTGTCACTCCACCGCATCGGACGGAGACCTGCCGCCTGCGGAACTGGTGGCCCGGGCGGCTGCCCGCGGCTGCCGCATACTGGCGCTGACCGACCACGACTGCACGGCTGGTCTGGCCGAGGCCCGGCAGGCTGCTGAAACCTGCGGCGTGCAGCTGGTGGCGGGCGTGGAAGTTTCCGTAACCTGGCGCAACCGGACGATCCATGTCGTCGGTCTCGGGATTGATCCACAGCAGCCGGACCTGGCCCTCGGGCTGAAATCGATCCGCGAAGGCCGCATTGGCCGTGCCGAGGCCATGGCGGCGGATTTGCTGCGGGTGGGGGTCGAGGATGCCTTTGCCGGTGCCATGCGCTATTGCAGCAATCCGGAAATGATCAGCCGTACCCACTTTGCCCGCTATTTGATCGAGACTGGTCGGGCCAAGGACAAGGACCAGGCGTTCAAGCGTTTTCTGGTCGATGGCAAACCGGGCTATGTCCGGCACCAGTGGGCCGAACTGGCCGACGCCGTGCGCTGGATCCGCGCAGCCGGCGGCATTGCCGTGATTGCCCATCCGGGGCGCTACAAGATCGGCCGCAGGCTGATGGGTGAGCTGATAGCAGATTTCAAGGCCGCAGGCGGCGAGGCGATCGAGGTCGTCAGTGCCAGCCACGCTGCCAGCGAAATCAGCCAGTTTGGCAAACTGGCCCGGGCCGAAGGGCTGCTGGCATCCAGTGGCAGTGATTTTCATGCACCGGGAGAGGGCGGGCGTGATGTCGGCCTGACCCAGCCTTTGCCCGAAGGCTGTCTGCCGGTATGGGAGCGCCTTGGCCTGTCACCGGCCGACTATGCTGAAACCCTGTAGGGCGCATTTTTTCCAACCGATTGCCAACCATGTCACAGTTCTTTTCCATTCACCCCGAAACACCCCAGGCCCGTCTGATCCGCGAAGCGGTAAAGATCGTGCGTGAGGGCGGGGTGATCGTCTATCCCACGGATTCCTGTTATGCCCTGGGCTGCCGTTTGTCTGACAAAAAAGCGATGGACCGCATCATCACCATCCGGCAGCTGGACCTGCGCCACCACTTCACGCTGGTGTGCCACAACCTGAGCGAACTGGGTACTTACGCCCGCGTCGACAACACGGTGTACCGCCTGCTGAAGTCGGTGACGCCGGGGGCTTACACCTTCATCCTGCAAGCCACCAAGGAAGTACCGCGCCGTACCCTGCACCCCAAACGCCAGACCATCGGCCTGCGCGTGCCGGACAACGCCATTGCGCTGGCACTGCTGGAAGAGCTGGGTGAGCCGATGCTGTCGTGCACGCTGATGCTGCCGGGCGAGAACGAGCCGCCGTCCGATCCGTATGACATCCGTGACACCATCGGACCGCAGGTCGATCTGGTCATCGACGGTGGCTATTGCGGTGTGGACCCGACGACGGTAGTGGACCTGACCTCCGGTGCTCCCGAACTGGTCCGCAAAGGCTCCGGCGCCCTCAAACCCTTTGGTTGGTCTGACGACTGATCCGCACGGAACATCCATGTTCGAATATTCCCTGATCCAGAAAATCGCCATCTACGCGCTGCCGGTCCTGCTGGCCATCACCCTGCACGAAGCTGCACACGCCTACGTCGCCAAGCGTTACGGCGACGCAACGGCCTTCATGATGGGACGCATGACGCTCAACCCCCTCCGGCACATCGATCCGGTCGGCACTATCCTGATCCCGCTGCTGGCGCTGTTCCTGGGTGGTTTCATCTTCGGCTGGGCCAAACCGGTGCCGGTCAACTTTTCCAACCTGCGCCACCCCAAGCGCGACATGCGCTATGTGGCCGTGGCCGGGCCACTGGCCAATCTGGCCATGGCAATCGGCTGGGTGCTGCTGTTCAAACTGTCCAGTACGCTGGGCGGATATTTCGGTACGCCGCTGGCGCTGATGTGTCAGGCCGGGGTCATGATCAACGTCAGCCTGATGGTGCTCAACCTGCTGCCGATTCCGCCCCTGGACGGCGGGCGCATCCTGGTCAGCCTGTTGCCGCAGCGTCAGGCGTACAGCGTGTCGCGCATCGAACCTTACGGCATGTGGATCCTGATTGCGCTGATCTTTACCGGTCTGCTGACCACCATCATGCGGCCCTTCATGGGGCTGGTGTATGGTTTCCTCAATCTTTTCCTGTAACTGCTACCGAGCCCTTCCACGAAGATGTCCATGTTCCCCGACCGCGTTCTTTCGGGCATGCGCCCGACCGGCAGCCTGCACCTGGGCCACTACCACGGTGCACTCAAAAACTGGGTGCGCCTGCAGTCCGAGCACGAATGCCTGTTTTTTGTCGCCGACTGGCATGCCCTGACCACCAGCTATGACGATCCGGGCATCATCGCCAGAAGCACATGGGACATGGTGATCGACTGGCTGGCCGCCGGGGTGGACCCGGCGCAGGCCACCATCTTCGTGCAAAGCCAGGTGCCGGAGCATGCCGAGCTGCATCTGCTGTTGTCGATGATCACGCCGCTTTCCTGGCTGGAACGGGTACCGACCTACAAGGACCAGATCGAGAAGCTGTCGCACAAGGATCTGGGCACCTACGGTTTTCTGGGCTATCCGCTGATGCAGTCAGCCGACATCCTCATCTACCGTGCGCAGTACGTGCCGGTAGGCGAGGACCAGATTCCGCACATTGAAATCACCCGCGAAGTGGCCCGCCGCTTCAACCACCTGTACGGGCGCGAAACCGGGTTCGAGGACAAGGCCGAAGCCGCCGTCAAGAAAATGGGCAGCAAGAAAGCCCGCCTCTACCACGACCTGCGTACCCGCTATCTGCAAGAAGGCGATGACGAGGCGCTGGAAGCGGCGCAGGCCTTGCTGGCCGATACGCAGAACCTGAGCCACGGTGACCGCGAGCGGCTGTTTGGCTACCTTGAAAACAAGGGCAAGACCATTCTGGTCGAGCCCGAAGCCTTGCTGACCGAGGCCAGCCGCATGCCGGGGCTGGACGGGCAGAAGATGTCCAAGAGCTACGGTAACGGCATTTTCCTGCGCGAGGCACCCGAATCGGTCACCCGCAAGATCCGCAGCATGCCGACGGACCCGGCCCGGGTGCGCCGTACCGATCCGGGCAATCCGGACAAATGCCCGGTGTGGCAGCTGCATCAGGTCTACACCGACGAGCAGACCCACAAGTGGGTCAGGGCGGGCTGTACGTCAGCCGGCATCGGCTGTCTGGAGTGCAAGCAGCCGGTCATCGACGGAGTGCTGGCCGAGCAGAAGCCGATGTTCGAGCGGGCGCAGCAGTATCTTGACGATCCGACGCTGGTGAAAAACATCGTGGCCGACGGCTGCGAAAAGGCCCGCAAGCTGGCCGAAGACACCATGCGCGACGTGCGCGAGTCCATGGGCCTGGGGTATCTGTGACCGGTACCGCTGTCAGTGACACTTCTGCCGAACATGCCGTCCTGCCGGAAGGCATGCCGGTTGCTGTGCCGCCGATTGCCGTGGTGTTCGGCGAGGCCGTGCTGGAAACACCGCATGACCTGTTCATTCCGCCCGATGCACTGCGGGTGATCCTGGAGAGCTTTGAAGGTCCGCTGGACCTGCTGCTCTACCTGATCCGCAAGCAGAACCTGGACGTGCTCGACATTCCGATGGCGCGCATTACGGCCCAGTACATGGAATACATCGACGGCATGCGCGATTCCAGACTGGAACTGGCGGCCGAATACCTGCTGATGGCAGCGCTGCTGATCGAGATCAAGTCACGCATGCTGCTGCCGCGGCCGCCGGCCGAGCTGGCCGATGAGCTGGAAGATCCGCGCGCCGAGCTGGTGCGGCGCCTGCTGGAATACGAGCAGATCAAGCTGGCGGCGCTGGAACTGGACCGCATTCCCCAGGCGGAGCGCGACTTTG
>JAGPIM010000144.1 GCA_018055005.1 Laribacter sp.
TGGCGTCATAAGTGCTTGCCGATCCATCGTTGGTGAATACCAAGTATCGATTTGGAGTAGTCCCGATTTGTATTTTTTCTGAATTTACAAACTCAGGGTCAGCAGTGATTAATCCTTGATTGTCTCTAGCGGGCAGTAATGTTTTTGGCGATCCCACAGTTGGCCCAGTTGGGGGCACGGTGCCAATCGGATTTTTTCGTGAGTCCAGATTCAGTTGTACATTGATTGGCAGTCTTCCGAAATCCGACGGACGCGGTACCAGCAGGCTATTATCCACCCGTAGCGGTTGCAGGTTGCCGTTCTGGATCGTCGGCGGGTTGGTGGAGTCATCCACTGCCCAACCCATCAAGTAATCACCGCCATTGTTGATATAGCCTTCGCGATCAATCTGGAACTGGCCGTTGCGGGTGTAGGAGATACCGTTGGCGTTCTGCATGACGAAGAAGCCGTTGCCGGAAATCGCCATGTCCAGCTGGTTGCCCGTGGTGGTGATGTTGCCCTGGCCGAACTGCTGGGCAATCAGCGTGGTGTTGACGCCGATGCCGTTCTGGGTGGCGGCCACGCCGTAGAAGTTGGCAGCGAACATGTCGGCAAACTCGGCGCGCGACCCCTTGAAACCGACCGTGGACGAGTTGGCGACGTTGTTGCCGATGGCGTCAAGCTGCTTGCTGGCGGCGTTGATGCCGGAAAGACCGTGTTGGAATGCCATGTTGGTTGCCTGTATGTCTGGAGTTCGGGTGTCGTGCGCTTACAGCAGTTCGCGGATGTCGGACGGCGAAATCTTCTGGCCGGTGGAGAGGATCAGCTTCGGGCTGCCGTTTTCCCAGGTCAGTGCGTCGATGCGGGCAAAACCCAGTGGTTTTGCCGAGGCGGTATTGCCGCCTTTCTTGGCTTCGACGCTGAACGAATACATGCCTTCGGGCAAAGGCTCGCCATCACTGCCCTTGCCGTCCCAGGAGAAGTGGCTGATGCCGGGCTGCTGGGCGCCCATGGTGACGCTGTCCACCAGCTCACCGTCGCTGTTGTAGACCTTGACCGTGACTTCGTCGGCGCCGTTGGGCAGGCTGATGCCGCCCTGGGCGACCGGAACCTTGATCTTGTTGCCGTCAGCGTCGACTTCAGTGCCGTCGGCATAGGTCAGCAGCATGTGGCTGCCTTCGATCAGCGATACATGGCCGATCATGCCGGCTGCGGCAAATGCCTGGCTGGCCGCATAGGCATCGGTCAGGGCGCTGACGCTGGCATTGAGCTTTTCGATGCCCTGGACACTGGAAATCTGTGCCATCTGGCTCGTCATCTGGTAGTTGTCGAGCGGGTTGAGCGGATCCTGCGTCTGCAGCTGGGTGATCAGGAGCTTGAGGAAGCGGTCCTGGATTTCATCGGCTTCGGACTTGGTCTTGGTATTGGTGCCGTTGATGCCGGAAAACGGATCATTGTTGGCGGAGGTCGGGTTGACGGCTGCGGTCATGATTCAGGTCCTGCGGTTAGCTCTGGCCGATCGACAGCGTCTTTTGCAAGAGCTGCTTGGTGGTGTTCATCATTTCGACGTTGGTCTGGTAGGCCCGCGAGGCAGAGATCATGTCGGTCATTTCTTCGACCGGATTGATGTTCGGCATGGTGACATAGCCGTTGGCATCAGCCAGCGGGTGAGCCGGGTTGTAGCTCATGCGCGGCGGCGACTGGTCTTCGACGATGGCCGTGACGGCCACTTTGGCGACCTTGGGTTCGGCCGGACTGACCGGAATCGGGGTGAAGACGATGCGGCGCGCCTTGTAGGGTTCGCCGTTGCTGGCAACAGCGCTGTCGACGTTGGCAATGTTGCTGGCGACCACGTTCAGGCGCTTGGATTGCGCGGTCAAGGCGCTGCCGGCAATGTCGAGGACACGGTTGAGTGACATGGTTATTGTCCCTTGATGGCGTCAGACAGGCCGCTGATACGCCGGTTGAGGAAGGTCAGCGTCGACTGGTAACGCAAGGAATTGTCCATGAAGGCCGAACGTTCCACATCCATGTCGACGGTATTGCCGTCGATGGAGGGCTGGACCGCCTGGCGATACTCCACTTCCACCCCGTCCGTGCTTTGCTGCGTCTGCTTGCCTGCCAGATGGCGGTTGTCAGTCTGGGACAGGGCGAGGCTGGAGCGGCTGTCGCCGGCCAGGGCCGATTTCATGGCCTTGGCAAAGTCGAAATCGACGGCCTTGTAGTTGGGCGTATCAGCGTTGGCGATGTTCGAGGCAATGACCTCGTTGCGGCGCGCGTGCAAGCCCAGTGCCTTTTCCTGAAAATTGAAGTGTCGAGCAATCTTGTCGAGCATGCGCATCCCCGCTTGATATGACCTGTGGCGGCTCATTCTAGCAGGTTCCATGCCAACATCCCCTGATCAGGAAAAGCGCCGCAAATACCGGAAAACACATGGAATTCTAAACCCGTGCACAAAATATGCCTATCGTATTTACGGAGGCATTTCCTTTGCCGGCAACAATTGCCGCCAGAACGGCAGCCATGCCGGGAGCGGTTCCCGGTTAGTGCTCGCCCTCGACATCGGCGAGGCTCAGCAGCCCGGACGCATCGTTGTACGAGAAGATTTCGGCGTAACGGCCCCAGTCGATCACCGTATCAAGCGTGGTGTCGGCTTCGTCCTGGCTCAGCTGGTCTTCCAGCTCCTGCACGAAGCGCTCGCGCGGGGCACGCTGGCCGGGACGGGCGTGCAGCACCTGCAAAATGCGGGCTGCCAGCGGGACATGCTGGGTCAGCTGGACGGCAAACAGCTCCTTGCGGGCCTGCGAATCGGCGTCGGCAAAGTGCTGTCCCTGGGGCGTCAGCATGATGTCGCCAGTCTTGAGCTGGGCCAGCCCCAGCTGTTCCAGCACGTCGGCTACCAGAAACAGCTGGTCGGTCGGCATCAGCAACTGGGTGGCCAGATCTGGCAGGTCGGCGCGGCCGGCATACGGCGGATTGGCCAGTGCCTCGACCAGACCGGTCATCAGGCTGATCGGTACCGACGGCAGATGGCTGTCGAGCCGCCATGGTGCCCGTGGCGAGCCGCTCAAGGCCTGCGGGTGCGTCATCAGTGCGTAAATGTCGTCCACCATTCGCCGGAATGCCGGATCAAGCCGCTCGCGCCGGTGTGGCAGCGGTACGCTGATTTCCGCCACGATCCGGCCCGGATGTGACGACAGCACCAGGATGCGGTCGCACAGGAACACCGCCTCCTCGATGTTGTGGGTCACGATCAGCATCGAGCGGATGGGCAGCTGGCCCGAGTTCCACAGCTCGATCAGGTCGGTGCGCAGGGTTTCCGCCGTCAGCACGTCCAGTGCCGAAAACGGTTCGTCCATCAGCAACAGGGCCGGGTTCACCACCAGTGCCCGGGCAAAGCCGACCCGCTGACGCATGCCGCCCGACATTTCGCGTGGATAGGCGTTTTCAAACCCGTCCAGCCCGATCAGGTCGATGGCCGCGCGCGCGCGCGCGCGCCGCTCGGCCGCTGGCACGCCCTGGGCTTCCAGCCCGGCTTCGACGTTTTCCTGCACGGTCAGCCACGGAAACAGGGCAAAACTCTGGAACACCATGGCCACCCCGGCGGCCGGGCCGGCCAGCGGCTGTCCGCGGTAGAGCACGCTGCCACTGCTGGGCGGGATCAGCCCGGCAATCATGCGCAGCAGTGTCGATTTGCCCGAACCGGAGCGCCCCAGCAGGCCGACAATCTCGCCTTCGTGCAGGCGCAGCGATACGCCGTCGAGGATTTCCCGGGCCTCGCCGGCGCGGGCAAAGCGGCGGCTGACGTCTTTCAGCTCCATGATCAGCGGGTGTTCACCATGCTTTTCCATCATCATCCTTTCAGGCCAGACTCAGGCGGCGTTCGGCCAGTTCCTGCAACGGTCGCCACAGCAGGCGGTTGAACAGGACCACGTAGACCGCCATGACCAGAATGCCCAGCAGCACCTGCGGGTGCTGGCCGCTGGCGGTGTGCTCGGCGATGTACGACCCCAGCCCCCTGGCCACCAGCACGTCATTGCCCCAGCTGACGTATTCGCCGACGATGCTGGCGTTCCAGGCGCCGCCCGAAGCCGTCAGTGCCCCGGTCAGGAAATAGGGAAAAATGCCCGGCAGCATCACCTTGCGCCACCACAGCCCGCCACGGATCTGCAGGTTGCTGGCCACCTCGCGGTACTCGGCCGGAAACGCCTGTGCGCCGGCCACGACATTGAAAAGGATGTACCACTGGGTGCCGAAGATCAGCAGCGGACTGAGCCAGACATTCGGGTCCAGCCGGAAATGGATGATCAGCACCACGCAGGCCGGAAACAGCAGGTTGGCCGGAAACGCCGCCAGGAACTGGGCCATGGCCTGCACCCGGCCCGCCAGCTGCGGCCGCAGGCCGATCCACACCCCTACCGGTACCCAGAGCAGTGACGCCAGCACGATCAGCACTGCCACCCGCAGCAGGGTCAGGGCTCCGAGGCCGAACACGGCCAGGACATCATGAAAATCCACCGCCTGCGCCAGGTAGTGCCAGACCGACCACAACGCCCACAATGCCAGGGCGGTCAGTCCGGCCAGCCACAGACGGTCCGGCCAGCCCGGAGCACTGGCCGGGGCTTCTGCCTGCCAGCGCAGCCGGGGCCCGAGCGGCAGCTGCGCCACATGGGACAGCAGCCGGCCGGCCGGGCGGACCAGCAGCGTCTGGATCAGGCGTGCCCGCTCGCTCAACGTCAGCAGCCATGAGACCGACTCGGTCGCACCGGCCGTGACCTGCAGGCTGAATTTTTCGCTCCAGGCCACCAGAGGCCGGAACAAGACCTGGTCGTAAAGGATGATGACCACCAGCATGGTCAGCACTACCCAGCCGACCGCGCCCAGGTCGCGCGCATCGATGGCCACGGCCAGATACGAGCCGATGCCCGGCAGCATGACCTGCTGCTGGCCGACCACCAGCGCCTCGGAGGCCACCACGAAAAACCAGCTGCCGGACATGCTCATCATCATGTTCCACACGAGGCCTGGCATGGCGTAGGGCAGGTCGAGCTTCCAGAAACGCTGCCAGGCTGTCAGGCGCAGGCTGGCAGCGACTTCAACAAGGTCGCGCGGCAGCGTGGTCAGCGACTGGTAGAGGCTGAAGGCCATGTTCCAGGCCTGGCTGGTGAAAATGGCAAAAATGGCCGCGCATTCCGCGCCCATCATCCGGCCGGGAAACAGTGCCAGGAAAAACGTCACGGTGAACGACAGGTAGCCCAGCACCGGGATGGATTGCAGGATGTCCAGCGCAGGAATCATCAGCTTGCCGGCGCGGGCCGAGCGCGCGGCCAGTGTGGCGTACCCGAGGGTAAACAGGAAGGACACCGCCAGTGCTGCAAGCATCCGCAGCGTGGTGTAGAGCGCGTAGGCCGGCAGGTTGGCCGGATCCAGCGAAACCGGTTCGGTCTGCAGGATGGTCAGCGGCTGCCACGCTTCACGCACGCCGTGGCTGAACAGCAGCAGCAGGCCAAAGATCAGTGCAAAAGCCAGCCCGTCCCACGGTGTGGGACGGAAACCGGCCAGAAAACGGCGTGAGTGCAGTCGGACCTGCATCGGCAATTCCTCGGAAAACCCGCCTCCGGCGGAATGGTTGACTGTCGCTCCAGTCTAGCCGCTCATGTCCGGATTGCCGGCAGGAATTGCCAATATCATAAAAACGTCATGACTCAGGTGCGCAACAGGCGCAGGCCGTTGGCGATGACCAGCAGGCTGGCGCCGACGTCGGCAAACACCGCCATCCACATGCTGCCCAGCCCCGCCACCGTCAGGGCCAGGAACGCCAGCTTGATGCCCAGCGCCAGCACCAGGTTCTGCCGCAGCACCCGTCCGGCCTGGCGTGCCAGCCGGACAAAGCGCGCCAGCTTGCGCGGGTCGTCGTCCATCAGCGCCACATCGGCGGTTTCAATGGCGGTATCGCTGCCGGCTGCGCCCATGGCAAAGCCCACCTGTGCCCGCGCCAGCGCCGGCGCATCGTTGATGCCGTCGCCCACCATGCCGGCATGGGCGCCAGCGGACTGCATCAGGCCTTCGATGGCGGCGAGCTTGTCTTCCGGCAACAGGCCGGCGCGCACGTCATCAATGCCGAGGGTGGCAGCCACGCTGCGCGCTGCCTGCGGGTTGTCGCCGGTCAGCATGACGGTCCGGATGCCCAGTGCGTGCAGTTCGCTCACTGCCTGGCGGCTTTCCGGCCGCACCGGATCGGCTACGGCAAACAGGGCCAGCGCCTGGCGGCCGTCGCTGAGCGTCACCACGGTCTTGCCGCCGGCTTCCAGTGCTTCGATGCGGGCCGCCGGGACGCTGACGCCCAGTTCGGCCAGCAGGCGCGGGTTGCCGAGCCAGTAGGCCTGTCCGTCAACTTCGCCGCGCACGCCGCGACCGGGCAGGGCCGTCAGCCCGGCCGCTTCCGTGGCCGTCAGGCCGTCCTGCCGGGCCGCCGCGGCGATGGCGCGCGACACCGGGTGGTCGGAGCGGGCGGCGAGGGCGACGGCAATGCTGCGCAGCTCCCCGGCGCCTGTATCGGCCAGCAGCACGAAGTCGGTGGCGACCGGCCGGCCGGCGGTCAGCGTACCGGTCTTGTCGAGCGCCATTACCGTCAGCCGGCGGCCGGCGTCCAGCACTGCGCCACCGCGCACCAGAATGCCGTGGCGGGCGGCGTTGGTCAGGGCGCTGACCATGGTCACCGGCGTGGCGATCACCAGCGCGCACGGGCAGGCGATCACCAGCAGCACCAGCGCCCGGTACAGCCAGTCGAGCCAGCCGCCGTCAAAGAGGGGTGGCACCAGCGCCAGCAGCACGGCCAGTCCGACCACGACCGGCGTATAGATGCGGGCAAAACGGTCCACCGTTTGCTGGATCGGCGCCCGTGCGGCCTGGGCGCCTTCCACGGCGCGGATCACCCGCGCCAGGGTCGAATCTCCGGCCACGGCGGTCACCCGGCAGACCAGTTCGCCGCTCTGGTTGATGCTGCCGGCAAACACGCTGTCGCCCGGTTCCTTGTCGACCGGCAGGCTCTCGCCGGTCAGCGAGGACTGGTCCAGGGCGCTGTGGCCGGCCTCGATGCGGGCATCCAGTGCCACCCGCTCGCCCGGCGCCACGCGCAGGCGCTCGCCGGGGGTGACGCTGTCTGCCGGTACGCTGCACCACTGCCCCTGGCGCTCGACCGTGGCGGTAGCAGGCGTCAGGGTCAGCAGGCGGCCGATGGCATCGCGGGCGCGGCTGAGCGAGCGTGCCTCCAGCCGCTCGGCCAGTGCAAACAGGGCCATGACCATGGC
>JAGPIM010000145.1 GCA_018055005.1 Laribacter sp.
GACCGTGGCGCGCGAACTGCAACGCCGCCAGCAGCGCTATGCCGTCATCAGCCTGTGCATCGGCGTCGGCCAGGGGCTGGCGATGGTGATCGAACGCGTGTAAACCGCGACACCGCCCGGATATCACATCATGAAGCCAAACCCACCAAGAAGCGGGTTGCTGACAAAGGGGAAAGACATGGGAGCATTGAGCGGATTCAGGGTCCTGGACCTGAGCCGGGTGCTGGCCGGACCGTGGTGCGGCCAGATACTCGCCGACCTCGGGGCGGATGTCATCAAGGTCGAGCGGCCGGGCAGCGGGGACGATACCCGCGGCTGGGGCCCGCCGTGGATGAAGGACACTGACGGCCAGCCGACGCGCGAGGCGGCGTACTACCAGTCGGCCAACCGCGGCAAGCGTTCGGTAGCCATCAACCTGGCCACCGAAGAAGGCCAGGCGCTGGTGCGTGCGCTGGCAGCCAACAGCGACGTGCTGATCGAAAACTACAAGGCCAACTCGCTGGGCAAGTACGGGCTCGACTACGCCTCGCTGTCGAAGCTCAACCCGCGGCTGGTGTACTGCTCGATCACCGGTTTTGGCCAGACCGGCCCGCGTGCGGCCGAGCCGGGCTACGACTTCATCATCCAGGGTCTTGGCGGGCTGATGAGCATTACCGGCGAGCGCGACGATCTCCCCGGCGGCGGGCCGCAGAAAACCGGCGTGGCCTTTGCCGACCTGATGACCGGCCTCTACGCCGCCATCGCCATCCAGGCCGCGCTGCTGAGCCGTGAAAAAACCGGGCTGGGCCAGCATGTCGACCTGGCACTGCTGGACGTGCAGGTGGCAACGCTGGCCAACCAGACAATGAACTACCTCGCGTCAGGCAAGGTGCCGGGCCGCTACGGCAACGCCCACGCCAACATCGTGCCCTACCAGGTGTTCCGCGCCGCCGACCGCGATTTCATCATCGCCTGCGGCAACGACAGCCAGTTTGTCGCCCTGTGCGACAGCATCGGCCTGCCCGACCTGCCGAAAGACCCGCGCTTCACCCGCAACGCCGACCGCATCGTCCACCGCGAGGAAATCGTCGCCATCCTGTCGCAGCATTTCCTGACCGGCAGCGCCGACGAATGGGTGCGCCGCATCCACGCTGTAAAAGTGCCGGTAGGCGCGATCAACAACATCGAGCAGGCACTGGCCGAGCCGCAGATCGCCGCACGCGAGATGCTGGTCAACATTCCGCACCCGCTCAATCCGGCGTTCCGCATGGTCGGCAGCCCGATCAAGCTGTCGGGCACGCCGGTCGAATACCACCGGCCGGCGCCGATGCTGGGACAGGACACCGACGACGTGCTGACGGACCAGCTGGGCCTGAGCGACGCGCAGCTGGCCGAACTCAAGGCCGGCGGCATCATCGAACAGCGCCCCGGTTGCTGACCGGCTGTGTCGGGACACGCCAGCCCTCGCGGGCTGGCTTTTTTTGTCCGGCCATGCTGGGTACGGAGCCTCCGGCCAGCGCACCTCATGCTTTCCGCTGCGCCATTGCCGGCGATCCGGAACGGTCTTCATGCGGCTCCGGATGGCCGGCTTTTACCCTGCCCGGCAACACCGGAGCTGCGGCATGATGCCGGCCGGTCATCCGCCTGCCTGTCCATAAAGAGCAAACGGCCCCCGCCAGTGGGCAAGGACCGCTGCAAAAGCCCGCATGGGCCGGTCACGGCAGGGGGCGCGCCTAGATCACCAGGACCGCCATGGCATTGACCAGCACCAGCGCCAGCAGCGACACCCAGTAGAACGGGATCAGCGTCCTGACCGTGCTCTCCAGCGAACCACCGCCGACCTCGGGCGCCACAAAGAGGTTAAGACCAAAAGGCGGCGTATACATGCCGATGGCACCGTTGACCCCGAGGATCACCCCGATGGCCACCGGCGGAATCCCGTACTGCATGCCGGCGGCCACCAGCAGCGGGCCCACGATGACGCCCAGCGACGTGGCATCGAGGAACATGCCGCCCACGAGGAACACCAGGTTGGCCACCAGCAGGAACGTCCATTTCGATTCAAAGCCGCCAAACCATTGGTCCAGCCCGGCCGCCACGCCGCTGGCAGTGATCAGCCAGCTCAGCGCCGCGGCGGCCGACAGGATGATCATCACCTTGGCCGTGGTCAGCGCGCCGTCACGGAACACCCGGACCAGCTTGCTGCGGTCCAGCTCGTGATAGAGAAACGCATCCAGCAGCAGCACGTAGGCAATCACCGTCACGCCGGCCTCGGTCGGGGTGGTGATGCCGGACGACACGCCGCCGATGACCAGCAGCGGAATCAGCAGGCTGGGCAATGCGTCGCGCAGCACCCGCACGAACTCGGCCCGCTCCGGGCGCGGCAGCACCGGAAATCCGCGCATGCGAGCGTAGATGATGGCGCAGACGGCAAACACACCGGCAAACAGCAGGCCGGCCAGGAGGCTCCAGTAAAACAGCTGGGCAATCGAGGTGCCGGTCACCACGCCGAACACGATCAGGAAGATGCTCGGCGGAATCACGATGCCGAGGCCACCGCAGCTCAGCAGCAGCCCGAGCATGAAGTTGCGGCTGTAGCCCGCGTCGACGAGGCTCTTGCCGGAAAGCTTGCCCACGGTCAGCACCGTGGCCGGCGCCGAACCGCTGATCGAGGAAAAGAACGTGCAGCCACCGACGACGGCCAGCGCCAGCCCGCCGCGGATGTGGCCGAACACCAGCGTGGCCAGCTTCATGATGCGGGCGGCCACGCCGGTCTGCACCATCAGTTCACCCCCGAGCACAAAGAGCGGAATCGCCAGCAGCGGGAACGAATCCAGTCCGGCAAACGCCCGCTGGATGATCACCAGGTCCGGAATGCTGGGGTCCAGCAATGTCGAACTCAGTACGGCGGCCAGCAGCACCAGGAAAACCGGCAGGCCCAGGACCACGCCAGACAACAAGACCAGTGCGGGCAGCATTCAGACCTCCTTGGCAGGCGACAGGGCCCGCCCGGCAAAACACACGGCCATCAGCGCAAATGCCAGCAGGAACACGCTGTAAATCAGCACCGTCGGCAGTGCCAGTGTCGGCGTCACCTGCTCGAACGGCGCAATCAGCAACAGGAAACGCACCGACACCACCGCCAGCCAGGCACACAGCCCGGCGGCGATCAGCTGGCTCAGGCGTTGCAGCCAGACCCGGCCTTCAGTCAGCACCGAGATGGTGATGTGGCCACCGCGCTGGGCCAGCACCACGCTGCCCAGCATCACCATCCACATCACCGCATAGCGGGCAAATTCGTTGGCCCACAGCAAGGCGTGGCCAAACAGCGCCCGCAGGACGATTTCCACCAGCAGGACAAGGCAGGCCAGTGCCAGCAGCACGGCGCACACCTGTTCCAGCCAGCGGCACAGGCGGTCAAGCCAGCCATCCAGACATTCAAAGGCATGGCGCATGATCATTTCCCTCCCTGTGCGGCGAGGTCAGCCAGTGAAGCGTCAAAAATACCGGCACCGATGGCATGGCGGAACTGCGGGTAGATCGCCCGCATGTCGTTGCGCAGCCGGGCCAGCAGGGCCGGATTGTCGATCTGCCGCACCTTGCCGCTGGCCATGATGGTCTCGAGGTAAGCGGATTCTTCCTCGCGGGCAATGCGCCGCTGCTCCAGCGCCGCATCCCGCGCCGCCTGCATCAGCACGGCCTGCATGGCCGGCGGCTGCTGCCTGAGCCAATGCTGCGAAAACAGGAACACGTAGCCCAGATAGCCGTGACGGCTCAGCCAGATTTCGTTCTGCACCTCATGCAAGCGCATCTTGGCGATGCTGACGATCGGGTTTTCCTGGCAATTGACCATGCCCTGCTGCAAGGCGATGTAGGTTTCGGCAAACGACACCGTCACCGGCAGTCCGCCCACGGCCCGGAACTGGGCCGCCAGGATCGGGCTTTCCATCACCCGCACATGCGCGCCCTTGAGGCCGGACGGTCGACCGAGCACGTTCTGGCAGGTCATCTGCTTGAAGCCGGATTCCCAGAATGAAGCGCCGACAAGTCCGCGGGCCGGCAGGGTGGCCAGAAGGCGTTTACCGGCCGGGCCGTCCATGAACCGGTCGGCACTCGCCTCGCTGGCAAACAGGAACGGCAGGTCGAGCATCTGCAAGGCCGGCGCCAGGTTGCTGAGCTTGGCCGACGGAATGGGCGCCGCCTGGACCGCACCGATCTGCAACTGCTGGACGACCTCGAGATCGTCCCCGAGCGAGTTGGCAGCAAACACCTCTACCCGGTATTGCCCCTGGCTGCGGGCTTCGACCAGCTGCTTGAAAACCATGACCCCCTTGTGCAACGCACTGTCGGCCGGCATGTCGTGGTGCATGCGCAGCACCTGGCCTGCGGCCGTTGCCGGGGACAACCACCCCAGATTCACCAGAAACAGAACCGATAGGAGAATTCGCCTCATGCCAACTCCTGCAAAGCATGGCGGGGTTCAGGACAGGCCCGGACTCCGCTGGATTTTGTTCAAAAAGGGACTGACCAGCGGATCGGCAGCTGCAAACAGGGCTTGCAGGTAAGTACCGATACGACCGCTGTCTTCCCGCCGCCACGCCAGCGCCATCGGCGAGGGTGTACGGCCATGCCGCACCTGCTTGATCACCAGCTGGCGCGTCCTGACATATTGTTCGGCAATGCTGCGCGGCAAAAAGCCCACGCCCAGTCCGTGGACATGGGCAGCAATCTTGGCGCGCATGCTGGGTACCAGCACTTCGTGCTGGCCCGTCAGCAGCCAGGCCGTGCGCTTGGACAGGCGCTCGGAGGTGTCCTCCACGTTGACAGCCGGATACTGGCGCAAGAGATCGTTGGTCAGCGGCTGCTGGACGCCGGCCAGCGGATGGGCCGGACTCATGACCAGCACCCATTCGATCTGCCCGAGCGGCAGGGTTTCGAAAGCATCCGAAATCGGATGCCAGCCCGGAATGCCGATGGCGAAATGGCCGCCGCCATACACCATCTCGTCCCAGACGCCCATGTAGACGGCGCGCCGTACCCGGAACGAGGTATGCGGAAAACTGCGCGACAGCGTGGCCAGCAGTCCTCCCACGGACTCGGCATTGAACAGCAGGTTGTTGATCACCAGGTGAAAGCGCGGCTCCACGCCGTCATTCACCTGCTGCAGTTCTTCCGGCAAGTGCTGCATCCATTCGAAGATCTGCGTCGCCCGCTCCAGCAGCAGTTCGCCTGCCGGGGTCAGCGTAACGGAACGGGTCGTGCGCTCGAACAGCGGCGTACCCATGTTTTCCTCGAGGGCACGGATGCGGTAGCTGATCGCCGCCGGTGTCTTGTTGAGCCGCTCGGCCGCAGCCGAGAAACTCCCTTGCCGCGCCACCTCAACGAAGGTTTTCAGGGCCTCCGGGTCCAGCCGTCGCGCACGATCCGTCGTCATTTATCCCATCCTTTCCAGCAAAGCCATGCCGCACAGGGTATCCATACCAGAGGTATGACCATGACGGGAAAAGCGCGTGAAATCGTTCACTCCGGCCCGGCCGCCGGCCATGCGCCGCAACAGCCGCAGCAGCGACGAGGAAAAATGCCCGGCCAGTGCATGCAGCAGGTAGGCCCGGCTGACCGGTGTGGTCAGCAGCGGACCCGCCAGCAAGGGGGACAGCACCTGCGCCAGCGGTGCCGGCGAACGGCCGGTCAGGGCCAGGACAGCCAGCATGCCGACCAGCATGTCGTCACCGGCGGGCGTCACGCCTTCGCCGCGTCCGAGCAGGAAGCGCACGGATTCTACAGGGGGGATCAGGCCGGACGGCAGGGCCAGCACAAGCTTCTGCACATGCCGCCCCAGCGGACCGGGAGCACCGGCCAGCAAGGCCGCTGCCGGCATCCCCAGGCCCGTCGGCTGCGCTTGTGCCTGCAACCAGCCGGACAGGCCGCACGACCCGCCTGCGGCGGCTGGGCAGCGTGGGCAGTCCATGGACAGGCAGCGTCCGCGATCCAGCACCAGCCGGCATCCGTCAAACTGCAAGATGCCGGCAGAAACAGCACACACGGGTTCGCCGGGCGCAATACACCCGGCGAGCCAGTCGAAATCGTCCTGTCGCAATACCATGCCCATGGGAGACATCCCGCTGCCGCGCCGGTGCAAGGTCAGCAGATCGCCGGATGGCCAGAGCAGGTTGATGGCATGCCGGTACACGCTCAGGCACCGGCCCGGCACTGCGGGAAGTACGCAGTGCCGGTTTGTTGCGATTACGGAGAGTTCAATCATACCGATGCCTCACTACCGGAGCCGGCCGTCGCCAGCCCCGGCCTGGAGGGGATTACCCGGCCTTGATGCCGAGTTCGGAAGCCAGTGCTTCCAGAGCCTGTTCAAAGCAGCCCAGCGGCGCGCGGACGGTGCCGGCACCCACCTGGCCGATGCCCGGGTCCTTGTGGGCAATACCCGTGTTGATCAGCGGGGTAATGCCGGTTTCGACCACGCGGCGGATGTCCAGCCCCACCGGCGCGCCCTGGAAATCCCAGGTCGGGATCTGCAGTGCCTGGTTGTGGTCGAGATAGATCTCGCACATTTCCTCGCTGACAGCCAGCGCGTCGGCAAAGCCGCCGGCCCCCACGAAGCGGGTCACGCCCGGGGCGGCAATCATGGCGGCACCACCAATGCCGAGGCATTCGGTAATGGCGCTGTCGCCGATGTCCGGGTTGGCATCTGCCTGGGTGTAGCCGGTGAAGAACAGGCCGACCGGGGTGTTGACCGGAGCGGTGAACCAGCGGTCACCCAGACCCGACACGCGAATGCCGAACATGCGGCCGTTGCGGGTCAGCGCGGTCACGATCGAACCGGCCTTGATGGTGGCGGCGGCATCCATCACGCACTTGCAGTAGGCCATGGCCACGTTCAGGTAGAACTGGTCGGTGCGGCCGAGGAAGGACACCACTTCCTGCTTGGCGGTTTCGCCGGCATCGGTGGTCATGATGGCCGGAGCCAGGGCCTTCAGCAGCAGGGCCGAAGCAGCGATGTTGCGCTGGTGGAACTCGTCACCCATGGTGATGGCCTGCGCCATCAGGGCGGTCAGGTCGATCCCGTTGTCGATGCCGGCCAGCGCCTTGGCCAGAACCGGGCCGAGCACATCACGCATCCACACCAGACGGGTCTGCACTTCGCCTTCAAAGGCACCAAAGCGCATGACCTTGCCGATGCCTTCGTTCAGGTTGCAGTAGGCCACGTTGCCGTCGGTTTCGTTCTTCACCACCAGCACCGGCATGCTGGCGGAGGTGATGCCGCCCATCGGGCCGACCGCGG
>JAGPIM010000146.1 GCA_018055005.1 Laribacter sp.
CAGCGATTGTCCGGCCAGCAGCACGTCACCGTGGCTTGGCAGGTCCAGCCCGGCCAGCAGGCCGAGAAGGGTGGATTTGCCCGAGCCGGAACGGCCGACGATGGCCAGCGTGTCTCCGGCGTGCAGGGTCAGGTTGATGCCGGCAAGGATGACCAGCGGCTGGCCGCCAAACACGACTTGTCGCGACAGGTCGCGGGCTTGCAGAATGACGGAACGGTTTTCGGAGGCGATCATGCGTTATGTTTTCTGGCTGTTGGCCGGTTGGACCAGTCTGGCATGCGTGCCGGCACTGGCGGCAACCGTCATGGTATTCGGCGATTCGCTGTCAGCCGGTTATGGCCTGAAAGCGGGTGAAGGCTGGGTCAGCCTGCTGGCGCGCGAGCTTGCTCCGCGGCACCGGGTCATCAACGCCAGTGTATCGGGCGAAACCTCGGCCGGCGGGCTGACGCGCCTGCCCGCTGCGCTGCAACAGCATAAACCGGATGTCCTGATCCTGGCACTGGGTGGCAACGACGGCCTGCGTGGCCTGCCGCCGGCGGAACTGCGCAACAACCTTGACCGCATGGTGGAGCTGGCCCGGGCCCGGCGGACACGGGTGCTACTGGTGGGCATCGAGCTGCCGCCCAACTACGGCCCGCGCTACACGCGCGAATTTGCCGCTGTCTATGATGAGGTGGCACGTAGCCGCAAGCTGCCGCTGGTGCCTTCGCTGATTGCAGGTTTCGGCGCGGACCGCAGCATGTTCCAGCCGGATGCCATCCATCCGGTTGCCGCGGCCCAGCCCCGCATGCTGTCGGTGGTAAAACCGGCCTTGCAGCCTTTACTGAAAGATGCCCGATGACCGCCCTGAAAGCCTCCTTCCTCACACCGTTCCTGCTGGTGTCGGCCCTGTCGGGCTGCGCGGTGATGAACGCGCAGGAATGCCGTACCGATTCACCTGAGCAGCTGGGCCTGCAGGATGGCAGCAACGGCTACACCCTGGCGCGCCTGCAATCGCGTGTGCAGGCCTGCGCCAAATACGGCGTACCGTTCAACGAGCAGGCATGGATGCAGGGCTACCGGCAGGGGCTGTCCGAGTTTTGCACCCCGCAAGGCGGCGAGGCGGCCGGCCTGTCCGGGCAATCCTACATCCCCGGCACCTGCCCGGCGGCCAGCGAGCCGGATTTCCTGGCGGCCTACCGGCCGGCTTACCGGCTCTACCGGGTGCAAAGCTGCTACAACCGCTGGCGCGGCGGCTGGGGCTGGGGCTGGGGTTCTCCGTGGGGTTGGGGCGGCCCGCCGCCGGCCTTCGGCTGCTGACACGGCGTGCGTTTTTTCACACCAGCGGCTTTTCCCGGCCGCTCCTGGAAAAATCCCAAACTTTGACCGGCACACTCCTGCCATCGACACCACTGATGCAGGAGCTGCCTGATGAAATCCGTTCTGATCGCCCTGATGCTCGGCCTGACCGCCACCTCTGCCATGGCTTCGTCCTGGGGGGTGCGCCATGAAATCCGCGAAGGCATCCATGAAGTCGAACGCGCCAAGCGCGAAGGCGCACGCGAAGTCTTGCAGGAACGCCGTGAGGCGGCCCGCAATTACCTTGAGGCCGATACGCCGCGCGAAAAGCGCCGCGCCATCCGTCAGGGCATCCGTGAGGTCAATCAGGCCAAGGCCCGGGCCTACCGGGACGTGATGCAGGAAAAACGCGAAGCCCGCCGCGAAATCGCCCGCGAATACTATCGCGCCCGCTGACCGGAGCCTGCACATGACGCCAATCCGCGCTGTCTTGGTGGCGGGCTGGGTTGCTACCCTGGGGCTGGCCGCCAGCCCCGCGGCCCTGGCCGGTACGCCGGCAACGCAACCCGACACCAGCCTTTTTGCACCCCCCGCAGCAGGTCTTGTCCCGGCTGCCGCATCACTCCAGCCGGTGGCCGTCCACGGCGGTGATCTGCGCGCCCGGCGCATCGGCGCCTACTCCGGTGCCATGCAATGGTGCAGCACGTTGCAACCGGCACGCGCCGCCCGTTACCGGCTGGCCGGCCAGCGCGCCCGGAATGCCATGCACCTGTTGCCCGGCCACCAGCGGCGACTGGCACACGAGGCCCGCGACCACACCCGCCGCAGCGGACGCTTCATGGGCACCCGGCTGGATTATCGCCAGTGCCAGCAGCTGGAACGCAACACCCGTCCGTGGTGATTGCCGGCACGCTCAGGCGCGCCGTCAGCACGGCACCGTCACGTTGCAGGCAGTAATCTCCGCCCATGCGCCGCATGATCTGGCGGCTGATGGCAAGGCCGAACCCGTAGCCGCCACTGGCACGCCGCACCGGCGCGCCTGCGGCAAACGCAGCCAGTGCGGCGTCAATACCGGCCTGAGCCGCTTCGGTCATGACATTGCTGACCGCCACGACAATCTGCCCGGCCTCCCGCGTCAGCCGCATCTGCAGGCAGGCACCGGGCGCCAGATGGCGGGCGGCGTTGTCGATGGCATTGCCCACGGCCCGGCTGAAGTATTCAGGATCGACCAGCGCCATGCAGTCCGTTTCCAGCCCGCTGTCCGCCGTCATGCCGCCCTGCCCTTCCAGCATCAGCGCGGTTTCAAACCAGCGCTGGCGCACGATGGCGCTGACCGATGCCGGTTGCAGGCGCAGGGCCAGCACCCGGTCCGGGTCGGCCAGACTGGCGTATTCCTGCAAGCGGGTGGCCAGGTCACGCATGGCATCGGTTTTTTGCCGTGCCATCGCCAGGTAGCGGTTGCGCCGTTCTGGATCGTCCTCGCCTTCGGCCAGCTCCAGATAACCCAGCAGGCCGGTCAGCGGACTGCGCAGGTCGTGCGACACCGCCGTCACCATTTCGCTGCGCTGCCGGGCCAGCCGGGCCTCGGCCTCGGCCTTGTCCCGCGACAGCGCCGCCATGCGGTTGAAGCTGGTTTCCAGACTCGCCAGTTCGTCCTGCCCGCGTACCGGCAATTCCACATCCAGGCCGGTTCCCGGCAGCTTGTCCAGCGCCGAGGAAATGCGGTTGAGCCGGCGGATCGAGCGGCGCATGACCGAGGCCAGTACGGTCAGGCCCACGGCGGTTGCCAGCAGCACTTCCAGCGCCACCAGCAGGTTGAAACGGTCCAGCAGCAAACGGATGGCCGGTGAAGCTCCCCGGTTGGGCCGGTCGACCACCACCCAGCTGCCCCGGCCGAAATCGCTGCGGAAGGCCCAGTGGGCATTGGCCAGCCCCTGGATCGACAGCAACAGCGACTTGCCCGGACGCGCCCGCGGCGTGCAGCCGGCAAGACAGACGGAATCCGGGCTGTAGACCGACACTTCGACCGATTCGAACGGCGCCAGGTCGGCAGTGATCTTTTGCGCCAGCTGCCGGGCCTGCGGCGGGGTCAGCCCGGCCGGCAGGCGTTCGACTTCGTTCTTGAGCGCGGCGTACTGCTCCAGCCAGCGTGTGCCTGATTCCACGATCTGCTGCTGGATGGCACCGGTCCATGGTGACATCAGCTGGTGCAGCAACGCGAAGCTGGCCAGCCCGGCCGCCACCGAAACCGTCAGCAGGGCAAAAAACCTGCCCAGCAGCGAATGCAGCAGCCAGCGTTTCATGCCGTGCTCCGCAAGCGGTAGCCAAAGCCCCAGACCGTTTCGACCAGACCGGCCCCGCCTGCCGCGCCCAGCTTGTGCCGCAGGTTGGAGATGTGCGCCATGATGGTCTTGTCCGCCACCGGGTCATGATTGTCCCAGGCGCCCTGGTGCAGTTCCTCGAGGCTGAACACCCGTTCCGGCCGGCGCGCCAGCAGTGCGAGCAGGCGGAATTCGCGCTCGGTCAGCGTAACCGGCTGGCCTGCCACCCGGACCCGACAGGTGTCCAGATCGACTTGCAGGACTCCCGCCCGCAGGCATTGCGGATTGTCCGGCACCGCAGCAGCCGGGGCAAAGCGGTTGACCCGGCGCAGTTGCGCCGTGATGCGGGCCACCAGTTCGGCCGAGGAAAACGGCTTGACCAGATAATCATCACCGCCGGCCATCAGCCCGGCCACCTTGTCGGCCTCGCGTCCCAGAGCCGACAGGAACAGGATCGGCAGTACGGCAGCGCGCTCGCGCAACTGCCGGCATACCTCAAGCCCGTCAGGGCCGGGCATGTTGACATCCAGCACCAGCAGGTCGACGTGCTGCCGGGCCAGCAGGTCCAGCGCCGCCACACCGTCCGCCACGCAGGTCACGGCAAAGCCGTGCCGCTGCAACAGCAGGCCGAGTACGTCACGAATGTCACTGTCGTCGTCGACAACCAGAATGTGGTTCATGGCGGTTTGCTACGCGGTTGCACATCCCGTCAGTCTAACCGGGGCGCCCGGACAGGAAGTCCGGGACAGGCTGTGGCGTTTTTCTCTTGCCAGAACGCACGCTCCGGTTCCGGCAGGTCAAGGCTTCGGCCGGTGCAGCCGACCCTGTCCTGGCGACGGAAAAGCTGCCGGGACTCCGGCCCGGCACCCGCAATCGTGGCGGCACACGCCTGTCCACAAGGCACCGTACCGGCTGGTTTGCCGTTTTTCGCCCGGCAACCGGCTGTCGGCCATGTCAAGAAACAAAAGGTCGTCAGCCACGCGGGCGGTGCCGGCGTACATACAGCGTCTTGCGTACCCGCGAAACCGTTTCACCGGCTTCGTTGACGATGTCGACGGTGAATTCCGGCAGATGGCGCTCACCGTGGGCTGTGGCCTGGCGGATGGCTTCCACCTGTTCCGGCATCAAACGAAAGCGGGCCTGCAAGCGGCCGGTACCGGGCCTGATGAATTCGATCGAGGCCGCCTTGTCCCAGACGTTGTATTCCGGCCCCAGCAGCTGCATGAGCATCAGCATGTAAAACGGGTCGGTCATGGCGTACAGGCTGCCGCCAAAGTGGACGCCGCGCGCATTGCGGTTAAGCCAGCCCAGCCGCAGGCCGACATCGACTTCGTGCCAGTCAGGCGCAATGCGCTGGATGCGTATGCCGGCGCCGGCAAACGGCGGCCACAGGTTCATGACGAACCTGGCCACCCGCGGAGTCATTTTCATGAAAGCAAACGATCGTTTGAAAACCGGCATTATCCTGAAGGCAGGTCCGGCGTCAATCGGCCGCTAGCTGCACTGGCGTACGCGCTCGAACAGGCAAATGGCAGCAGCAGCAGCCACGTTCAGCGATTCGGCCACGCCAGGCATGGGGATGATGACCCGGTCTAGGGCACAGTCGAGTACGGCGGCACTGACGCCCGCGCCCTCGTTGCCGAACACGAATGCCACGTCACCGGTCAGGTCCAGTGACCAGAGCGGCACACTGCCTTCCAGATGGGTGACCACCTTGCGACCGGCAAAAGCCTGCAACACGGCCGGCAGCGCGGCGCGCTCGTGCAGGTCGAGGGCAAACTGGGCACCCATGCCGGCACGCAACGCCTTGCCGGACCACACATCGGCACAGCCGGCCGACAGATAGACCCGGCGCACGTCGGCGGCGGCAGCCGTGCGCAGCAGTGTGCCCAGATTGCCGGGGTCCTGCACGTCATCGAGCAGCAGGACCGAACCGCCGTGATACGGTGCCGGAACGGGAATGGGGGCCAGTGCGATGACCTCGGCCGGCGAAGCCAGTTCACTGGCCTTGCCAAGCAGGGCAGCGGGCACGACGGCCACCGGCGTATCCGCTGACAGGCGGGCCAGCAAGGCCGTCACTTCAGGATGAGCCAGCGCATCTTCGCGCACGAACAGCTGCTCCAGTCGCGGCTGGCGGGCCAGCCAGGCATCGACGAGATGCAGGCCTTCCAGCACCAGGAGGCCGGACTTGCGGCGCTCGGCCGGCCGGGAGGCCAGCCGGACCAGGGATTTCAGCGTGTCGTTTTGGGCAGAGGTCAGGTATTTCATGGCGCGCGAGTGTAGCACGCGCGCCGCAGGCTACAGCGGCAGCGCTGCCACGGCGGCCTTGACGCGGGCATAGGCCTGGTCGTCCACGCCGGCTCCCCGGGTCTGGTTGTCCACCAGCATGACCCCGGCCAGCCGTCCCTGGCGGAACACCGATACCAGCACGAAACCCTGCGGAGCCAGCAAGGGCCACAGGGGATGCGGGTAGCGCTCCATCAGCAGCGGTACCTGCCCGGCGCTGGCCCGGAATGCCTGCGGCTTGGTGGTGAACGTGGCAAAGAATCCCGGTGCCAGCGGGTCGATCGACTGCTGGACCAGCGCATCACCGACATCCACGCCGATGTGATAGCGGCTGACCAGCTGGCCGTTGCCGGCATCCAGCTGGAAGAACATCACCCGGTCCACCCCGGCCGTACTGGCAACACGCCGCACGGCCTGCGACAGCGCCAGGTTGTAGCGCGCCACTTCACCACCGTCATCCGACTGCCAGTCCAGTTCCAGAAAATCGTTTTCCGATACCAGCGGTGCTTCGGCAATCAGCGGCAGCACCCGGGCCGGATCGGCATAGGCACGGGTATACGGCACCCGCGCCAGCGACAGCGCGGCGTTGATGACACTGCGCCAGATGGTGTCTTCCGGCTGCGTCACCAGCCCGGACACGGCCCGCAGGTGACTTTGCACTTCCTGCGTCCACCAGCCTGCGGCCAGATGATTGGCCGTATGGATGGCATGCCGCAACAGGAGGCGCTGGCGCGACAGTTCGAGGTCCTGCCCCAGCAGCAGGTCGAGGATCTTGCCCGGCATGCCGGTGGCGCCGAGGATGTCACGCACGAACAGCGGATACTGTTCGCCCAGTGCCCGCAGGGCTGCCCGCTCGACATCGCCTTCCAGCTCGACATCGTTGTCGATGGCGTAAAAGGCCAGCGGCACGTTGTAGAGCAAGGCTGCGGTAAAGTATTCCTCCACCCGGTACTCGTCGATCATCGACAGCCAGTCCTTCACCAGCAGGGCCGCCATGCGCGCCCGCGCCAGCAGGGCCGCCACGGTGCGCTTGCGCCGTGCCACCATGCCGGGATGGGTGTCAATCGACGGCATCTGGCCGAACGAGGCGAAAAACGGATCCACCCCGATCAGCATCAGCGCATGTTCCACGCACAGGGTGTCCGACAGCTTGCGCCCCCGCTCGACCTGCCCGACCGCACGCATCAGCTGGAACACCAGCAAGGGATCATGCAAAACGGCATTGGCCAGATCGGATGCGTTGAGCCGTTCGCGGTCTGCTTCGGAAAAGGCAAACAGTCGCTGGACCGTAAATCCCATGACGGGCCAGGTTTTGCCGGCGAAATGTTCTAGCTCGCGTCGATTCATCGTGCGGATATCCAATACTG
>JAGPIM010000023.1:0-22165 GCA_018055005.1 Laribacter sp.
CTCAAGTCGCCGCCGCCGACCGAAATCCCGCTCACTTTCCATCCCGTCCGGCCGCGCTAGGCCTGCCGCTTTTGAATTGAATTGCTGCCGTCCGGCCTGCGCGGCCGGCTGGCGGCTGCACCATTGAATGATCTGACCGAGGTTGCATGCAGTACACCGTTTTTGATACCCCGATCCTGCGCCCCCTGCTTGCACTGGTGGCCCGCGTGGGTCTGCGCCTGAGCGGCTGGCGTGTCGAGGGGCAGTTTCCGGCCGATTCGCGTTACGTGCTGATCGGCGCACCGCATACCAGTAACTGGGATTTCCCGCTGGCACTGGGCGTGTGCTTTGCCTGCAACGTGAAAATCTACTGGATGGGCAAATCCAGCCTGTTCCGCGGGCTGGCCGGGCCGGTGATGCGCTGGCTGGGCGGCATTCCGGTCAACCGGAACAAACCGGGCGGGCTGGTCGGCCAGATGATCACCGCCTTTGGCCGCCAGCCGGAGCTGGTGCTGGCGATTCCGCCCGAAGGTACCCGCAGCCGGGTCAGTGAGTGGAAAACCGGTTTTTACTACATCGCCCAGCGTGCCGGCGTGCCGGTGCTGCCGGTGTATGTTGACGGCGCGCGCAAGGTGGTCGGCATCGCGCCGCTGTTTTATCCGACCGGTGACCTTGAGGGCGACCTGCTGAAAATCCGCGCCATCTACGCCGGTAAACAGGGTATCCGCGCCGAACTGAGCTGAAACCGGTCTGGTGTTCCATGGCGCCTCCGTGTTGCTGCCGCAGCGGAGGCTGCCGGCTCCGGAAGGAGACTGAGGCCGGGCGGGACCGACAGTGGCACGGCTGCCTCAAGGAGGGCTGCCGGCGAGACAGGATGGGCGGCCAGGCCGTTTCCGCGTCGTCGCATGGGGCGGAACTGCCGGTGCCGACGGCAAGGCCCGGCATGATTCGCGGGTTGCGCGGGGGCTGCCGTGTCACGGCCCGGGGCCGGGGAAGGACGGGGCCGAACATGGCTGGCCGCAGCGACCTGCACGCTTCCGGCGTCATCTTCAGGCCATCTGGTGCGGTTTTTCGGCGTCCTGGCAGGCACCCGTGCTCCCGGACGTGACTGGATGCCGGAACGGGGCGTGGCGGACCATGGCCGGGAACGCCATGCTGCCAGGCCTGGCGGCGCCGGACAGGGCAGCCGAACCCTCAAGCCTGGCAACGGCGACCGGAGCAAACAGTGAGGCGGGCCGGCGTGTTGCCCGCCACGGTCGCCGGCCAGCGGTCAGGCCGGGGTGTCCAGGGCCGGGCGGCACGCCTGCCGCAGCATGATGCTTGTCTATATTGAGCGCATTGCATCTGCCACCGGAGGGCCGCATGACGCCCGTGCCTGCGCCGTCAAACGAGGTCCGCTTTCCCAATCTGTCCAGCCTGCTGCATTACCGCTTCGCTGACCTGCCGGCTGACCTGCGGGCCGGGCTGTCGGTGGCGGCCGTCGCCCTGCCGGTGGGGGTGGCCTATGCCCAGCTGGCTGGTTTTCCGCCAGTGGTGGGGCTGTATGCGTCGATCCTGCCGCCGGTGGCCTACGCCATTTTCGGTTCGTCACGGCAGATGATCGTCGGCCCCGACGCTGCCACCTGTGCATTGCTGGCCGCCATCCTGGCGCCGCTGGCCGTGGCCGGTTCGCCCGCCTATCTGGCCTTGTCGGCGCTGCTGACGCTGCTGGCCGGCGGTTTTTGCCTGCTCGGCAGCCGCCTGCGGCTGGGCGAGCTGGCGGATTTCCTGTCGCTGCCGATCCTGATCGGTTTCCTGCACGGCGTGGCGCTGTCGATCCTGGTCAGCCAGACTGCTGCCATGCTGGTCATTCCGCTGGATCCTGGCACGATCGTGGAACAGTTCCTGCAATTGCTGCATCCCTTGCTGAGCGGCGAGGGGCACGGCCTGTCGCTGCTGGTCGGGGCGCTGTGCCTGGCCTGCCTGCTGTTGCTGCACCACTGGCTGCCGCGCCTGCCGTCGGCCCTGCTGGTGATGGTCGTGGCCGCTCTGGCGGTCTCCGGCCTCGGGCTGGAAGCGCGCGGTGTCAGTACGCTGGGCGTGGTGCCGGCCGGGCTGCCGTGGCCGGGCAGTGCACTGTGGCATGTGGACTGGACCACGTTGCCGCATCTGGTGCTGCCGGCGGCCGGCGTGGCGCTGATCAGTTTTGCCAGCGCCATCCTGACGGCCCGCAGTTTTGCCAGCAAGCGCAGTTATGACATTGATTCGGAACGCGAGTTTGCCGCCATCGGTTATGCCAACCTGGCGGCGGCACTGGGCAACAGTTTTGCCATCAGCGGCACCGATTCGCGCACGGCGGTCAGCGACATGGCCGGCGGCCGCACGCCGCTGGTGTCGGTCGTGTCGGCGCTGGTGATGGCGATGGTGCTGCTGTTCCTGACCGGGCCGCTGCGTTATGTGCCGGTGGCGGCGCTGGCCGCGATCCTGGTGCAGGCCGGGCTGTCGATGATTGACATCAAGGGTATGCGCGAGCTGTGGCGCGTCAGCCGCATGGCCGTGGCCCTGTCGCTGGTGACCACGGCCGGCGTAGCGGCCTTCGGCATGATCGACGGCATCGGACTGGCCATCGGGCTGTCACTGCTGCGGTTCATCCGGGTGATGGCGAGGCCCAGTGATGCGTTGCTGGGGCGGGATCCCGGTCTGCCCGGCTATTTTGATCTGCGGCTGCATCCGCAGGCCAAGCCATTGCCCGGCGGGCTGATCTACCGCTTCAATGCCCCGCTGGTGTTCTTCAACGCGCCGTATTTCCGTCACCGGGTCTTGCGGCAGTGCGAAACCGCCGGCCCGGACGTGCACTGGATCGTTATCGACATGCTGCCGATGACGCAGGTGGACGCCACCGGCCTGCGTACGCTGGAGCAACTGATGGCTGAGCTGGACCGGCGTGGCATCCGCATGGCGCTGGCGGGGCGGCTGGGCGACTTGCAGGTCTGGTTCGGGACGAGTGGTGCGATGAGCGAGGCGGAGGCGCAGGCGCGCCTGTATCCGACCGTCAAGCGGGCGATCAAGGTGTTGCAGGCCGCCAGCCGGCCTGCGGTGGCGCCGGCCGGCCCGGCGGATCAGGCCGGGCCTGCTTCGGCTGCGCAAACCCGTCCGGATCAGTCCGCCAGTGCGGCGCCGGACCAGCGCGGATAGTCGGTGTAGCCGGCTGCACCGCCGCCATAGACCGTGGCCTGCTGTACGGCATTGAGCGGCAGCCCCTGGCTCAGGCGGGTGACGAGGTCCGGATTGGCGATGAAGGCGCGGCCGAAGGCCACGGCATCGATCAGTCCGGCAGCCAGCAGGCGTTCGGCCTTGGCGGTGTCGTAACCGCCGGCGGCAATCAGGGGGCCGGTGTAGTGCCGGCGCAGCTGCTGGCGAAAATCGTCGGTCAGTGCCGGTCCGCCGGCCCAGTCGGGTTCGGACAGGTGCAGGTAGGCCATCCCGCGGCGCGACAGCTGTTCGGCCAGATACAGGGCCATGTCCTCGCTGCCGGTGTCGTCAAGGCCGTTGAAAATGCCCAGCGGCGACAGACGGATGCCGACCCGGTCGGCCTGCCAGCTGCCGGCCACGGCATCGACCACTTCCAGTACCAGCCGTGCACGGTTTTCCAGGCTGCCGCCATAGGCGTCGGTGCGCTGGTTGCTGTGGGGCGACAGGAACTGGTGCAGCAGGTAGCCGTGGGCGGCGTGGATTTCCACCAGGTCAAAACCGGCCTCGCGGGCGTTGACGGTGGCCCGGCGGTAGTCGTCGAGCAGGGCCGGGATTTCGTCGGTACGCAGGGCGCGGGGCATCGAGCACGGTATGCGGTCCAGCGTGCCGTCGGCCCGGCGCACGGTGGTACGGCTGGCGGCGATCAGGGCAGACGGTGCCACCGGCGCCAGGTTGCCCTGCTGGAGCGAAGTGTGGGAAATGCGGCCGACGTGCCAGAGCTGGGCCGCCATCTTGCCACCCAGCTGGTGCACGGCGTCGGTGATGCGGCGCCAGCCGGCCACCTGTTCGGCGCTGTAGATGCCGGGGGTGTCGGCATAGCCCTTGCCGGACGGGGAGATTTGCGTGCCTTCGCTGATGATCAGTCCGGCATCGGCGCGCTGGCAGTAGTACTCGCGCATCAGCTCGGTGGGAACGTCGTCCGGGTAATGCGCCCGTTCGCGGGTCAGCGGGGCCATGACGATACGGTTGGCAAGCGAAACGGCCCCGGCAGTCAGCGGGGCCAGCAGGCGGTCGGCAGGCATGAAACGGAACTCCAGTGAAATTGACAGAACGGATATGCAGGTAAAAGGAGAATGATCAAGCGCATGGTTCAGCTGCCGCGTCCGTACAGCGCCAGCGCCCGTTCGCGCTGGCGGGCGTGGTCGACAAGCGGCAGGGGATAGTCGCGCCCGGGGGAAAATCCGGCGGGTAGCCGGCGGGCCAGCCATGGTGCGTGGATGGCGTCGTCGTCCAGCCCGGCCAGTTCCGGTACGAACCGGCGGATGAAGCGGCCGTCCGGGTCGAATTTGCGGGACTGGCTGACCGGATTGAAAATCCGGAAATAGGGCTGGGCATCACAGCCGGTCGAGGCAGCCCATTGCCAGCCGCCGTTGTTGGCGGCCAGGTCGAAGTCCAGCAGGCATTCGGCAAACCAGGCTTCGCCCAGTCGCCAGTCCAGCAGCAGGTCCTTGGCCAGAAAGCTCGCACAGATCATGCGCAGGCGGTTGTGCATCCAGCCAGTCTGACGCAATTGCCGCATGGCAGCGTCGACCAGCGGATAACCGGTGCGTCCCTCTGTCCAGGCGGCAAAATGCTCCGCTTCTCCCGGCCAGTCCAGCTGGTCGTAGACCGGCTTGAATGCATGTCCCTGCGCCAGTTGCGGCCGGTGCCAGAGCACCTGGTGGTAAAAGTCGCGCCAGACCAGCTCGTTGAGCCAGGCCTGCGCACCCTCATGGCCGGCATCCGTGGCCAGCCGTACCAGCTGGCGGACCGACAGCGTGCCGAACCGCAGGTGCGGCGACAGCCGCGAAGTGGCGTCGAGCGCCGGAAAGTCGCGTTCCTGGTGGTAAAGCGGCAGCCGGGGCAGGAATTGCGCCAGTGCGGCCTGCGCGCCCGTGCTGCCGGCCTGCCAGCCCAGCGCCGCCAGCCCGGTGTCGGTAAAGCCCATGCTCGCCAGCGACGGCAGCGGCTGCGCAGGCAGGGGGCACAGCCGGTCAAGGTAGGGCGCCACCGGCCATTCGGCCATGTCGGCAGGCGCCAGGCGTGCCAGCCAGGCGCGGGCGTAGGGAGTAAAGACGGTAAACGGGGTGCCGGTGCGGGTCAGCAGCTCGTCACGGGCACGGAGGGTGTGGTCCTTGACGAGATGCAGGATGCAGCCTGCCTGCTCCAGCTGTCCGGCGACGCGGGTATCACGCTCGATGGAGGCCGGTTCGTCGTCCTGGCCGGCAAATACCGCTTGGGCGCCCAGTGCGGCGGCCAGGGCCGGCAGGGTTTCGTCCGCCCAGCCATAGCGGCAGACCAGTGTGCTGCCATGCTGCTGTAAACGGGCCTGCAATTCACACAGAGAACGATGGATGAAATCCACCCGGCGGTCGGATGCCGGCAGACTGTCGAGAATGGCGCGGTCAAACACGAACACGCACACTACTTCGCGGGACTGTTGCAGGGCCGAACTGAGTGCGGCGTGATCGTCCAGCCGCAGGTCGCGCCGCAGCCAGCAAAGCGAGCGGGAATAAGGCATGTCAGGCCGGATCCGGATCGGGGAAAGTCGTCAGTGTAACGGTTCCGGACACAAAAAAGCGCCACCTGGCAGGTGGCGCAAATGGCTTCCAAACGACACGAGAAGAAACGCATTATTGCTGAAAGAACTATGAAAATTCTCTCAACAACGAAAATAAGTCTAAAGAGATAAACCCGTGGCAGCCAGCAACAAGCCGGGCTCATTTGATAACAGTCAATGTGCCTGACAAATATGTGCCAATGGCAAGTCCGGCATGATGTTGGTGACCGGCGGCAGGCCGCGGGCCGGAATCGGGCCGGACGGCCAGGGCGGCGGGCGCTACAATGCGCGGCTTATTGCAGCAAGGATTTCACTCATGGCAATCCAATGGTTTCCCGGCCACATGAACAAGGCCCGGCGTGAACTCGCCGACAAGCTCGAAGACATCGACGTCATCATTGAAATGTGCGACGCGCGCCTGCCGATGTCGTCGTCCAACCCGATGATTGCCGAACTGGCCGCCGTGCGGCAGCGGCCACAGCTGAAAATCCTCAACAAGCAGGACCTGGCCGACCCCGCCGTCACCCGCCAGTGGATCGACTGGTTTGCCGCGCAGGCCGATACCGGCGCCATTGCGCTGGATACCAGCGAGCCCAATCCGCGCCGCAAGATCATCGATGCCGCCCGCGCACTGGTGCCCAACCGGATGATCGAAGCCGACCGCCCGCTGCGGCTGGTGGTATGCGGCATTCCCAACGTCGGCAAGTCAACGCTGATCAACAGCCTGATGGGCAAGAAGGTGGCCAAGACCGGCAACGAGCCGGCGATCACCAAGTCACAGCAGCGCATCCAGCTGTCCGACAGCGTGGTGCTCTACGACACGCCGGGCATGCTGTGGCCCAAGATCGAACTGGAACGCTGCGGCTATGCCCTGGCGGCCTCCGGCGCGGTCGGGCGCAATGCCATGGACGAAACCGTGGTGGCGCTGGAGCTCCTGGCGCTGCTGATGCCGCGCTACCCGGCTGCCCTGCTGGCCCGCTACAACCTCAAGGCCCTGCCCGAGACCGACGTGCTGCTGTTCGAGGAAATCGGCCGCCGGCGCGGTGCCCTGCGCGGCGGCAGCATTGACGAACAAAAGGCCGCCGAGGTGATCCTCAACGATTTCCGCGATGGCCGCATTGGCCGCCTGTCGCTGGAAACGCCGGAAGAATGGCTGGAAATGGCCGCCGAAATCGCCCGCCGCCGGGAAGCCGAACGGCTGGCGCAGGAAGCCCGCCGGGCCGCCCGCAAGCACAAGCGGCTGGCCGCCCTTGATGACGAGCCGGCCGGAGACGACGAGGCCTGATCAGGCCTCGACCGGAACAAACGGGCGGCGGCGTTCGACAAACAGGCTGCTGCCGGGCTGGAGCTTGGCCATTTTCTTGGCCTCGGTGGCGCTGGCTGCCAGTTCGTGATGGCTGGGGAACAGGCCCGGTTCGACGCGGACGGCACCGATCGACAGGCTGGCCAGCGGAAAAAATGCTGCTTCACCGTTGCGGCCGACCATGCGGTAGCCACCGGCCTCCCGGTGTTCGGGCTTGAAATAGGCGCATGCCTCATCGTCAAACTGTCCGAGCGCCTGTTCCAGCCGGCTGTGCCAGTCTTCGCTCTGGAGTACGACGATGAAGTCGTCCCCGCCCAGATGGCCGACAAAGTCGCTTTCCGGATCGCTGTGCTGTCCCAGCACCCGGGCACACAGGGCGATCAGCTCGTCGCCCTGGTGATAGCCGTAGAGGTCGTTGAACGGCTTGAAGTGGTCAAGGTCGGCATAGGCCACCACAAAAGGACGCTGCGCATCGATCAGGCTGTCGATGGTTTCGTTGATCGGCACGTTGCCGGGCAGACCGGTCAGCGGATTGGCGTAGCGTGCGGCGGCGATCTGCATGGCCGTAATGCGCTTCATCAGCTCGAAACCGGTCCCCATGCCGACGTAGCACTCGTGCCGCGTCAGGATGAAACCGTCGATCAGGTAGCGCTGTTCGGCTGCCACGACGCGTTTGGACAGGGCTTCGAGGCTGAGGCCGACATCCACGACCAGCGGCGCATGGTCCATCAGGACCGTGCACGGTTTCTTGCCGAACAGTTCGTGGCTGAACGGACGGGCAAACGTTTCCAGCACATGATGGCGGCGCAGCAGCCCGACCGGCCGGCCATCGGCATTGACCACCGGGATGGCATACAGGTGCGGATCGGCCGTGAAAGCCCGCCAGGCAAGGTCATTGCTGGCATCCGGCGGCATGACCGGCGGTGAAAAACACAGCTCGCCAGCCGTGGCGTGCTGGCGCAGCGGCAGGTGTGCGGAGGCTTGCAGCAGCATGCGGATCTCCGGAGACAGGCCGGCCGGCGGGCTGGCCTCGGGGCGTCCCAGCAGGTAGCCCTGCCCGTACTGGACGCCCAGGCGCCTGAGTATCGCCAGCTCGGCCTCGTTTTCGATTCCTTCGGCAATCAGGCGCGAGCCGGTTGCGGTGCCGATTTCCACCATCGATTGCACAAACCGTTGCCTGGCCCGGTCCAGATGGATGTTCTGGACAAAATACTTGTCGATCTTGACGAAATCCGGTCGCCATTCATCCCAGCGGCGCAGATTGGAAAATCCCTCGCCCAGATCGTCCAGTGCCACCTGGAATCCCATGTTCCGATAGTACGCCAGTGCTTCGGCAAAGGCACTGGCGCGGCCGGTGTGGCGGGTTTCGGTCAGCTCGATCACGATGCAGGCCGGCGGCAGGCCGATCTCGTCCAGGAGTTGCAGGGTTTCGCCGGAGCGGAAATCCGGCGCGGCAAGACAGTCCGGGCTGACATTGAGAAACAGCTTGCCGGGCAGGCCCAGCGTGCGAAAGCCGGTGACGTGGCGGCGCCGGCAGGCACGTTCCAGCGGTGCCAGCAGGCCGCAGGATTCCGCCGCCGCAAACAGGGCCATCGGGGCATGCAGGGGCGAGTCTTGCGGACCACGGATCAGCCCTTCGTGGCCCAGCAGCTCACCACTGCCCAGATGGACGATGGGCTGGAAATGCGGCTGGAGCGATTGCTGCCGCAGGATGCCGGCCAGCTGGCCGTACAGGGCAGCATCGGCACCGGCCGGCGGGGCGGGATCGGGCAGCTCGGGCCATCGGTAGGGGATCATGCGCAGCAGGCTTGCCATCGGCGGTGGTTCCGGATGGCGGGGATTGTCCTGACGCGATGTGACAGTCCCGTGACAGCCGGCGCTACAATGCCGGCCTGAATTCCGCCTTTATCCGAAAGAGTCCCATGCGTCCTTCGCAACGTGCCGCCAGCGAGCTGCGGCCTGTCCGTTTCATCCGCCACTACACCCGCCATGCCGAAGGTTCGGTGCTGGTCGAGTTTGGCGATACCAAAGTGATCTGCACGGCGACGGTGGAAGAGTCGGTTCCGGGGTTTCTGAAAGGCAAGGGGCAGGGCTGGGTCACGGCCGAATACGGCATGCTGCCGCGCTCCACCCACAGCCGGATGCGGCGCGAGGCCGCCAGCGGCAAACAGTCCGGCCGCACGCAGGAAATCCAGCGCCTGATCGGCCGCAGCCTGCGGGCCGTGGTGGACCTGCAAAAGCTCGGGGAGCGGCAGATCGTCGTCGATTGTGACGTGATCCAGGCCGATGGCGGCACGCGCACAGCCAGCATTTCCGGTGCCTGGGTGGCGCTGGCTGATGCCATTGACGGCCTGATGGCCAAGGGGCTGCTGACGGTGAATCCGCTGCGTGACCATGTGGCGGCGGTGTCGGTCGGCATGGTTGACGGACAGCCGGTGCTGGACCTCGATTACACCGAGGATTCGGGATGCGATACCGACATGAACGTGGTGATGACCGGGCAGGGCGGGTTTGTCGAAATCCAGGGAACGGCCGAAGGCGTGCCGTTTTCGCGCGAGGACATGCAGGCGTTGCTGGCGCTGGCGGACGAAGGTATCCGCGCCATTGTCGGCTTGCAGCAGGCGGCACGTCAGCCCTGAGTCCTGCCGGTTTTGCCGGGTAGCCGCGTCATGACATGATGCGGCTTTTTTGCAACAAAAATGTCAATTGCGTAGCAATTGCCATGTGTGTCTCCTAAACAGAATGCGTGAATTCATGTCTTGTGCATTGCGGGTTCTTTTCAGGAGTATGCCGTGTCATTCGTTTGCAAACCCTTGCCTCTGGCCCTTGGGGCTGCGGGCTGGCTGCTGGCCAGTCTGGCGGTTGCCGCCCCGGAAACGTCACCAGACAGCCTGGCCGAACAGCTCAGACAGTTGAAGCGCGAATGGTCGCAATATCGGGCCGCCACGGAAAAGCAGCTGGCCAACCAGCTGGCCCGCATTGACCAGCTGGAAGCCCAGCTTGGACAGCGTCCGGTCCCGCCTCCGCCGCCACGGGTCAGCGCCTCGCCCGACGGTCTGGTTGTCGGGGCCCCGCCGCCACCGGCCGGTGCTTCATCCGGCGGCCTGGCCGCAAGTGCTTCGGTTGCCGTGGCCAATACCGGCCCGGCTGGCGGACCGGCCATCAGCACCACTCCGGTATCCAGCAATCCTGCTACCCAGACGCGTACCCAGGACGTAGCGCAGGCGCTGGACGTACCTGGCGTACTGACGCCCAAGGGCCATTTTGTGCTGGAGCCTTCGCTGCAATATTCCTATTCCAGCTCCGACCGGGTGGCCCTGCTGGGCTACACCATCATTCCCGCCATTACCATCGGCCTGATCGATATCCGGCGGGTTGACCGCAGTTCGTGGATCGGCAGCATTACCGGCCGCTATGGCATTACCAACCAGCTGGAAGTGGAAGGGCGGCTGCCTTATGTCTGGCAATCGGAGAATTCGCTCCAGCGGGCGCTGGCCACAGGTTCGTCGAATGACCAGATTTTCAATACCAGTGGCAAAGGCATCGGTGATGCAGAAGTCGCACTGCGTTACCAGTTCAACCAGCCGGTGGATGGCGGGCCGTACTACATCGGCAACCTGCGGGTGAAGTCGACCACCGGCAAGGGACCGTTCGACGTCAACTATGTCACTCAGGACAATTTCCAGTACCAGACCGAGCTGCCGACCGGCTCCGGCTTCTGGGGCTACCAGTTTGGTGCTTCGGCCATTCTGCCGTCCGACCCCGCCGTGTTCTTTGGTTCGCTCAGCTACACATGGAACCAGAAAGCCAGTGTCAACAAGGTCCAGTGTGTGAAAGTGGATGCCAACAGCAGCATGCCCTGTCAGGCAACGCTGATCGGGACGGTTGATCCCGGTGATGTGGTTGAGGTGAACTTCGGCATGGGGATTGCCATCAATGACCGGTCATCTTTCAGCATTGCTTATGACCATAACTA
Organism: Laribacter sp.; assembly: GCA_018055005.1. GTDB lineage: Bacteria > Pseudomonadota > Gammaproteobacteria > Burkholderiales > Aquaspirillaceae > Laribacter. Next base: position 11,029 of record JAGPIM010000023.1, read on the forward strand.
CATCGGCAAGACCAAGGTCAATGGCGTGACGCCGGTGGATGCCTATGCGGTACAGGTCGGTATGCTGCAACTTGGCTATGCCTACCGGCTGACCAAGTCCACTGCTGTCAACCTGACGCTGGGCATTGGTACGACCCAGGATTCACCCGGAGTCCAGCTGACACTGCGTGCCCCCATCACGTTCTGAGCCATGACGGGCCGGCCGGGCTGGCGCTGATCAATGCAGCGTCAGCACCGTAGCGTTCCGTACGCCCTCCATCAGTTGCATGTTCTGGTAAGCCGACAGGACGGGGGCTGCCACGTTGATGGTGGTCAGGGTCTGGATCTGACGGTTGTTTACCGTGTTCTGGACTAGCTGCAAAGGCAGCTGGCTGCTGTTCAGGATGGTCGTTCCGGCCTGGGCCCATGAACTTTGCAAGGCACTGTTGGCAATGCTGGTGGCTGTGTTGCTGCCAAGATTGATGACCTCCCACTTCGCCTGTGTGCCCTGTGCCACTGCTGCGGCAATGTCAGGTATCGACAGTCGCTGCATGGCGACGGTGGTACCGTCGATCCGCACCGTGCGTTCCAGCCCGAAGGCAAGGCTCTGGCCGCCCGGAAGCTGAAAGCCGCCGCGCAGTTCATCCAGTTGACTGCCAGCCAGCGCTGGTGCGGCCAGTTCCACCCGGTCATTGTCGGCCGGTAACCATGTTGCAGCGGCATGCGCCCATGGCGGACCCGCCAGGATACCCAGAAAAGCACCGAATGCAGGGATGAAACGCATGACTCGATCCTCGTGCTCAGAAATCGTTGGGGCCGCGCAGCAGTACGCTGGTATTGGCAAACGAAGAATCAAACCGGGCCAGGGCCAGCGGAGCCGACTGGCGGGCCTCCCATTCGCCCGACTGGTTGAAATGCTGCTGTGCGAGGCTTTTGTGGCTGGTGATGATGAACACCACCTTGCCCCATGTATGCTCGAATTCGTCACGCGGCATGATCCGCAGACCCAGAGCCGGGTCACCGATCAGCACCTTGTTGCCGGAGATGCCTTTAAGCACGACAAAATGCCGGTAGCCACCATTGTCGATCAGGACAATGGCCGGAATGCCGGCACTGGCAAACGTGTCCAGTGACACCTCGAAACCGTTTGATTCGAAGTCGTGCTCGGCCAGATAGCGCTTCATGTCAGCCATGGAAAAGCCGACCTGCCGGATGCGGGCCTGATCGCCGGCCTCGAACATGGACTTGAAAGTGTCTTCTTCAGCCGTTGGCGTGGCGTAGTGATAAGTCAGCAAGGTTGCCAGTGCAGCCGAACCGCAACTGAAGTCATATTGCTGACGCACGGTAGAACGGAATGCGCGCTCCTTCAGGCTTTCCACCTTCACCAGGGTTGTGCCCAGACTTCCCAGCGGGGCACCCAGCGTATCGGCCTGCACCAGTCCTGCAAGAAAAAAAGGCGCCGCCAGAGCAGCGCAGACCCAATGGCCAAGTGTTGCCACACGCATTCTCCTCAGAACAGCGATACGTTCAGGATGGTCGAATTCTGGATTACCACCTGGTTGCCACTGTTCTGCACCACCGTTCCGATGCCGCTCATGCCGGCCAGCCCGCCAGCTGCAATCTGGTTCAGGCCGGTGACCACCTGGCTGAACTGGCCCGTGCCGACACTGGCGGTCAGATCTGACGGACTGCTGACAAAGCGCACCTGGTCGGTCATGTTGCCGGACTGTCCAGTGAGAGAGGCCAGGTCTTTGACGGGCCGGCTTTCAGCCTGGGCAAATACGACCGTATCGGAAGTGCTGGCCATGGCAGCAGCCACCGGAACCGGATCCGCTGCCCACGCCAGCGTGACGGGCAGGGCCAGACCGAGACCCATTAGGAGACGAACAAGTGTCATGGTACCGGACCTCCATTTGGCGTACCGGGTTGCCGGTACGCCTGTCCTGGTGACGGGGCAGCGGAAGCCTTAGTGCACGGCCAGATTGGCCTGCACGTTGACCGATTGCTGCACCTGGGCGCTGACACCCGAGTTGAGCGAGACCTGGGTAATGCCGGCGGAATTGGCCAGCGAGCCATTGTTGATGCCGTTATTGCCAGTCAGGACGGCCGGCTGGCCGCTGCCGCGTCCGCCGCCGGCAGAGATCGATACCCCTGCAACGGTGCCATTGAGGTTGGATGCAACCCAGGTGTTGGTATTGAACGAATCCTTGTTGCTGGTATTGGTCGATGTCCTGGTGTTGTAGGAATCGTTGGTCGACGAGTTGGTCTTGGTCGACGTACTGCTGAGGTTGGCGGTGTTGAACGAATCCTTGTTGGTGGTATCGGTCGACGTCTTGGTGTTGTAGGAGTCGTTGGTCGACGAGTTGGTCTTGGTCGACGTGCTGCTGAGGTTGGCGGTGTTGAACGAATTCTTGTTGGTGGTGTCGGTTGACGTCTTGGTGTTGTTGGAGTTGTTGGTCGACGCGTTGGTCTTGGTCGACGTGCTGCTGAGGTTGGCCGTATTGAACGAATTCTTGGTCGTGGTATCGGTCGATGTTTTGGTGTTGTTGGAGTCGTTGGTCGACGAATTGGTCTTGGTGCTGCTCTGGCTGGCCGTGTTGTAGGAGCCGTTGGTCGAGGAATCGCTCAGACTGTTGTTCGACTGGGTGGTGGAGGTAGCCGTCGAGGTGGCCCCCTGGTTGGCTGCGGCACCTCCCGTGGCAGCTCCGACCGTGTTGCTGGCGGCTGCAGGGGGCGGCTGGTCGGCAAACGCCGGAGCGGCAAAGATCATGGCGATGGCTGCTGCAAGGGTGAGCTTGTTCATGAGGGTGTCTCCTGTTGCACATGGATCGAAAACCCCAGCGGGGCAGGGCACCGTTGGCAAAGGGTGTGCCAATGCATGCAGAGGCCCGGCTGGCGGGAGCCGGCATGCTTGCGATGGCTGTGTCGATCTTGTGACAGTGCGCAAGTGTTTCTTTTTTGAGACAGACAATCGATTTGTGACTTCTGGCATGGGCACTATCGTGTGCTGCTGTGATTTGCCATCAACATTCGTCTATGCCTAATAAGGGGCCCGCAGCTGAGCGGGGACAGGTTTCGGTCGCATGGCATGTCTCGGATGTGGTGACACAACCTGCTGTCCTGTCTTTTCATGCCGGTGCCGCCTGTCTCATCCGTGACATGACCATGCGGAGGCGCCTGTATACCCAAAGGGGGAGTTCCTGACCGGCTGCCTCGGACGCTGCTGCCAGCCTACAAGGAGAAATCGTGAAACCGCGTCGTGTCCTGATTGCCAACCCTTGCGTTGAAACACAAAGACTTGCCATCGTTCTGCAAAAACACGGATGGGAAGTCATTTCCGAGACACGGCTGGACCGGCTGGCGCAAGCCTGCAAGCTGCACAAGCCGACCGTGGGGCTGTTCCGTCTGGATGACGTGCAGATTTCCCGGCTGGACAATCAGGTCCGCAGCCTGCTGGCGGCCACCCGCATCGACTGGATTGCCGCAGTCTCGCGTCGTTACCTGGACCAGCCGGCCTTGCAGGCATTGCTGTACGACTGGTTTTATGATTTTCACACCCTGCCTTACGACCCGGAGCGGTTGATGGTGACGCTGGGGCGTGCATACGGGCGGGCACAGCTGTTTGCCGGACGGCAGGAAGACAGCCAGACAGTACAGCCTGTCGATTTCTGCGATTTTGTCGGCCAGAGCGCCAGCCTGCTCAAGCTCAAGGAAGACATCCGCAAAGTGGCCACCACCGACGTCAGCGTACTGGTGACCGGGGAGTCCGGCACCGGCAAGGAAATGGTGACGCGGCTTTTGCACACCCTGTCATCGCGGCGCGAAGGTCCGTTCGTGCCTGTCAACTGTGCGGCGATCCCGGCAACGCTGATCCAGTCCGAACTGTTCGGCTATGAAAAGGGCGCCTTCACCGGCGCCAGCCAGCGCAAGATCGGCCGCATCGAGGCGGCCGACAACGGTACGCTGTTCCTCGACGAAATCGGCGATCTGGCGCGCGACCTGCAAGCCAACCTGCTGCGGTTCCTGCAGGAGGGCACCATCGAGCGCGTGGGGTCGGCCACCAGCAAGGAAGTCAACGTACGGGTGGTTTCTGCCACCCACGTCGACCTGCCGGCCTCCATTCGCGAAGGCGGTTTCCGTGAAGACCTGTATTACCGGCTCAACGTGTGTCATCTGCACATTCCGCCCCTGCGCGAGCGCAAGGACGACATCGTGTTGCTGGCCGAGCGTTTCCTGGCCGAGTTCATCGCCCGCGAGCGCTTGCCGTCCAAGCGCTTTGCCAGCGAAACCATCGCGTCCATGCTGGCACACCGCTGGCCCGGCAACGTGCGCGAGCTGCAAAACCGGGTATGCCAGGGAGCGGTGATGTCGTCAGGCCGGCTGGTGCAGCCGGCTGACATGGGGCTGGCCAGCAGCGGCCTTGAAGAAAGCATGGTGTGGCAGACGCTGGATGAAATCCGGGGGGACGCCGAGCGCGAAGCCCTGCAGCGGGCGCTGGTGCTCAGTCGTCACAACCATTCACAGGCCGCCACCCAGCTGGGCATTTCCCGCGCCACCCTCTATCGCCTGCTGGAAAAGCACAACCTGTCATCAGGCGAGACACCTTCCGACCTGAAAGACGGCCCGCCCTCCACCATCAGCTGATTCAGGCCGTTGCTGGAAACGCCACCAGATGTTCCGGTACCAGCCGGAATCCGGTCCGGCAGCCAATGTCGATACGCTGGTGGCTGGGGGCCAGCGCCAGCAGGGTGCTGCCGGAGTCCAGCCGCAGGGTGTAGAGGAATTCTGCCCCGCGGAAGGCGCGCTGAACCACCTCTGCCGTTGCGGGAGAGTCCGGCTCCAGTTGCACATCGTCCGGGCGCAGCAGCACGTCGACACGGCTGCCCTCGGCCAGACCGGTCGAAGCGGCATCCAGCTGGCAGAAGTCGCCGGTTTCGAGGGCAACACAGCCCGGCTCGTGCCAGATGCCGGGCAGGAATGCTCCCTCGCCGACAAAATCGGCTACAAAGCGGGTCGCCGGCTGGTGATAGAGCGTATACGCATCGGCCCATTGCTCGATGCGGCCGGCTCGCATGACACCGATCCGGTCGGCCATGGCAAATGCCTCGCGCTGGTCGTGCGTCACCAGGAGGGCTGCCACGCCTTCACGCTTGAGGATGGCGCGGACTTCCTGCCCCAGCTGGTCGCGCAATTCGACATCCAGGTTGGAGAACGGCTCGTCCAGCAACAACAGGCCCGGACAGGGGGCCAGCGCCCGGGCCAGTGCCACCCGCTGCTGCTGGCCGCCCGAAAGTTCGTGCGGATAGACATGGCTGCGGTCGGTCAGGCCGACCAGCGACAGCAGCTCTTCGGTACGTGACTGGCGGGCGTGGGACGGCAGGTCGCCGAGTCCGAACATGATGTTGCCAGCCACCGTCAGGTGCGGAAACAGGGCGTAATCCTGGAACACCATGCCGATGCCGCGCCGGTGGGCCGGCAGCTGCCAGCCGGCACGGCTGATGACCGAACCATTGAGGTGGATGTCACCACCGGTAACGGCTTCAAAGCCGGCAATGGCGCGCAGCACAGTGGTCTTGCCGCAGCCGGAATGACCGAGCAGGCAGCCGATTTCACCGTGGGCCAGCCGGAAAGACAGGCCGTCAACCACGGTCTGGCGACCGTAGCGCACGCAGATTTCATTGAGGTCCAGCAGGGCAGGGATCATGAGCGGGTCTCGCGGGCAAGCAACAATACCGGGATCAGGCCGGTCAGGACGATGGCCACCGATGGCAGGGCGGCCCGGTCCCACTGGCCTTCACTGGTCATTTCGAAAACGCGCACGGCCAGCGTGTCCCAGCCGAACGGGCGGGTCATCAGCGTGATCGGCATTTCTTTCATGGTGTCGACCAGCACCATCAGCAGGGCTGTCAGCAATCCGCCGCGCAGCTGTGGCAGATAGACCCGTCGCAGGAGCGGCAGGCCGCGCAATCCCAGCAGCCGGGCCGATTCTTCCTGGCTTTTGGGGATGCGCGCCAGGGCGCTGTCGACCGGAGAAAAGCCCACGGCGGCAAAGCGCGCAGCCAGCGCCAGCAGCATGACGGCCAGGGTTCCCTTGAAAATGGCCGTCTGCCCGGCCAGCCAGGGCAGGTGGTTGAGTAACTGGTTGTCGAGCCAGGCCACCGGCACGAACACACCGACCGCCAGCACGGTGCCGGGTACGGCATAGCCCAGTGTGGCCAGCCGGACGGCCAGCCGGGTGGGCCATGAGGCATCCCGGCGCTGGGCGTAGGCCAGCAGCAGTGCCAGCGTGGTGACCAGTCCGGCCGTCAGCAGGGCCAGCAACAGAGTGTTGCCGACAAAGCCGAAATAGCGGGCGTCAAGATCGGTTTCCATGACCGACAGGGCCCAGACCAGCAGCTGGGCAAACGGCACGCCAAAAGCCAGCAGCAGGACCAGTCCGGCTCCGGCTGTGGCCAGCCAGGCGCGTTTGCCATGCAGCGGGGTGCGCGGCAGCGGTGCCGGCTGGCGCTGGACATAGGCGCGCCGGCCGCGCGCACGTTGTTCCAGCCAGACCAGGCCGAACACACCGATCACCAGCAGCGAGGCCAGCTGGGCAGCAGCCGGCAGGGAGAAGAACGAAAACCATGCCTTGTAAATGGCAGTCGTAAAGGTATCGAAGTTGAATACCGATACCGTGCCGAAATCCGCCAGGGTTTCCATCAGTGCCAGCGACAGGCCGCCGATGATCCATGGCCGGGCCATGGGCAGCGCCACCCGCCAGAATCCCTGCCAGGGCGACAGGCCGAGCGAGGCGGCGGCTTCCAGTGCCCGCCGGCCCTGGGTGGCGAAGGCATTGCGGGCGAGCAGGTAGACGTACGGATACAGTGACAGGCTCATGACGATGATGACCCCGCCGGTGGAGCGAATGGGCGGAAAAGCCACGGGCCCGTCGGCCAGGGTGCGCAGCCAGGTTTGCAGGGGACCGGTAAAGTCCAGCAGCCCGACCATGGCAAAGGCCAGCACGTAGGCGGGCATGGCCAGTGGCAGCATCAGGGCCCAGCTGAAAAAGCGCCGTCCGGGGAAATCGTGCACGGCCGTGAGCCAGGCCAGCGGGACGCCAAGCAGCAGTACGCCGATGCCGACACCGGCGAGCAGGATGGCGGTGTTGGCCAGCAGGGTGGGCAGGACGATGTCACCCAGGTGCTGCCAGAGCGAGAGGTCGATCTGGCTAAGGGATGACAGGATGACCGCCAGCGGTATGGCAGTGAGCAGGGCAATGCCGGCGCTGCCCAGGCGCCAGTGCCACAGTGACTGGTTCAAGGTGCGTACCACAAACGACAAGGCGCCTCCGGTGGCGGAGGCGCGGGTTGACAGGGGGATGGCCGGGTCAGCGGTAGCCGGCGCGATCCATCAGCTTGACCGCTTCGGCCTGCATTTCGCCGGCTTTGGACACGTTGATGTAGTGATGCTTGAAATCGCCCCAGGCGGCTACTTCCGCTGCCGGTTTGACCTTCGGGTTGACCGGGTATTCCATGTTGATGTCGGCAAACAGGTTTTGTGCCTTGTCGGACGACAGCCATTCAAGGAAACGGACGGCTCCCTTTTCGTTTTTGGCGTGGGTGGTGACGCCGGCGCCGGCGACGTTGACGTGGGTGCCGGAGGTTTGCTGGTTGGCCCAGAAAATACCCAGTGGCAGTTTGGGCTGCTTGTCCATCAGGCGACCATAGTAATAGGTGTTGGCGATGCCGACATCACACTGGCCGGCGGCGATGGCTTCCAGCATCTTGGTGTCGTCCGGGAACGGTGCGGTGGCCAGGTTGCTGACCCAGCCCTTGACGATCTGTTCGGTTTTGGCCGCACCATGCTCGGCCATCATCATGCCGACAAGCGACTGGTTGTAGACCTTCTTTGAGGTGCGCAGGCACAGCCGGCCGCGCCATTTTGGATCGGCCAGCGCTTCGTAGCTGGAGAGGTCGGCCGGTTTGACGGTGCGGGTGTTGAAGAAGATCGTGCGGGCCCGTACGGCCAGCCCGAACCATTGTCCCTTGGGGTCGCGCAGGTGCGCCGGTACGTTCTGTTCCAGTGTTCTGGAGTGCACCGGCTTGAGGAGCCCGGCGTTGGCGGCCTGCCACAGGTTGCCGGCGTCAACGGTCATCAGGATGTCGGCCGGGGTGTTTTTGCCTTCGGCGGCCAGCCGCGCCATCAGCGGGCCTTCCTTGTCGGTGATGAAACGTACCTGGACGCCGGTTTCCTTGCTGTAGGCGTCGAACAGCGGCTTGATCAGCTGTTCGTTGCGGGCGGAGTACACGGTGATTTCTTCGGCAGTGGCCACGGCGGAGGCCAGTGCAGCCAGGGTTGCGAGAGTCAGGCCGGCAAGTTTCATCATGAGTGGACGGGATGATTTAATTGAGAACGGATGTCATTCTGCTGGAATGTTGCTGGTCTGACAAGACAAAATGAGAGTGACTCGCATCCATCTTGACGAGTTAGTGATTTGTATTAATGATAGTTGCTCTCAATTGGGTTGATTGAACCGGAGGCTGACATGAATGCATTGCTGGTGGGGGCGGATACGCTGGGCAATATCCCTGACGTGCTGGCCGAATTCGGAATTGCGATTCGCGGACATCTGACCGGTCGCCACAGCGCGCATCAGCGGCGCTCCAACACGCTGCCTGCCGATACGGATCTGGTTATCCTGTTTACCGATTTTCTGGGGCATAACGTGATGAAGCATTTCCGGGCGCTGGCGGGCCAGCGGCAGGTCCGCTGCGTTGCTTGCCGGCGTTCGACGTGTGCCCTCAAGCTGGCTCTGGCCAGTGCCGGTCTGTCCGGGTGCGGGGAGGCATGTGCGGACTGTCCGGCAAGCAAGGGCGCAAGCGGGACATTTCCTTTGTCCCGGGGACCGGGACGGAAGGGATAGCCGGGCGCAGAAAAGCCAATGGCCACCCGAGAGGGTGGCCATTGTGCTGGTACACAGCCGATCGGCAAACGGGCCGGATCAGTGGTGATGACCACCTTCGCCGTGCACATGACCGTGTTCGAGTTCTTCCTGGGTGGCCGGGCGCACTTCGGTGACCGTGCCCTTGAAGCGGATGGTCTGGCCGGCCAGCGGATGGTTGCCGTCCACGACAACCTTGCCGTCAGCGATGTCGGTAATGCGGAAAATGATGACATCGCCGGTTTCCGGGTCATCGGCTTCGAACATCATGCCGACTTCGAGTTCCACGTCCGGCGGGAACACGTCAGCGTCTTCCACGCGGACCAGTTCTTCGTCCGGCTCGCCAAAAGCATTGTCCGGATCCATCTTGATGTCGATACTGTCGCCAACGGACTTGCCATGCAGTGCCTCTTCGACCAGGGGGAAGATGCCGTCGTAGCCACCGTGCAGGTAGCTGATCGGCTCGTCGGTCTGGTCGAGCAGGTTGTTGTCGGCGTCGTACATTTCATAGTTCAGCGACACGACCGAGTTTTTGGCGATTTGCATGGGATTGAGTTCCTGGAAAAGTCAGAAGGCACGGCAAGCAACGCCGTGCCGTGTTGCCCCCGATTGTAAACCAGAGTGCCCGCTACTGCCGGGCAAAACACCGGATATGATGGATAAACCCCTTGCCCTGCTGGGTGGCCTGAGCGCCCGCGAATTCCTGCGTGATTACTGGCACAAGCAGCCCTTGCTGATCCGTGGTGCCTTGCGTGATGTCGGCGCACCGGCCGATTTTGAGGTGCTGGCAGAGCTGGCCCGGCGTGACGATGTCGAGTCGAGGCTGATCGAGAACCGGGCTGGTGGTCGCTGGCATGTCGAGCACGGCCCGTTCCAGCCCGCTCGTCTGGCGCGTTTGCCCGAAACCGACTGGACGCTGCTGGTGCAGAGTGTCAATCATCATCTGCCGCATGTTGCCGATATCCTGTGGCGTTTCAGCTTCCTGCCTTATGCACGGCTGGATGACCTGATGATTTCCTATGCTCCACCCGGAGGGACGGTCGGTCCGCATTTTGATTCTTATGATGTGTTCCTGTTGCAGGTTGGCGGCAAAAAACGCTGGCAGGTGGGATCGCCGGACAATGATCAGCTGGAGGACGGGGCGCCCATCAAGGTGCTGGCCTCGTTTGATGCGCTGCAAAGCTGGGAGCTGGAGCATGGAGACATGCTCTACCTGCCTCCGAAATTTTCCCACTACGGAGTGGCACTTGAGCCAGGCATGACCTATTCGATCGGTTTCCGGGCGCCGACGACGCAAGAACTTGCCGAACAGTTTCTGACTTATCTGCAGGATACGCTGTGCCTGGATGGCCGCTATGCTGATCCTGATCTGGAGCCAACCCGGCATCCGGCCGAAATCGGCGACTCCATGGTGGATCAGGTGCAGGACATGCTCAAGGCCATCCGGTGGGACCGGGATGGCATAGGCGAGTTTCTTGGGTGCTATCTGACCGAACCCAAGAACCATGTTTTTTTCGATCCGCCGGAAGATCCTCTGGATGAGGATGAGTTTGCCAAAGTCATTCAGCGTGACGGTCTGGTGCTGGATCTGAAAAGCCAGATGCTGTTCAGGAATTCAATATGCTTCGTGAATGGTGAAATCCATGCCGGAATGGATGGCGATCTGCCTGCCTGGCGAGAATTGGCCAATCAGCGCCGATTGGCAGGTCAGGAAATTAGTGACGGGATGATCGAGACTTTATATACCGGATATCTGTCCGGATGGTGGTGGCCCGCCAATCCAATCACTGATTGAATTGGCGGATTTTCCCAAAAAAACGCTATCGCACTGCAATACGGAAAGTCCTGAATCTGACGGAATCACCTTGACTCACAGTAACTTTGTAACGCTTTGTAGGATTCCCGTGTATCAAGGGTTTGCAGGGTTTGGCCCGACTTTTATTAAGATGGAAACGTGCTACAATTGGTCCCAACAGCTAACCGCATTGCAACATGGTTCCAACGGTTGAGCTGGTGTTTTTATCCAACGCACTCCCTTGAATAGGTAGATCAAGAAATGAAACAGTCGCTCCTCGTTGCTGCCCTGCTGGCCGTTGCTCTGTCCGCTTGCGGTAAGAAAGAAGAAGCTCCGGCTGCTGACGCTGCTGCTGCTCCGGCCGCTGAAGCTCCTGCTGCTGAAGCTGCTGCTCCGGCCGCTGAAGCTCCTGCTGCTCCGGCCGCTGACGCTGCTGCCCCGGC
>JAGPIM010000023.1:22265-24432 GCA_018055005.1 Laribacter sp.
CCGGCCGCTGACGCTGCTGCCCCGGCTGCTGACGCTGCTGCCCCGGCTGCTGATGCTGCTGCCGCTCCGGCCGAAGAAAAGAAGCAGTAATTCCTGCTTCGTAAATGGTGGTTTCGGTCACCATGCAACAAAAACCCTGCGCAAGCAGGGTTTTTGTTTTGGCGATCTGGTTACGGTTCATCAGAACGCAGGCATCTTTCCTTGCTTTTGCGCTTGTTTGCCATAATGCATTTCGTCATGAAGAGCAAAAGCCAATATGGTGTGCTGTCCTGGTCAAAAGTGTGACCAGGAAAACGTGACAGTCTTTTTTTCAGACGGGATCTTATGGTACTTGCAGGCTGATTCCGGATTCAGCGTACGACCAGAGCAGTGCGTGCTGCTGCATGCATTCAGGAGACAGGCAGGTAATGGCAACCAGCAATGGTGATTCCGCCCTCCCAAGATCGTAATGTTCGGCAACAGGCGCGTTGGCTGGCAGCAGAAGCCATGCAAGATGAGAGTGCGTCCGGAATACCATGGCTCCACAGTAGCTGCAGGTAGCGACCGGATGAGCCGGATGGGGAAACAGGTGACGCCAGCCATGACGAATCTGCAGCATTGCCACATCCTGCCGAAAGCACATGTCGTTGCAGTAGCGGTACATCATGGAAGGCTCATGAGTTTCAATGCGCGCCTCATGCACATCCTGTGACAAGCCTGCCCAGCCTGTCAGGCGGCTTTCCGTGCGTACAAGCTGGAGCTCCGGGGATGGAATCTCTCCGCGGCAACCGGCACAGTTCTGGGCGAAGTCCGACGGATGCATGCGAATATCCTGATAGATCCAGAGGTGATAAGGCCATTCTGGTACAGCCCTAATGGACTGACCAGTAGGCAACATGGATTTTGTATGCCCGGATGGTGGAATGTTGCAGCTTTGCGACGAGCGGATGTGAAAAACGGGGCCGGCAAGCCGGACCCCGTCAGTTTTTTTGCCGCAACCCGAATTACTCGACGTGGTAGTTCGGGGCTTCCTTGGTGATCTGTACATCGTGTACATGCGATTCGCGCATGCCGGCCGACGTGATCTCGACAAATTCAGCCTTGGTACGCATGTCGTCAATGGTAGCGCAACCGCAATAGCCCATCGAAGAACGCAGGCCGCCCATCAATTGGTGAATCACGGCAACGACCGAGCCCTTGTACGGAACGCGACCTTCAATGCCTTCCGGCACCAGCTTGTCGGCGTTGGCTTCGTTGTCCTGGAAATAGCGGTCACTCGAACCTTGCTGCATGGCGCCCAGTGAACCCATGCCGCGATAGCTCTTGAACGAGCGGCCCTGGTAAAGCTCGACTTCACCCGGAGCTTCTTCGGTGCCGGCCAGTAAGCCACCCAGCATCACCACATTGGCGCCGGAAGCAATGGCCTTGGAAATGTCGCCGGAGAAGCGGATACCGCCATCGGCAATCAGCGGTACGCCGGTATCCTTCAGAGCTGCGCTGACGTTGCTGACGGCCGTCAGCTGCGGTACGCCCACACCGGCCACGATACGGGTGGTGCAGATCGAGCCCGGGCCGATGCCGACCTTGACTGCGTCGGCGCCGGCTTCCACCAGTGCCAGTGCCGCAGCGGCCGTGGCGATATTGCCGCCGATCACTTCCACCTGCGGGAAGTTCTGCTTGACCCAGCGTACGCGGTCGAGCACGCCCTGGCTGTGACCGTGGGCAGTATCCACCACGATGACATCCACGCCGGCTTCTACCAGCAGGGTGACACGCTCGTCCGTTCCTTCTCCTACACCGACTGCCGCGCCGACGCGCAGGCGGCCTTGTTCGTCCTTGCAGGCCAGCGGTTTTTCGCTGGTCTTGATGATGTCCTTGACGGTGATCAGGCCCTTCAGTTCAAAGGCATCATTGACTACCAGCACCCGCTCCAGCTTGTGGGCGTGCATCAGTTCACGGGCTTCTTCCAGCGAAGCGCCTTCGCGGACCGTGACCAGACGCTCGCGCGGAGTCATGATGTCGCGGACCGGTGTGTCCAGACGGTTTTCAAAGCGGATGTCACGGTTGGTGACGATGCCGACCACACGGCCGTTTTCCATCACCGGCAGGCCGGAAATCTTGTTTTCACGCGACAGGCGGATCACGTCGCGCACCAGCATGTCAGGCTTGATGGTGACCGGATCCTTGA
>JAGPIM010000147.1 GCA_018055005.1 Laribacter sp.
TTGGCGGTTTCCAGCACGTAGGCACCGAGGCAGCGCTTGTCGTCCTGCCCCAGCTTGTCGCTGGTGATCAGGTCGATGGCGATGTGATGCTCCAGCACGGTGATGTTCGGATGCGCCCGGATCTTCTGCCCGAGGGTATGGATCACCGCCTCACCGGTAGCATCGGCCGCGTGGATGATGCGGCGGTGGCTGTGTCCGCCCTCACGGGTCAGGTGAAAACCGCGGTACTGGTTTTCCTGGTCCTGGTCATCCCCGCGGGTAAACGGCACCCCCAGCGCAATCAGCCAGTCGATCGCCTCGCGCGAATGCTCGACGATGAACCGGGTCGACAGCTCGTTGCACAGGCCGGCCCCCGCCACCAGCGTGTCGTGGATATGCGCTTCCACGCTGTCGCCGGTATCCAGCACCGCCGCAATGCCGCCCTGCGCATAGCAGGAGCTCGCTTCCAGCAAATCCTTTTTGGTGACCAGCGCCACCCGCTTGTGCTCCGCCAGGTGCAGCGCCAGCGTCATGCCGGCGAGCCCACTCCCCACAATCAGTACGTCAAACGTCAACATGCCAAGAATTCCTGTCGCCCCTGCGGGCCATGCCGGAAAAAGCGATCACCCCGGCGCGTGCGGCCAGGGTGATCCGCAAAGTTTGTCCAGTATCCAATACTAATGCCGGCCGTCGCGCGGCGGTTCCAGCGAGAGCCCCAGTCGCTCCAGCACACCCCGCAATTCATCCAGCGCTGCATCCCGGTCCGGCGCCAGATCCGGCGGCACCAGCCAGGCAAATCCGGTCAGCATTTCACCGTCGCTGCGCCGGTGGAAGGTCAGCCACCATGCCAGCGCTTCCGGCCGGTATTCCACCCGGGCCTCGATTTCGGCCAGACCGATGTTTTTTTCCACCAGCGCGGCGGCAAACATCAGACGCTTGGCATTGTATTCCTCCACGCCGGAAGACAACGCCTGCCACAAGGGCTGCGGAGCAAACAGGGAGGCTTCGCCATAGTCGATGGCACTGCCCATGGCAGACTCCACCACCGGCATCAGGGCATCGAGCAGGAGTTCGTCGTTGACCTGCGCCTTCTGCAATGCACCGCGCTCGACGGCAAACACGATCCAGTTCAGCGTCAATCGCGGCAAAAAGCGCTGCCGGTCCTCCTCGTAGCGGCGCAGCATCGACTCCGGCTCTTCCGGTGCCACGGCCTCGCCGGCATCCAGCGCCGCCGCGACGTGCACCAGCGTCTGGCAACCGGAATCGCGCAGCCATTCATGGGTGAACAGCACCGGTGAAACCTGCAAGGCCACCTTGGGTGCCAGCCGGAACTGCTCACGCAGTACCTGCTCCACGTCTGCCAGTCCGGGCAGATACCAGTTGTCGCCGGCATGTCCCACCGTATACATGAGCGGGATTGCCCACAGCTCGTAAGGCTTGAATGAACCATCCGGCCGCGACACATCAGGCAGGGAGATCAATGCCCGGGCGCGCTCCAGCAGCAGTTTCCGGGCCGCCGGCGCATCGCGCAGCGACAGTTGCGCCTCGGTCAGGATGCGCGGCTCGTTGCCGTTCAGGGCAGACTGCACCTGTGAGGCCAGCTTGAGTTCCTGCACCGGATTGTCGACCGCACTGCGCGCCGCCTCGGCCAGTTCGCCTGCCAGCTGCCCGGCCCGGTCGGCCACGCCTGCCTCGCGCTGCAACACCCGCAGCCGGTGCAACGGCTCCGCCTCGCGTTTCTTGTAGGCTTCGTCGATTTTCCAGTAGGTGGCAATGCCTTGGTCGCAGATCTTTTTCAGCTCGCCGGCAGTCGGCTCGGCATCGGTGAAAAAGTTGAAGTCCGTCAGCGTCAGCCCGTCGTTGCAGGCGTAGTAGCTGACGTTTTCCGCTTCGTCGAACAGCATGGCCGAGCGGAATCCCTCGCCGCCGGAGCCACGAAAGTCGAGGTCTTGCGGCAGGATGCGGCAGATGAACGCCGGATGCTCGGTGTGAATCATGTACTCGAATTCTTCCAGCCCGTTTTCGTCGACGGCATCACCGAAGATGAAACGGTTGGGCAGGAAAGGGTCACCCGGCAGGGAAGAGCTGGATTTGATCGGCCGCATAACACTCTCAGAAGGTCAGAACCTGATCAGCCGCCCGCGTCCAGGCGGCCAGCTGTCCCAGATTGCCGATTTCGGCACCGGCAACAAACTGTGCTTCGAGCAGGCCACGGGAAGCAAGGCAGGTCCGGCACAGGCGCACTTCCGCCCCGGCCTCGACCAGCTCGGCCAGCATGACGCCCAGGTTCTGGGCCGTACCACCGGTTTCCTGTCCGGCCAGTCCGGCCACCACGGCATCCGACATCAGGAATACCTGCAAGGCCACTGGTTCCTGTTCGGGATCGGTCAGCATCAGCGCCAGCCGCACGGCCGACAGGAAGCGTTCTTCGCCATACGGGCTGGCATTGATGATGAAAAGGAAGCGTTTCATGTGTGCCATCCTCAATAAACGGTGCAATGGCCGCGATTATACGCCGCTCATGCTGCCCCTCCGGCCCCGGCTCTTGCAATCCGGCACCCGCGGCTTCATATCGATTCCATCCAGCCCGCCATGCGCGGTCCCTTACCTTATATGGCGTGACGCTGTTCCGGCAGCGTCCCCGTGTTTCAGGAACATTCCATGCAGCAATTCGACGGCACCACCATCGTTTCGGTTCGCCGGGGCAAACAGGTCGCACTGGGCGGCGACGGACAGGTCACGCTCGGCAACATCGTCATCAAGGCCACGGCCCGCAAGGTGCGTCGCCTGTTCAACGACACCGTGCTGGCCGGTTTTGCCGGCGGCACGGCCGATGCCTTTACCCTGATCGAGCGCTTTGAAGCCAAGCTGCAGAAATACCAGGGCAACCTGACCATCTCGGCCATCGAGCTGGCCAAGGACTGGCGTTCGGACCGGGCGCTGCGCCGGCTGGAAGCGATGCTGATCGTCGCCGACCTCGAACGCACGCTGGTCATTACCGGCAATGGCGACGTGCTGGAACCGGAACAGGGCATTGCCGCCATCGGCTCCGGAGGCGCCTACGCCCAGTCCGCTGCCCGGGCACTGCTTGAGAACACCGAACTGCCGCCGGCCGACATCGTCAAGAAATCGCTGGAGATCGCTGGCGATATCTGCATTTACACCAATCACAACCACGTCATCGAAACGCTCTGACGTTTTCGATACCCCGTGTTGACCGCGCCACTTTTCCGGCCGCAGCCGCGGCCTGGCCCGCAAGGACTGAATTCATGTCTGCCCAGATGACTCCGCAGGAAATCGTTTCCGAACTCGACAAACACATCATCGGTCAGGCAGCGGCCAAGAAGGCCGTTGCCATCGCCCTGCGCAACCGCTGGCGGCGCCAGATGGTGGCCGAACCGCTCAAGAACGAGATCACCCCCAAAAACATCCTGATGATCGGCCCGACCGGGGTCGGCAAGACCGAAATCGCCCGCCGGCTGGCCAAGCTGGCCAATGCGCCCTTCATCAAGATCGAAGCGACCAAGTTCACCGAAGTGGGCTATGTCGGACGCGATGTGGAAACCATCATCCGCGATCTGGCAGACATTGCCGTCAAACATGCGCGGGAACAGGCCATTCGTGACAACCGGGTCCGCGCCGAGGATGCCGCCGAGGACCGTATCCTTGACGCCCTGCTGCCCCCCCCGCGCCAGCCGGGGTTCAGCGGTGAAAACGTCCCGGCCACCGAGCGGCACGATGCCGATACCCGGCAAAAATTCCGCAAGATGCTGCGCGAGGGCCGCCTCGACGACAAGGAAATCGACATCGAGATTGCCGCCCAGGCTCCGCAGGTACAGATGTTTACCCCCAACATGCCGGGCATGAACGACCTGACCGAGCAGTTGCAGGGCCTGTTTTCCAACATGGGCGGCGGGCGCAAGAAAACGCAGAAGATGAAGATCCGCGAAGCGCTCAGGGTCGTGACCGACGAGGAAGCCGCCAAGCTGGTCAACGAAGAAGAAATCAAGCTCGCAGCCATCCAGAACGTCGAACAGAACGGCATTGTCTTCCTTGACGAAATCGACAAGGTGACCGCGCGCGGCGAGGGCATGAGTGGTGCCGACGTATCGCGGGCCGGCGTACAGCGCGACCTGCTGCCGTTGGTGGAAGGTACGACCGTCAGCACCAAGTACGGCATGATCCACACCGATCACATCCTGTTCATCGCTTCCGGCGCCTTCCATCTGGCCAAGCCTTCCGACCTGCTGCCGGAACTGCAAGGCCGTTTCCCGATCCGGGTGGAGCTGGCCGCACTGGCTGTCGATGATTTCGTGCAGATCCTCACCAATACCGACGCCTGCCTGACCCGGCAATACGAGGCTCTGCTGGCCACGGAAGGCACCCATCTTGAATTCACCGATGACGGCATCCGCCGCATGGCCGAGATTGCTTTCCAGGTCAACGAAAAAACCGAAAACATCGGTGCCCGCCGTCTGCATACGGTGATCGAAAAACTGCTGGAAGAAGTGTCGTTCGATGCCCGTTCCGGCAGCATCACCATTGACGCGGCCTACGTCGACACCAGACTGGAAGGCATCGCCCAGCGCGAAGACTTGGCGCGTTACATCCTCTGACCGGACAAACCATTCATCCCGCAACGGGTCGCCCACAAGGCGGCCCGTTTTTTGATCATTAAATTTTTTACGTAATACATTATTTACTTTACAAACAAGGCAGGCGGTACCAATGCCTGCCAGAAGTACCTGCCTTTGTCCCTGCTTGCCGTCCCGCTGAAATCCACCCATTACGGCCCGCTCGGACAGACAGAAAAAATGCCGTCCAGTATTTCAGCGTCAGACAGGCAAAACCGTCGTATAGCCCTCGACCTGATCACGAAGCCCGGTTTACCAAAGCGGCAACAACCTTGTGTCTGACCGCATCGCACCAGCCTGCACCAGAAACGGTTCTGGCTGTGGATATCCGTTGGCCGGCAGCATGTCGCCATGCCATGTTCCTGGTTCATCCACAGTCAATGTGGTATTCCGGAAGCTGGGATAAACCGCAACGAACGCCACCATGCCCGGACACGGCAAAAGCATGCACAGGATATCCACAGCCAGAAGGAGGACGCTGCCAGTCAGGAGCAATTGCGACCGGAGGCAGCCGGCTTTGTTAAGATACAAGGCGCCAGTAGCCCGTAACCGACCGTAGCCATGCCCAAATCCGACCGCCTTTCCAGTTTCCTGCCGCTGCGTTTCAACAACGGTCAGACCATCAGCCGTTTTGCCAAGCACTGCGTCCGCTGCAATGCACTGGTGACTGCCACCGACATGCAGGGGGTGGCCTCGACCATCCAGAACCGCATCGTGATTGCCGCCAAGGCCCGCTGTCCGCAATGCCAGGCCGAATTTGCCGTGACCTGTGTCATTACCGACGACAAGCAGGTACACAAGGTAATGTTGCCGTACTGGATGCTGCGCTGGTGGCTGCTGCGCACTCCCATGCCACCGGTTACCAAAGTGCCCAGTCGCTCATCCGACTGGGAATACTCACCGGATGCCTCCACCGACCAGCCGGGCGAATTGCTGACACCGCCACCTGTGGATAACCGGGTCATGACCCCGTCCGGGGAAACGCTCGGCCAGTTTGATGGTGCACCGATTCCGGCCTGGCTGAGCGTGGACGGAGAGCGCTACGATTTCATGCGCCCGGTCGTCGGCCGTTCTGCCGGCCAGCTGGCAAAGGATGAAGTGTGCTTCGAGCAGCGGCTGGTTTACCGTCGCGCACGTCAGGCCAGCTGATACCCGGCACCGGCCGGCCAGACCCGGATGGTCGTACAGGTCATGTTTTCATGCTTCCCGCAACCGACCAAAGCCGTTCGGCCAGGCCACAAGGCACACGCGATGACAGATTCGCTGGCAGTAATTTCCAGTGCAAGCAATATCGCTCCGGACAGCCAGCCGAATCCCGGACGACATCAAACATGTCCTGGAGCAGTGCCGTTTTCGTGGCCCTCCAGCGGGAAAACGGACGGCAGCCTTCGCAACGGGCACGGCGACAAAAGCCGGCCCGCTCGCCTGTCAAGCCAGAAGCCTCAGGCAAAATCACCCCACAAGGTCTGCATGGCTGCTGCTGCTGCCAGTGCAGCAGTTTCCGTCCGCAACACCCGGGGACCCAGCCGCAAGGGCTCCCAGCCCGCCGCCATGGCTGCGACCTCTTCCTGGCCACTCAATCCGCCCTCGGGGCCGGCCAGTAGCCAGGCAGCCCGCGGAGCGGGATAGTCTGCCAATCGCCTCTCCCCTGCCGGCGAGAGGATAAAGCGCGCAGCATCCGCCGGGGGCTGGGCCAGAAAGGCCGTCAGGGTCATCAGCGGCCGAATCTCTGGAATGCGGTTACGCCCGCATTGTTCGCAGGCGGCACGCACGATGTCGTTCCAGCGCTCGAGCTTGCGCTCGGCCCGTTCACCGGCCAGCTTGAGCATGGCCCGCTCGGTCACCAGCGGCTGGAACACCGCAATGCCAAGCTCCACGCCTTTTTGCAGGGTGAACTCCATCCGGTCACCGGTCGAGACGCCCTGTGCCAGCGACAGCAGCAGGGGTGATTCCCGCTCGACCGCATGGAATGCCTCGACATGTACGCGCGCCGACCGACGTCCCAGTTCGACAAGGCGGGCGCTCCACTCCCCTCCTTTGCCATCAAACAGGGTCAGAGGATCATCTGCGCGCAAACGCAGGACTTGCAGGTGACGCACGACCTCGTCAGGCAGGCTGAGTTCACCGGTGGCCAGAGGCAGGGAATCGACAAGAAAACGGGGCATGAGGCATCTCGACAGCACGGACCTTGCCATGCCATGTGCTTTTGACATGGCGGCGGCAAAATCGGTATTTTGCCAGTCATCGCCATCCCGTGCGCACCCGTGGGCCAACGGCAGAGGAGAAACAACAATCATGCAGGTGGTGGATCAGGTCATCCGGCTCGTGCGGCAGATTGCCCAGACCGAGGTCATGCCGCGCTTTTTGCGCGTCGGGGTTTCCCGCAAGCAGGA
>JAGPIM010000148.1 GCA_018055005.1 Laribacter sp.
TGACCTGGAAATACTGCTGGCCGACGCCGCGCACCTGGCCGGTCAGCGCCGTATTGCCGACCCGCAGCGTGGCACTGGTGCTGACGCCCGGCGTCACGCTGTCGACAAAGCCCTGCTCGGCCAGTGCCGCCGCATCCCTGTCGTTGAGCGTGTGGATGGCCGACGACTTGCGGTCTCCAAAGCCCTTGCCCGGGTAGATGTCGATGGTGTTGGTGCCCATGGCACTGATGTCGGAGAGGATCTGCTGGCGCGAGCCTTCGCCCAGTGCCACCACCGACACCACCGAGGCGATGCCGATGATGATGCCGAGCATGGTCAGGAACGAGCGCAGCCGGTGGGCCAGCATCGCCCTGCCGGCCATCACGAAGGCTTCGCGCAGGCGGTCGAGCCGGGCACGCCAGCCGCCGGCCGGTGTCTGGGCTGCCGCCGGCAGGGCCGGTGCCGCTTTGCCGGTGGCCCGGGCAGTGGCGGCGTCGCTGACGATCTGGCCGTCCTTGAGGGTGATGATGCGTTCGGCGTGTTCGGCAAGGCCGGCGTCGTGCGTCACCATGATGACGGTGTGGCCCTCGGCGTGCAGCTCGTGCAGGATCGCCATCACCTCCTGGCCGCTGTGGCTGTCGAGCGCGCCGGTCGGCTCGTCGGCAAGGATCACCTCGCCGCCGTTGACCAGCGCCCGCGCAATGCTGACGCGCTGCTGTTGGCCGCCGGACAGCTGGCCGGGACGGTGGTGCAGGCGGTCGGCCAGACCCAGCCGTGCCAGCAGCCGGCTGGCGCGTTCGCGGCGGCTGTCCGGCCGCAGGCCGGCGTAGATGGCCGGGATTTCGGCGTTGCCCAGTGCGTCGAGGTCGGACAGCAGGTGATAGCGCTGGAAGATGAAGCCGAAGGTTTCACGCCGCAGGGTGGCCAGTTCGTCCGGCGACAGCTGGCGGGTTTCCTGGCCCTTGACGCAGTAGCGGCCGCGGCTGGGCCGGTCAAGGCAGCCGAGGATGTTCATCAGCGTCGACTTGCCGGAGCCGGAGGCACCGACGATGGCGACCATTTCACCGGCCTGGATGGTCAGGTGGATGTCCTTGAGGATGGCGACCGTGTCGTCGCCGGCGGCAAACTCGCGCCAGACGCCGTCAACGACCAGCAGGGGAGGCGTGTGCGGCATGGCTCAGAATCCCATCGGCGAGCGGCGGCGACCACCTGACTGGCTGGGCGGGGCATCGGCATCCTGTTCACCGACAATCACCCGCTCGCCTTCTTTCAGGCCGCTTTTGACTTCGGCCCGGACGTTGTTGTTGAGGCCGACCCTGACCGTGCGGGTTTCGGCCTGTCCGTCGGCATTGAGCACTCGTACCGTGTAATCGCCGGACGGCTGCCGTTCGCCCAGCGCGGTCGAAGGAATCGTCAGCACGTTTTTGGCTTCGGCCAGCACGATCGAGACCTGGGCGGTCATGTCGATGCGCAGTTGCCGGTGCGGATTGTCGACGTCCATCAGGCCGTAGTAGTAGATGGCGGTCGAGCCGGCGCTGCTGCCGCTCGAGGAACTGTTGCCGGTGGTGCTGGTGTCGTCGCTGAGTGCCACCGGGCCGGGATCGATCGAGCGCAGGGTGGTGCGGTAGCGGGTGTCGGGCGCGCCGAGGATGGTGAAATACACCGGCAGCCCGGGCTTGATGCGCGGCACGTCGCCCTCGGAGATTTCGGCCTTGACGGTCATGGTGTCGAGCTGGGCCAGCTTGATCAGCGTCGGCGTGGTCTGGGCAGCGTTGACGGTCTGGCCTTCGTCCACCGGCATCGACACCACCACGCCGTCGAACGGCGCCACGATGGTGGTGTAGCCGAGATTGAGCCTGGCGGTGCTGACCTTGATGCGGGCCTGCTCGATCTGCGCTTTCAGCTGGCCGACGTCGGCGCTGGCGCTGTCGAGGCTGGCGCGCGCGGCGTCGAAGGCTTCGCGCGAGGTGGCCTCGTCCTTGAGCATGGTTTCCTGACGCACGAAGTCCTGGCGTGCCTTGGCCAGGGTGGCGGTCTTGCCGGCCAGCTGCGCCTGGTAGGCGGCCAGTTGCGCCTCGGCATCAAGCAGGGTGTTCTGCTGGGTGCGCGGGTCGATTTCGGCCACGAGGTCGCCGGCCTTGACGGACTGGCCCAGTGCGACGTGCAGCTTCTTGATCTGGCCGGACACCTGGGCGCCGACGCTGACCTGCTTGTAGGCCTTGATGATGCCGGTGGCCAGCACGGTGTCTTCCAGGTTGCCGCGGCCGACCTTGGCGGTGACGTAGACCTGGGCCGGCTGGCGGGGCCAGAACAGCCAGGCCAGCAGGACAGCCGCGGCCAGGACCAGTCCGGTCCGGACACGGCGCTGCTTGAGGAGGGGAGGCAGGGTAAGAGGCATGGCGGACATCCGGCGCGAAGCGCCCTGAATACAATGGCGGGGTCTGGATGCAAACAGCCGAACCGGCGTGCGGTTCGGCTGTCAGGTGCTCAGGTGGCAGGAAACAGCTTACAGCCCGGAAAACGGCAGGCTGTCGTCTTGCACGGGCGGCTGGCCGGCCGGGCCGCCGCGACGCGGCATCATGCCGGCCTGGCTGTTGTGGTGCTGCATGAATTCGTCACGGCTGAGGTAGCCGTCCTTGTTGGTGTCGAGCTGGTCGAACCACTGGGCCAGACGCGGTGCCTGGCGGGCTTCGTCGCGGCTGATCCTGCCGTCCTTGTCGGCATCAAGCCGGGTAAAGCGCTGGTCGGCCATGTGGCGGAACATTTCGCTGCGGTCGATGTAGCCATCCTTGTTGGCATCGATCAGGTCGAAGTTCTGGCTCAGCTGCGGGTTGGCTTTGGCTTCTTCACGACTGATCCGGCCGTCGCCGTCGGTATCCAGCCGGTTGAAGCCGCCCCCTTGGCCGCGATGATGGCCACGCGGCATTTCGTCGCGGGTGAGGAAGCCGTCCTTGTTGGTGTCGAGCTGGTCGAAGTTCGCGTTCAGGTACGGGCTGGCCCGGGCTTCGTCGCGGCTGATCTTGCCGTCACCGTTGGTGTCGAGGCGGGCCCAGCCGCCTCCACGCTTGCCGTGGTACGAGCGGTTCATGCCGCGCGGCATTTCGTCGCGGGTGAGGTAGCCGTCCTTGTTGGTGTCGAGGCGGTCGAATTCCTGGGCCAGCCGCGGCATGGTCCGGGCTTCTTCACTGCTGATCTTGCCGTCACCGTTGGTGTCGCAGTGCGGGCCGTAATCACCGGGACGGGCCATGGCGGCGCCGGCGGTCAGGGTCAGGGCCGAGGCGATCAGGGCAGCGAGCAGGGTACGTTGGCGGGTCATGTCGGGTCCTCCTGTTTTTTTGATGCTGCCCAGTGTGTGCGGTGACCGTGAGGGAATTAGGCAGGAAATGTGAAAGAACTGTGAAACGTGGCACCGTCACGGCTCGAACTTGTAACCGACTCCGTAGACCGAGCGGATCGGGTCGGCGTCCGGCTGCACCTGGGCCAGTTTCTTGCGCAGGTTCTTGATGTGGCTGTCGACGGTGCGGTCCGACACGACCCGGTGGTCGTCGTAGACGTGGCCCAGCAACTGGTCGCGCGAGAACACCCGCCGGGGCGAGGCGACCAGCACTTCCAGCAGCCGGAATTCCACCCGGGTCAGTTCCAGTTCCTGGCCGTGGTAGCTGGCCATCAGCGTATCCGGATCCAGCAGGAAGGGTGCCGCCTGGCTGTCGGCGGGTATTGCGGCGGCCGGCGCAGCCGCAGCGGGCTGGCTGCGGCGCAACACCGTGCGGACGCGGGCCACCACTTCACGCGGGCTGAACGGTTTGCAGATGTAGTCGTCGGCACCGATCTCCAGACCGAGCAGGCGGTCGGATTCTTCGACCCGGGCCGTCAGCATGATGACCGGCAGGCTGGAAAAGCTGCGCAGCGCGCGGCACAGCGACAGGCCGTCCAGCCCGGGCAGCATCAGGTCCAGCAGCATCAGGTCGGGCGGGGCGGCCCGCAGGCGGTCGAGCGCCGTCAGGCCGTTGTCGAGGCATTCGACCTCGAAGCCGGCGGCGTGCAGGTAGTCGGCCAGCAGTTGTGCCAGTTTGGGTTCATCCTCGACCACGAGGATGCGGGCAGCGGGAGAGGCAGGATTCATGTTGGACGCAGGGGAAAAGTCAGGTGCAGGGCCAGGCCGCCCAGTCCGGACGGTTCGGCGAGGATGTCGCCACCGTGGGCCAGGACGATTTCCCGGCAGATGGCCAGGCCAAGGCCAGAGCCGCCGGCGGCTCGGCGGCGCGAACTGTCGGCCCGGTAAAAGCGGTCGAACAGGTGTGCCTGCTGCTCGGGCGTGACGCCGGGGACGCTGTCTTCCCAGTCCAGCTCCAGCGCTTGCGGGGTCTGGCGGCAGCGGATGCGCAGTGTGCCACCCGGGTCGGTGTAGCGCAGGCTGTTTTCAAACAGGTTGTGGAACAGCTGGCGCAGCCGGTCCGGGTCGGCAAGCAGTTCGGCATGGTCGGGCAGCTGGAGCTGCAATTGCAGCTGGCGTCCGGCCAGCCGTTCGGCAAAGGCGCCGGCGACGGCGTTCAGGCATTCGGGCAGGTCGGTCGGGCGTTTGTGGTAGGCCAGTGCGCCGGCATCGGCCAGCGACAGGGCATGCAGGTCGTCGACCAGTTTGGCAAGCAATGCCACTTCACCGGCCAGTGATCCCAGGGCTTCGGGCGTGAGCGGGCGCACGCCGTCTTCCAGTGCTTCGATTTCGCCACGCAGGACCGCCAGCGGGGTGCGCAGTTCGTGCGAAACATCGGCGATCAGCTGCCGGCGCAGGGCTTCGTTGCGGGCCAGCGTATGGGCCAGCTGGTTGAAATCGTGTGCCAGGGCCCCGAGTTCGTCGCGGCGCTTGTCGGTGACGCGGATGTGGTAGTCGCCGGCGGCCAGCCGGTGGGTGGCGCCGGCCAGTTCGCGGATGGGGCGCAGCAGGCTGCGGGCAATTACCAGGGCCGCCAGCGTGGCCAGCAGCAGGGCAAGGCCGGCGGTCCAGAGCGTGGTGCGCTGCTGCTGGGAATAGAAGCGCAGGTCGGGAGACTCGGAGAGATGGCGGGAAGGATTGCCGATGACCCAGCCGACGGTGCGGCCGTCGACCACGACGGGCTGGCGCAGGGCTTTTTGCAGGTCTGGCTGGCCGCGTCCGGCAATGATGGTCTGCCCTTCGGCATCCAGGAGCCACAGGCGTGGCATCAGCGGGTCATGCGGGGAGGTGCCGGCTTCGTCGGCCAGCGAGCGCATCAGGCGGGGCCAGGCACGGGGGTCGTCGAACAGGAATGCCCAGCCGCCGTGGCTGGCATAGGTGTCGGCCAGTTCGCCAGCTACCGTGGTGACCCGCTCGCGGCCCATGCGCTGAACGAAATCCTTGAAGTCGGCCTGCACGCTCCAGCGCCAGACGGTGGCAATGCCGACAACCAGCAACAGGCAGGTTGCCAGCATGATCAGGAAGAGTCTGCCGGTCAGCTTGAGCGAGGGAAGGGCGGTCAAACGCATGTGTGCCACTCTAGCGCGTCTGCTGCCGGTCGGCCAGCCGGGGTTTTCACCGGTTCAGTCCGTTCGGTGGGTCGAGTTCGGCCATGACCCAGTTGCAGAAGGCACGTACCCGCGGGGACAGGAACTGCGGGCGCGGGGTGAGCAGGTGCATGGGCCAGTCGCGCAGGTGCCATGCCGGCAGGACACGTACCAGCTGGCCCGAGGCGATGTAGGGTGCGACCAGGTGCAGGGGCGACTGGAAGATGCCCAGTCCGGCCAGTCCGGCTTCCAGCAGCAGGTTGTCGTCGTCGAAGGCGACCGCCCGCTGTACCGGGACATGATGCAGGGTGTGTTCGCTGTAGAGCGGCCAGACTTCAGGGGCGGTGGCACCGGGGACGAAGTAATCGATGACCGGGTGGGCCAGCAGGTCGTCCGGTTCGGCGACGGGATCGTGACAGGCCAGGTAGCGGGGCGTGGCACACAACACGATGCGGGCCGGGCACAGGGGACGGGCAACGTAGTCCGAATCCGGCAGTTTGCCAAAACGGATGGCGCAATCGAGTCCTTCCCTTACCAGACCGGCTTTGCGGTCCGAGCAGGAAAACAGCAGTTCGACCTGCGGGGCCTGTTCGCGAAAAGCGGCCAGTCGCCGGATCAGTGGCGAGCGGGCGAGGCTGGAAGGGACTTCGCACCAGATACGCCCCTGCAGGCGTTCGCGCTGCGGATTGATTGCGGCGGCAGCGGCATCGACCTGTGGCAGCAGGTGCTGGCAGTGCCGGAGGTAGATTTCACCCTCGGGAGTCGGGCTGACGTAACGGGTGGTGCGTTGCAGCAGCCGTGTTCCCAGCCGGTGCTCCAGCGAATTGACGAGCTTGGTGACGGTGGCTTTGGCGCAGCCCAGCTGGTCGGCTGCCCGGGTAAAACTGCGGGCCTCGGCAACCCGGACGAAGGCCCGCATGGCATCAAGGGTATCCATGCCGTGATTGACTGTTTCCAGACTGGAAACAGTCAATATACATGTCTCGTCTTTATCCCGGGATGGACAAGGTCAAACAATAAGTACAAGCGCAATGCGTATTGCTTTTGAAAACCCTTTTGTCTCGGGAGTGTGTCATGGATGTACTGGTGTTTATGAGCGGAATGCTGGTGGTGGCGCTGTTGTGGTGTGTCGACAAGACGGTGGGGCTGCCGGGTCGTCAGGACTGATGTCATGGCTGTCAGGCGCAAAGTCGGCTTGCATCCGTTCCGATAGCGTCTATGTTCAGATGGCAACAGGGATGTTCTTCATTCGCCTGTCGGATAACACCGGCGGGCGATTTTTTTTGGGGGGAGCCGTCACTGTCGGGTTATGAAAGCCGTGGATTGCACTACAGTCGCGACTATCCGGGGCAGCTGGATCATGCGCTGGATACGGTACTGGAGCCGTGGGAGCAGGCGTAATTTGCGCGTTGAGCGGCGGGTGTCTGGTATTTTTTCCATGAATGCTGTTTTGAAACAGCGGGATACCGGATTGGTGCGTATTTTTGCGGTGAGGGGTGTTGAC
>JAGPIM010000149.1 GCA_018055005.1 Laribacter sp.
CGGCATAGCGGTCTGCCGTCACGTTGAGCTGGTCACCGTCATACAGCATCACTTCCTTGCGCGCCTCGGCCAGCGGGTAATACTCGCTCATCTGCCGGGTGCCCTGGCTGCGCAGCACGCTGACGTGAGTGGCGCCCGGACGCGGATGCGCCAGCGCCAGCGCATCGGTCAGCGACACGATCGGCTGGTCAAACTCGAAATCAAACGGATTGAGCACCTCGCCGCGCACGCTGAAAACATGCCGGCGGGCACCGACGACAATCGCGTCGCCGTCGGCCAGCGGAAAGAAATCGATGTTGCCCCGCAACAGGAAGTCGTACAGGTTGATGCGACGGTACACCGCATCCCCGCGCTTGAGCACGATGTCGATATAGCTGCCGCGCTCGGCATCCACCCCGCCGGCCCGGTCCAGAAACGCCAGCACGCTGTCGGCCGCCACACCACCGTACAAGCCCGGCTGGCGCACAAAGCCGGTGACAAACACCTTGACCGGCTGGCTGGCATCCAGCTGCGCCGCACTCTGCACCTCGCGCCCCGCCAGCTTCCTGACCGCACTGCTGACCGTTGCGTTAAGCCGGTCATGCCGCACGCCGGCAAGCTTGATGGCCCCCACCCCCGGCACCACCACCTGACCATCAGCATCCACCGTCAGCGTATCGTCAAACTCCATGCTGCCCCACAGCTTGAGCTTGATGCGGTCACCCGTGTTCAGCACATACGCCTGCGGGATGCCACCGCCGGCCATTTTGGCAAACGAGCCACCAAACAGCTGAGCACCGAACATGCGGCTGCCCACACTGTCAGCTACGGCCTTGCCCGCTGTAGCCGGCCTGGCATCCTCCGCCTGCACCGGCAGGCTGCCGAGCAGGCTGCACAGTGCCAGTCCGGCCAGAACCGGCCTGAAACCACGCAAATGAAGAAAGAAAAAACGGAAAAACACACTGGAGACCATGATTCACGATACCGGCAGACACGGCAGGGCATGCACGACCGCCCCGCAAAAACCGCATTCTAGTCGCATGAGGCAACACATAGCTGACGACTTGAACGACGCCGGCTGCCCCACCCTCGCCCGATAAGGCTAAAATCGCCCGCTTGTGTTTTTCCAAGACAGACGAGACCTCCGATGCGCCTGGCTCTAGCCCAGTTCAATCCCATCGTCGGCGACATAGCCGGCAACGCCAACGAGATCGCCCGCCTCGCCCGCGAAGCCATGGCAGCAGGTGCCGACGTGCTCCTGACCCCCGAACTGGCACTGACCGGCTACAGCCCGGAAGACCTGCTGCTGCGCCCGGCCTTTTATGCCGAGGTCAACCGCCAGCTGGACCGGCTGATGGAAATCGACGGCATCACCCTGATCGTCGGCCACCCGGCCATGCTGGGCAGCGAACGCTTCAATGCCGCCACCGTCATGCGCGACGGCAACATCCTGGGCACCTATCACAAGATGCGCCTGCCCAACGAAGAGGTATTCGACGAAGTCCGCTACTTCACCCCTGGCGTGGCTCCACTGGTATTCGGGCAGGACGGCGTCAACATCGGCGTACTGGTGTGCGAAGACATCTGGGGGCCGGAACCGGCCGCCGAAGCACTGGATGCCGGCGCCGACGTGCTGCTGGTAATGAACGCCTCGCCGTTCCACCGCGAGAAACACGCAATACGCGAGCAGGAATGCCGCTGGCGCGTCGAGGAAACCGGCCTGCCGGTGGCCTACGTCAACCTGGTCGGCGGACAGGACGAGCTGGTGTTCGACGGCGCGTCGTTCGCGCTCAACCGCGCCGGCGAGCCGGTCTGCCGCCTGCCGCATTTCGAGGCGGCGCTGGGCTTCCTCGACGTACAGGACGGCGACATCCGGCCGGCCGTCATGGCCCCGCTGCCCGACTCGGTGGAAGCGGTTTACCGCGCCCTGGTACTGGGCGTGCGCGACTACATCGGCAAGAACGGCTTTCCGGGCGTACTGCTCGGCCTGTCCGGCGGCATTGACTCGGCCCTGACGCTGGCCATCGCCGTTGACGCGCTCGGTGCCGACCGGGTGCACGCGGTCATGATGCCTTCGCGCTATACCGCCGACATCAGCGTGGACGACAGCCGCGACATGGTGGAGCGGCTGGGCGTGCGCTACGACGAGGTGGCCATCTGGCCGATGTACGAATCCTTCATGCAGGCGCTGACCCCGCTGTTTGCCGGCGCAGCCGCCGACACCACCGAGGAAAACCTGCAATCACGCATTCGTGGCGTCATCCTGATGGCGCTTTCCAACAAGACCGGCAAGCTGGTACTGACCACCGGCAACAAGTCGGAAATGACCACCGGCTACGCCACCCTCTACGGCGACATGGCTGGCGGTTTTGCCGTGCTCAAGGATGTTGCCAAGACGCTGGTGTACGAGCTGTCCGAGTGGCGTAACCGTCAGGGCAGCGAGGTGATCCCGCGCCGCATCATCGACCGGGCGCCCAGCGCCGAACTGCGACCGGACCAGGTCGACCAGGACAGCCTGCCGCCTTACGATGTGCTGGACGCCATCATGGCCGAATATGTGGAAATGAACCGCAGTGCGGCCGACATCGTCGCACTGGGCTATGACACCGCCGACGTCGAGCGCGTCACCCGTCTGTTGAAAGTCAACGAATACAAGCGCCGGCAGGCTCCGGTCGGCCCGCGCATCACCCACCGCGCCTTCGGCAAGGACTGGCGCTATCCGATCACCAACCGCTTTCGTTGAGCCGGACGAAAGAGGAGTCCGTCATGAAAAAACTGTTGCTGGCCTGCGCGCTGGCGATCGCCCCGTTTGCCGCCCAGGCCGATGCCATCGCCGCACTCAAGCAATTCGTCGGCCAGACCCGTTCGATGAAGGCCGAGTTCACCCAGGTCGTCAGCGGCCGCCAGACCCAGACTGCTTCCGGCAGCCTCGAGCTGTCGCGTCCGGGCAAGTTCCGCTGGACCTACAGCCAGCCCTACCCGCAACTGATCGTCGGTGACGGCCAGCGCCTGTGGGTGTACGACAGCGACCTGGCGCAGGTCACGTCCAAAAAGCTCGACGACGCGCTGGGCAGCAGTCCTGCCGCCCTGCTCGCCGGCAGCAACGAGATCGAACGCGACTACCGCCTGAAAAACCTTGGCATGCAAAACGGCTTTGACTGGCTTGAAGCCACGCCCAAAAAGGAAGGCAGCTTCAACTCGGTGCGCATGGGCTTCAAGGGCAGCGAACTCGCAGGCATGGTGCTGACCGACAGCTTTGGCCAGACCACCACCCTGACCTTCAGCCAGGTCCAGAAGAACCCGAAAATCGACCCGGCCCGTTTCCGTTTCACCCCACCCAAAGGCGTTGACGTCGTCAGCGACTGACCCATCCGGCGGGCGCTGCGGCACCCGCTGCATTTCTGGTATTACATGATTCAGCTCAAGCAACTCTCCCTGCGCCGCGGCGTCAAGGAACTCTTCCGCGACGTCACCCTCACCATTCACCCCGGCTGGCGCGTCGGCGTGGTCGGCGGCAACGGCGCCGGCAAATCCAGCCTGTTTGCGCTCCTGCGCGACGAACTCTCGGCCGACAGCGGCGACCTGTTCATCCCGCCGGGCTGGGTGACTGCCCATGTGGCGCAGGAAACCCCGGCGCTGGCCTGCTCGGCGCTCAACTACACGCTGGACGGCGACCGCGAGCTGCGCCAGCTCGAAGCCGAGCTGGCCACTGCCGAAACCGCCCACAACGGCGAGGCCATTGGCCACCTGCACGCCGAGCTCGCCCGCATCGACGCCTACTCGGCCCCCGCCCGTGCCGCCCGCCTGCTGGCCGGTCTCGGCTTTGACGACGCCATGCAGCAGCGTCCGGTATCGAGCTTTTCCGGTGGCTGGCGCATGCGTCTCAACCTCGCGCAGGCGCTGATGTGCCGCTCCGACCTCTTGCTGCTCGACGAACCGACCAACCACCTTGACCTCGAAACCGTGCTGTGGCTGGAACAGTGGCTGGCCGGTTATCCGGGTACCCTGCTGCTGATCTCGCACGACCGCGATTTCCTCGACGGCTGCGTCACCCACATTGCCGAAGTCGCCCGCGGCAGCATCACCCTCTATACCGGCGGCTACAGCGACTACGAAACCCAGCGCGCTGCCCAGCTGGCACAACAACAGGCTGCGTTTGAAAAGCAGCAGGCCACCATCGCCCATCTGGAAAACTTCATCCGCCGCTTCAAGGCCAAGGCGACCAAGGCCAAGCAGGCACAAAGCCGGGTCAAGGCACTGGAAAAGCTCGAACGCGTGGCCGCAGCGCACATCGACAGCCCGTTCTCGTTCTGCTTCGACTCGCCCACCCACAGCCCCAACCCGCTGCTGACAGTGGAAAACGCAGCAGCCGGATACGGTGACACACCGATCTTGCAACGCCTCAACCTCGGAGTGCAGGCCGGCGCACGCATCGGTCTGCTCGGCCCTAACGGAGCGGGTAAATCCACCCTGATCAAGCTCCTGTGCGGCGAGCTGCCACCGCTGACCGGCAGCCTGATCCCGGCGCGCGACCTGAAGATCGGCTACTTTGCCCAGCACCAGCTGGAAACCCTGCGCCCGGATGAATCGCCCATCTGGCATGTGCAGAAACTCTCACCCGAAGTGCGCGAGCAGGAAATCCGCGATTTCCTCGGCGGATTCGATTTCCGCGGCGACCAGGCCTCGGCCCCGGTCGGCCCGATGTCGGGTGGCGAAAAATCCCGGCTGGCCCTGTCGCTGATCGTCTGGCAGAAACCCAACCTGCTGCTGCTGGACGAACCGACCAACCACCTCGACCTCGACATGCGTGCGGCGCTGACGCTGGCCTTGCAGGACTACACCGGCGCGGTGATCGTGGTGTCACACGACCGCTCCCTGCTGGCCTCCACCACCGACACCTACTGGCTGGTAGAGGGCGGCACGGTACAACCGTTTGACGGCGACCTGGACGACTACCGCGCGTACCGGCTGGCCAGCCAGCAGGCCGAACAGGCTGCCGGCCGACCGGCCAGCACCGATACCCAGGCAGTGGACCGCAAGACGCAAAAGCGGCTGGAAGCCGAAGCCCGCCAGAAGAAGACCGCGCTCAAGAAGCCCCTGCTGGCCAGACTGGCCAAGCTGGAAAAGGCGCTGGAAAAACTGAATGCGGAAAAAGCCGGACTGGATGCCCGGCTGGCCGACGAAAGCATCTACGAAGCAGCGCAGCGCGAGCTGCTGGCGCAGTCGGTCAAGCGCCAGGGAGAGGTCAGCGCCGAGCTGGCCCAGCTGGAAGAAGACTGGCTGATGTTGCAGGATGAAATCGACACCATCGACCGCATGGACGAGGCGTAACGTCATGTGAGGCAATGACCGCGACAGCCGGCCTGAATCGGGGTAGTGTTGCGGCTGACTTTATGGAAGGAATGGCAGCAATGGCAAAAAAACTGGCAGTCACCATCCGGCTGGAAATGGATGTCCCGGACAGCTGGGAAGTGGTCCGGACTGCGGACGGCGTGGAAATCCTGCAACTGGCTCCGGACCAGTTCATGGACCTGACCTTTGAACCGATGGTGACCCGTGACGTGGAGGGCGAATGGAGCAACGCCGTCAGCGACGAATTCATGGACGAACTGCTGGACATGGTCGAGTCCGAAGACGTGACCTACGACATCCAGCAGCCCCAGTAAGCCGGTCTGCCGGCATTCCGGTCAGGGCCACCCGTTGCGGTGGCCCTTGTCTTTTCAGGCCTCACCGGCACCCTTGATGTAGCGGGCAATGAAATAGTCGCAGGCCGGATTGTTGAGGGGGATGCGGAATCCTGCTGCGGCCTCGTGCCCGCCACCGCCGAACAGCGAGGCCATTTCCGACACGTCAATGGTGCCGTTGCGGGCACGCAAGCTGACATAAAGCTGGCCGCCCTCGATGCGCCAGAGCATGGCAAACGTGCCGTTCTGCCGGTACAGCAGCTCGCCCACCCGGGAGGTGAACAGGCTGGCACAGTTGAGCTTGTGCCCCTGCACGCCGGACAGGCGCACCGGCTCGGCCGACTGCGCCATGATCTGCGCCAGGCTGTCGTACTTGCGGTTCATGTGCCGCCCGATCTGCAGGATTTCGTCCAGCCGGGCAGCGTCCAGTGTGGCCAGCTCGTGCCAGACCGAAAACTCGAACGGGCGGGTATCGAGATAAGCCAGGAAATCCGCCGACACGGGATCGCGCCAGCGCCAGATATCCCGGTCCTCGATGAAATCGATCAGGCGGGGAGCCGGCTGGTCCGGATGAAAATATTCCCACGCCAGACGGGCTCCGCACTTCTCCATATCGAAAAATGCTCCCGGAAATCCCCCCAGATCCGCCTGGGCGGTCTTGTGGTGGTCGAGTACCACCAGGGAACGGGCGACATCCTTCATGGCCTGCAACATCGGCCGCGGAAAGCTGTAGTCGAGGATGTAGACATCCAGGCCGGTGACATTCAGGACCGGATAGCTGCCGTATTCGGCGGGCACGTACTCGGCACGCTCCCCCAGACGCAGCCACGCCGCATAGGCGGCACCGAAGCCATCCGGACAATGGCCGTGATACACCACCAGTGACGCCATGTGTTTGCCACCTCTTGCTGCAATGCAGTAATGCGGTGGCATCGTATGCCTGTTGCGTGCCGTTTGCCACGCCAAAAAAGTAAGGATTGCATTCTTTTATGACATTAACGGACGCAGGTCATGATCTGAGCGCCTCGAAAACCCTCATGAACCATCACAAGTTTAACCATGAATATCAAAAGCTTAAATTCATTTCATCCAAATACTGGCACTGACCAGGCACTGCTTTCCGGTCCCGTTTTTTCTGCCGCTTCGGTTTTCCGGTCGTCATAGCCAAACTAAAACTATCAACAATAAATTATCAATTTAATTTTTAAATTCATTTGCGACAGAATGCCTCCATCGCCAACGGGAGTTCTGCCATGAAACAGGCACTGACCGACCAGTTCGTTGAGCTGTTTGCCAACCTCGTCTGGCT
>JAGPIM010000024.1 GCA_018055005.1 Laribacter sp.
TCAGTGAGATTGGATGGAGGGTGCATGACGCAACCAACCCGCAGCACAGGCTGCGGGTTGGCATGCACACACCCGCCGGCCGGGATTATTCCGCCAGCAGCGAAATGTCGGCCACGCGGTTGAAGAGACCGGCCAGCCGGGCCAGCAGTGCCAGCCGGTTGGCCCGCACGGCGGCATCGTCAGCCATCACCATCACGCCGTCGAAGAAGGCATCCACCGGCGCCTTGAGCACGGCAAGCCGGCTGAGGGCCGTGGCGTAATCACGGGCGGCAAAGGCCGCTTCGACGGTCGGCAGCACGGCATCGATGGACTGCCACAGTTCGGTTTCGGCGGCTTCGGTCAGCAGGGTAGCATCCACACCGGTCGGCAGCTCGCCTTCAACCTTCTTGAGGATGTTCTTGACCCGCTTGTTGGCGGCAGCCAGTGCGGCGGCTTCCGGCAGGGCGCGGAATGCGGCCACGGCAGCCAGCACGGCCGGCACTTCGTCAAAGTGCCCCGGCTCCAGCGCCAGCACGGCGTCCACTTCGTCGGCACGGGTGGCAGCATCGGCGGTCAGCAGGTTCTTCAGGCGCTCCAGCATGAACACGTACAGCGCCGGCGCGGTATCAGCAGCCAGCTTGCCGGCCGGGAAGGTGGCGACGGCGCGTTCCAGCAGGGCCTTGAGGTCCAGCCGGGCGTTCATCAGCATGCGCATCACGCCCAGCGCCTGCCGGCGCAGGCCGAACGGGTCCTTGTCGCCGGTCGGCACCAGACCGATGCCCCAGATGCCTGTCAGCATTTCCAGCTTGTCGGCCAGTGCCACGGCGGTGGCGATGTCGCCGTCGGGCAGGCTGTCACCGGCAAAGCGCGGGTGATAGTGGCCTTCGATGGCATCGGCAACAACCGGCAGTTCGCCGTCGATGAGGGCGTAATAACGGCCCATGACGCCTTGCAGCTCGGGGAATTCACCCACCATGTCAGTCAGCAGGTCGGCCTTGGCCAGCCGGGCGGCGCGTTCGGCGATGGCAGCATCGGCGCCGAGGGCGCGGGCAATGTCACCGGCCAGCACGGCCAGACGCTCGGTACGCTCCAGCTGGCTGCCCAGCTGGTTGTGGTACACCACGTCGGCCAGACGCGGGATGCGGGCTTCGAGTTTCTGCTTCTGGTCCTGCTCGAAGAAGAACTTGGCGTCGGACAGGCGGGCACGCAACACGCGCTCGTTGCCCTTGATGATGTGCGACGGATCGGCGG
This sequence comes from Laribacter sp., assembly GCA_018055005.1. GTDB lineage: Bacteria > Pseudomonadota > Gammaproteobacteria > Burkholderiales > Aquaspirillaceae > Laribacter. Next base: position 1,231 of record JAGPIM010000024.1, read on the forward strand.
TTTCCAGGTTCGACACCAGCAGGAAGCGGTTCATCAGCCGGCCGTTGGCGTCCAGCAGCGGGAAGTACTTCTGGTTCTGCTGCATGGTGAGGATCAGGCATTCCTGCGGCACCTTGAGGAATTCGGCCTCGAAGCCGGCTTCCAGCACCACCGGCCATTCGACCAGCGCAGTCACTTCGTCCAGCAGGGCATCGTCAGCAGCGATGGTGGCGTTCAGGCGCCGGGCCGCGGCATCCAGTCCGGCCCGGATACGCTCGCGACGGTCGTCAAAACCGGCCACGACGCGGCCTTCCTGCTCCAGTACCCGTGCGTAGGATTCGGCATCCGGCAGGGTGATGTCGCCTTCGGACAGGAAACGGTGGCCGCCGGTGATGCGGTCGGAGAACAGTCCCAGCACTTCGCAGTCGATGATTTCGCTACCGTACAGGGCCACCAGCTTGTGCACCGGCCGCACGAAGGTGACGTCGCTGTCGCCCCAGTGCATGACCTTCGGGATCGGCAGCTTGCGGACCGATTCCTGTACCGCGCGCGGCAGCTCGTCTGCCAGCCGGGCTCCGGCTGCGGTGTAGGTGTAGAAGAAGGTTTCGTGCTTGCCGTCCGGGCGGCGCTCGAACTGCGCTACGGCGTCCAGTGCAATGCCGCGGGCTTCGAGCTTTTTGCGCAAGGCCGGGCTGGGCTGGCCGTCGGCGGTCAGGGCAACGGCGACCGGCATGATCTTTTCGGTGACGTCGCGGTTAGGGGCGGTGGCACGGACATGGTCGATGCTGACGGCCAGCCGGCGCGGGCTGGCCCAGGCCGTGGCAACAGCGTTGTCTTCCAGCAGGCCGGCCCGGTCGAGTTCGGCACGGATCACGTCGGCGAAACTTTCGCCCAGACGCTTGAGGGCCTTGGGCGGCAGCTCTTCGGTAAACAGTTCAACGAGCAGGGTGGTCATGGTCTTGTGGAATCAGTTCTGGTAAGCGGGATGGCGGACGGTCTGACAGGCGATGTCGAGCATGGCCGCAGCCATCGAACCGTCTTCGACCTTGACGAACTGCCACATGTGGTCGGGCAGCGGGAACATGGTGGCCCAGGCCACCTTGCCGTTCTGGTCAAGATAGTCGGTGGCGATCATGGCGTAGCGATCGTTGTCACAGTCCAGCATCACGGTGTTCTTGCGGGCGAAATAATTCACCTTGAGCGCCGGTTCGTACTGCTGCTTGCGGAAGGTTTCGCGGTGTGCGACCTGCAACAGCCGGCCTTGCCAGCGGAACGAAGCGCGGTCGAGCGCCAGTTCCACGGCGGGACCACGCTGGTACACCATCCAGACCGGCTCGGCTGCGGCGGCCATGGCCGGCAGCAGGCCGAGTGCAAGCAGGCAACCGGCGCGGCGGATCATTCGGCGGAATCCTGCTTGAGCATCGGGAAGCCCAGGGCTTCGCGGGCGTTGTAGTAGGCCTGGGCCACGCCACGCGACAGCGTGCGGACCCGGCCGATGTAGGCGGCCCGCTCGGTCACCGAGATGGCGCCGCGTGCGTCCAGGAGGTTGAAGGTGTGGCCGGCCTTGAGGACCATTTCGTAGGCGGGCAGCGCCAGCGGCACGTCGAGCAGGCGGCGGGCTTCTGATTCGTAGTACGAAAAGAGCTCGAAGAGCTTGGGCACGTTGGCGTATTCGAAGTTGTAGGTCGACTGTTCGACTTCGTTCTGGTGGTAAACGTCGCCGTAGGTGACGACCTGCCCGCTGGGGTAGACGGTCCAGACGAGGTCGTAGACGTTTTCCACGCCCTGCAGGTACATGGCCAGACGCTCGATACCATAGGTGATTTCGCCCAGCACCGGCTTGCAGTCAATACCCCCCACCTGCTGGAAGTAGGTGAACTGGGTGACTTCCATGCCGTTGAGCCAGACTTCCCAGCCCAGCCCCCAGGCACCGAGGGTCGGGTTTTCCCAGTCATCCTCGACAAAACGGATGTCGTGCACCGTGGGGTCGATGCCGAGTTCGCGCAGCGAGCCGAGATAAAGATCCTGGATATTGTCCGGATTGGGCTTCAGCGCCACCTGGAACTGGTAATAGTGCTGCAGGCGATTGGGGTTTTCGCCGTAGCGACCGTCCTTGGGACGACGCGAAGGCTGGACATAGGCCGCATTCCACGGTTCCGGACCGATGGCACGCAGGCAGGTGGCCGGATGCGAAGTACCGGCGCCCACCTCCATGTCGAACGGTTGCAGGATGGCACAGCCCTGTTGGCCCCAATAGGTCTGAAGCTTGAGGATAATCTCTTGAAAAGTCAGCATGGATGCATGAATCCGGCAAAAATTTAACGGTCGATTCTACTCGTGATGGTGCACGGGAATCAAAAGGTTGCCGGCAACTTGAGCCGCCATCCGGAGCAGATACCCGGTTTTCCCGAGAGTACTGGCCTGCCATCAGCAACCCGGTGCTGGTTGAAGTATTTTTTCACGGCCACCTGTTGCAGAAAGGCTCTGCCCACGGTATAGTTCGCGTCCTGTTCAGCGCAGCTCCAGCCGCACTGAACGGAGCAAGACAATTTGGGGGTATAGCTCAGCTGGGAGAGCGCTTGCATGGCATGCAAGAGGTCAGCGGTTCGATCCCGCTTACCTCCACCAAATTTCAGGCTTTTGCGCCAAGACAGCACGGAAGCCATAGCCGGTAAAATCCGGCACAAACAATCTATCGGGGGTATAGCTCAGCTGGGAGAGCGCTTGCATGGCATGCAAGAGGTCAGCGGTTCGATCCCGCTTACCTCCACCAATCGAAAAAGCACCGATGAAAATCGGTGCTTTTTCTTTTCCCGCCTTTGCCTCAAAAATAAACCGCCCCCGGTCAGACCGGCAGGCGGTTTGGCATGACAAGCCCCGGATCAGTGACCTGCGGTCATCTTGGCGCTTTTCATGATCTTCATGAGCTTTTCGGTCGGCTTCAGCTTGCACTGGTCAACCACGACCGGAATGATCTTCTCCACCCCCTGGACATCGACCATGGCAGCATCCGGTTTGCCCTTGTTGTTGAAGCCTTCGGCCCAGTAGACCATCTTCGGCTTGAACGACTCGTCCAGATCCAGAAAGTCCTGACAAGTCCACTTGTAGTAACCTTTCGGGCTGGCGGTTTTGCCGGCAGCATCAGCTGCATGTGCCATACCCGCCCCCATGGCCAGAGCCAGAGCAGCCAAAACGGTTGCGCTACGAGTCTTCATATTCTGTCCTCAGTCGTTGAACAATGGCGCAGCCCAACCGGCCCTGCCGTTGAGACAGATAAAAGTTGTCCGCGCTTCCTGACGGAATAGCCCCCACGCATGAAATTTCAAGCAAGAACTGCCGAATGGCGTGACTCGCACCACAAAAAAACCGCCCTCTGCCGGGCGGTTTTGCATGCATGACGGACGGGCCGGATCAGCCGATACGCATGCCCGGCCTGGCGCCTTCATCCGTATCCAGCAGGAACAGGCCTTCACTGTCGTCCATACCCGATGCACAGACAATCATCCCGGCCGATACGCCAAAGCGCATCTTGCGCGGCGCCAGGTTGGCCACCACGATCACGTTGCGCCCCACCAGCTTGTCCGGCTCGCCGTAGGCCTTGCGGATACCCGAGAAAATATTGCGCTGCTCGAAGCCCAGATCGACGGTGAACTGCAGCAATTTGTCCGAACCCTCGACAAACTGGCAGGCCAGCACCTTGCCCACCCGCAGGTCGAGCTTGGCAAAATCGTCAATGGTGATGGTATCGGCCAGCGGCTCGAAGGCGCTGGCGGCAGGCTGTTGGGTTTCCATGCTTTGCTTGTTCGCTTCAATCAGTTTTTCAATCAGCACCGGGTCGATGCGCTGCATCAGGTGCTGGTACGGCTTGATGGTGTGGCCGAGCAGCACCGTGCCGGCATCCGCCCAGCTCAGCGGCGCCACATCGAGGAAGGCCTCGACGCCTTCGGCGAGCTTCGGCAACACCGGCTTCAGGTAAATCGCCAGCAGGCGGAACGCGTTGATCAGCACCGTGCACACTTCGTGCAGACGGGCGTCCATGCCTTCCTGACGGGCCAGTTCCCACGGCTTGTTGGCGTCCACATAGGCATTGACCAGATCTGCCAGCGCCATCACGTCGCGCAGCGCCTTGGCGTATTCACGCGCCTCGTAGGCAGCAGCAATGCTGCCCGCTTCGGCCAGCAGTCGGCCCAGCGGCTCGACATCGCTCACGCCATCAGCCAGACGGCCGTCAAAACGCTTGGTGACAAAACCGGCAGCCCGGCTGGCGATATTGACGAACTTGCCCACCAGATCCGAATTCACCCGCGCCACAAAGTCATCCAGACTCAGGTCGATGTCCTCGATGCGGGCATTGAGCTTGGCGGCAATGTAGTAGCGCATCCACTCCGGATTCAGGCCGCAGTCGAGGTAGCTCCTGGCGGTGATGAAGGTGCCGCGCGATTTCGACATCTTCTGGCCGTCCACAGTCAGGAAACCGTGGGCAAACACGCCGGTCGGCGTGCGGTAGCCGGCATACTTCAGCATCGCCGGCCAGAACAGTGCGTGGAAATACAGGATGTCCTTGCCGATGAAGTGATACATCTCGGCCTTGGAATCCGCCTTGAACCACTCGTTGAAATCAATGCCGATGCGGTCGCACAGGTTCTGGAACGAAGCCATGTAGCCGATCGGCGCATCCAGCCACACATAGAAATACTTGCCCGGCGCATCCGGAATCTCGAAGCCGAAATACGGCGCATCGCGGCTGATGTCCCAGTCCTGCAGGCCACCCTCGATCCACTCGTTCATCTTGTTGAGCGACTCGGGTTGCAGGTGCGGCTGCACCGCGCCGTCGGCGCGTTCGCTGCTGCCGGCCGTCCAGTCCTTCAGGAAGTCGGCGCACTCGCCCAGACGAAAGAAATAGTGTTCGCTGGTTTTCAGTACCGGCGTGGCACCGGAAACCGCCGAATACGGACTCTTCAGTTCGGTCGGGCTATAGGTCGCGCCGCACACTTCGCAGTTGTCGCCGTACTGGTCCCTGGCACCGCATTTCGGGCATTCGCCCTTCACAAAGCGGTCCGGCAGGAACATCTGCTTTTCCGGGTCAAACAGCTGCTCGATGGTGCGGCTGACGATCTTGTCGCTGGCGCGCAGCGTCTTGTAGATCTGTTCGGCAAACGCCTTGTTTTCCGGGCTGTTGGTCGAATAGTAATTGTCGTAGCCGATATGAAAACCGGTGAAATCAGCCAGGTGCTCGTCGCGCACGCGGGCGATCAGCGCCTCGGGAGTGATGCCCTGCTTTTCGGCCGCCAGCATGATCGGCGTACCGTGGGTGTCATCGGCGCAGACGTAATGGCACTCATGCCCGCGCATTTTCTGGAAGCGCACCCAGACGTCGGTCTGGATGTGCTCCACCATGTGACCGAGGTGGATCGCGCCATTGGCGTAAGGCAGCGCACTCGTCACGAGAATCTGGCGTTTGCTCATCGGAAAATCTTTCTCAACTCGTTCAAGCCGGCGATTATAGCGGCAATGCCGGCCGCCCCGCTCAGCCGCTCCGGACTCAGGCCCGGACCGGCTCGGCTCCGGCCGGCGGCACGACACGCAGCTGCGCCCGCTCACGCATGGCGCGCCGCACCGAGTGGCCGGCAAACAGCAGGTACAGGACAAAATAGACGGCCCCGAGCCAGACAAAGCCCAGCGGACCGGCGGCGGCATACACCAGCCGGAAGCCCTCCAGCCCGGCCGCATAACCGATCATCGACAGCATGCTGACCGAAGCCGACACCGTGCCCTTGGCGACCGGGCTGGCCGTCAGGGCAAAGCGGTACAGCACGGCAAACGACAGGCCTTCGCCCAGCGACACCAGCGACATGCCGCCCACCAGCCAGCCGGCCTGTCCGGCAGACCAGGTTTCCCCGCCCACCATCAGCGCCAGCCCGATCACCATCGGCACGATGCCGACCAGCACCGACCGCCCCAGCGGCCAGCGGTCGGTCAGCCAGACCAGCAGCAGGTTGCCCAGGATCAGTCCGGCAAACACCGGTATCTGCAACAGGCCGTACTGCACCGGCGTCAGCCCGAGGTTCTCCACCAGCAACACGGGAGACAGGGCAATCCAGCCCATCAGCGGCATCGACAGCAGCGGAATGGCAAACGCAGCGATCACGAACGGCAGGCTGCCCAGCACGTGCCGGTAATCAACGGCAATGCTCGACAGCGGCGGGCGCTGGCGGCGGGTGTCGACTGTCTCCGGCATGAAGCGCCACAGGCCGGCAAACGAGATCATGGCCAGCGCCGCAATGAACAGGAATCCCAGCCGCCACGGCGCCACTTCGATCAGCGCCGCCCCGGCGAGCGGACCGATCAGCGGTGCAATCAGCGCCACGTTGGCCATCAGCGCCATCACCTTGATGGCCGTGCGCTCATCGAACGCTTCCTGCACGGCGGCGTAGCCCACGGCATTGATGAAGCACAGCCCCAGCCCTTGCAGCACCCGCACCAGCATGAAGCTTTCGATCGAATCAGCCAGATAGGTGGCCAGGCAGGCCAGCACAAACCACGCCACCCCCGCCAGCAGCACCGGGCGGCGACCGATGCGGTCGGACAGCGGACCGGTCAACCATGGCAGCAGCGCTCCACCGACCAGAAACGCCGTCATCGACGTGGGCACCCAGTCCAGGGACGCATGAAATTCGCGCACCACCGCCAGCATGGCCGGCTGCACCATGTCGTTGGCGATGTAGACCGAAAACTCGAACAGCACCAGCGCCAGCGGAAACCACAGACTCAGCCGGCGTTCACCGGCAGCAGAAGAGACAACAGCAGACATAAACGCAAATGACGAATGGCGTCGCTCATGCGACGCCATTCTGCAAGATGAGAAGAACCGGGCATTCTACGCCACAACCGTAACAAAAATCAGTGTCAGATCAAGAAAAACAACAGCTTACTTGGTTTTTTTCACTGAATCCTGCATGCCGGACGTTCCCGGCTGGCGGTTGGCCGGCAACTCACGCTCGCGCAGCACCCGCCCTTCGCGGTCCAGATGGCGCTCCGAGCGTTCGCCGCCACGCGGCAGACCGTAATCCATCTCCTCGCGCGTCTGCGGCGCCACGGCCGGTGGCGGCGGCACCAGCGGCATCGCCAGCCCGTTGGCCAGCGCGACCGACGCCATCCAGAACGCTCCCAATACTCCGATCAGACGAGGCATGATGCCGGCCCTCCTTTTGCTGCCTGCTTTTCCTGCGACCGCACCCCCCATGTCAGGCATGCCCCAGCATGCCGCGCGCTCCGTCCCGAGCGATGCGTCCCTGTCTGCTTTCATCATGGGCGAAGGCGGCACCGACCGCAAAAATCGGAGTAAAATACTCGGGTATTGATAATGATATAGATGCCATCCCACCATGCTTTCCCGGCTGACCCAGATGTTCAAATCCGCTCCTTCCGATCCGGCCGCGCCGGAACACATCGCCCGGCTTGAAGCCTGCCTCGACGCACTGGTCGACGCCAACACCGGCCACACCTACCGCTCGTCCCGTGCCCTGCGCCCCTTGAAAACCGATGGCAGCAGCGTAACGGTCGAAGTGGTGCTGGCCTACCCGGCCCAAAGCTGCTTTGACGCCATCCGCCAGCAGGTCAGCGAGGCCCTGGCCGGCGAACTGGGCAACCTCCGGCTTGAGGTCAGCGTTTCCAGCCAGATCGGCTCGCACGCCGTACAGCGCGGCGTGCCGCTGCTGCCGGGAGTGAAGAACATCATCGCCGTGGCCAGCGGCAAGGGCGGTGTGGGCAAGTCCACCACCAGCGTCAACCTGGCGCTGGCACTGGCATCCGAAGGCGCGCGTGTCGGCATTCTCGACGCTGACATCTACGGCCCGTCACTGCCACTGATGCTCGGCATGCAGGGGCAGCGCCCGGCCTCGCCGGATGGTAAATCGATATTACCAATCGAAAACCACGGCATCCAGACCATGTCGATGGGTTACATGGTTGACGATGACCAGGCCATGGTCTGGCGCGGACCGATGGTCACCCAGGCGCTGATGCAGCTCCTGAACGACACACGCTGGGACAACCTCGACTATCTGGTAATCGACCTGCCGCCCGGCACCGGCGACGTGCAGCTGACGCTGGCGCAGAAAATCCCGGTCACCGGCGCCGTGATCGTAACCACACCGCAGGACATTGCCCTGATCGATGCCAGGAAGGGCCTGACCATGTTCGAGAAGGTCGGCGTGCCGGTGCTCGGTATCGTGGAAAACATGGCCATGCACGTCTGCAGCCAGTGCGGCCATGTCGAGGCCATTTTCGGCTCGGGCGGCGGTGCCCGCATGGCCGAGCAGTACCAGGTCGAACTGATCGGGCAACTGCCACTGGACCTGGCCATCCGCCAGTCCATGGACGAAGGCCGCCCGACGCTGGTGTCGGCCCCGGACAGCCCGGCAGCCGGCCTGTACCGGCAGATTGCCCGCAAGGTGGCAGTCAAGGTGGGAGAAAAGGCCCGCGACTACAGCTCGCGGCTGCCGAAAATCGTAGTGCAGAATACCTGACCACCAGGCCGGACTGGCTGCCTGCCACACCCCGTCTGCTGCTCCGGCGACGGGGTGTTTTGCGTCCATCGGCTTGCCGCACCCGCGACCGTCATGCAGAATCGCCCGCATGTCGTCTGTTTCCCCCGTCATGCATGCCGCCTGGCTGATCGCCCTGGCTGCCCTCTTCGCTGCGCCTGTCTACGCGCAGGAACCGGCCTGTTCCCAGGTAGTCCGCGAGCTCAATGCCCGTCTGGCCACGCCGGTCGACAACCGTGAGCTGGCCGAAACGCTGGGCACACTGGCAGCCACCGGCCGGTTGCCCGACCGTTTTGTCACCAAACGCCAGGCCCGCGAAGCCGGCTGGCAGCCGGGCAAAAGCCTGTGGCAGACCGACGGGCTGGCGGGCAAATCGATTGGCGGCGACCGCTTCGGCAACCGGGAACACCGTTTGCCGGCAGGGCGCTGGCAAGAGGCCGACCTCGATTACCGGGGCGGCAAACGCAATGCCAAGCGCCTCGTGTTTGCCGGCAGCGGACGACGTTTTGTCACGGTTGACCATTACCAGTCCTTCACCGAGGTGCCGCCATGTCGCTGACCTGCGAGCTTAAAGCCGTCCGTTCTACCAAAGACTTCTACCAGCAACTGGCCAAAGGTCTGAAGCTCCCTGCCACCTTTGGCAACAATCTCGACGCCTTGTTCGACGCCCTGACCGGCAGCATCGAAGGCCCGGCCACCATCTTCTGGCACAGCTCGATCGCGGCCCGCAACGAGATGGGAGACGAGGCTTTCGAAAACATCATCGGCACCCTCTACGAAGCCAGCGGCGACAATCCCGACCTGCAGATCTGGCTCGGCCTCTGAGCGCCAGCCTGCCCTGCCGACACACGGGCGGCTCCCGCTGCCCGTCTGTCTGCCGGCTGTTCACCTTCGCGGATTCCAGCCATGCCATCCCATCTTGCTCCTGTACCGCTCGACAAGGCCTACCGGCTGATCAACCACGGTCCGACCGTGCTGGTATCGGCCCGCCACCAGGGCGTGGACGACGTCATGACTGCCGCCTGGGCCTGCGCGCTGGATTTTGCACCGCCCAGACTGACCGTAGTACTGGACAAGTCCTCGTACACCCGGTCCCTGCTGGAAAGCAGCGGCCGCTTTGTCGTACAGGTACCAACAGTGGCCCAGCTGACGCTGGCCTATGCCGTGGGTACCCGCAGCCTTGCCATTGATCCCGACAAGCTTTCGCACGCCGGCGTCACCAGCTTTGCACTGGACGGCCATGACCTGCCGTTTGTCGAAGGCTGTGCCGGCTGGCTGGCCTGCCGCCTGCTGTCCGAACCGCACAACCAGAGCACCTACGACCTGTTCATCGGTGAGGTAACCGGCGCCTGGGCCGATACACGGGTGTTTGCCGACGGTCACTGGCATTTTGAAACCGCCGACCCGCGCTGGCGCAGCCTGCACCATGTGGCCGGCGGCCAGTTCTACGCCATCGGCGAACCGGTGGCAGCGGCGGGCGACGCAGTCTGAAACCCGCGCCGGACGCCTCCCGGCATCCGGCTTACCACAGCCAGCCGGCCACCAGCGGTGCCACCAGCACGGTGAGCGCCCCGCCGATCATCATCACCAGGCTCGACACCACGCCTTCGGTTTCACCGATCTCGCGCGCCCGGGCCGTGCCCGCTGCATGTGAGGCACCGCCAAAGGCGGCGCCCCTGGCAATGGCACTGCGCACCGGCAGGCAGCCCAGCACGGCCCGCCCCAGCACCATGCCGGTCACGCCGGTCAGGATCACGAACAGCCCGGTCAGGTCGGCCGACCCGCCAATGCTGTGCGCTGCCGCCAGGGCAAACGGCGTCGTGATCGAACGCGCCATCAGCGACTTTTGCAGCAGCACCGGCAGGTCCAGCCAGCGCGCCAGCAGCACCGAGCCGCCCACCCCGGTCACCACCGCCACCAGCGTTCCCACGGTCAGCGACAGCACATGCCGGCGCATCAGCTGACGGTATTCGTACAGCGGCAGGGCAAACGCCAGCGTGGCCGGCCCCAGCAGCCACACCAGCCAGTGGGTCGAACCGGCATAGTCGGCATAAGGAATCTGCACGCTGACCACCACGGCCAGCAGGGCCAGTGGCGTCAGCACCAGCGGTGCCAGCCAGACCTTCGGATAATGGCGGTAAAGACGCTTGTTGAGAAAATAGAACCCCAGCGTCAGCAGCACCGACAGCACGCCGAAATCAAGCGCCGACATGATGCATCCTCCCCGCCCGCTGGTGCCGGCGCCGTGCCAGCCAGACTTCCAGCCGGTACATCCGGTCCACCGCCAGCGACGTGGCGGCCAGCACCAGCACCGTGCCGCCCACTACCACCACCACCAGCTTGAGGCCGCTGTGCAGCAGCAGGTCCGGGTACTGCACCACCGACACCACCACCGGCACAAAAAACAGCAGCATTTCCGCCAGCAGCCAGTCGGCTCCACGCCGGATCCAGTCCGGACGCACCACACCGCTGGCAAACAGTGCCAGCATCAGCACGATGCCCACCAGGTTGGCCGGCCAGCCGATCCGCACCGAAACCGCACTCACGCCCCACCAGATCGCCATCAGCACACCGATCTGCACCCAGAGCACCAGCGCATCACGGGCGGAGCAACCCGTGACATGCCTGAATAAGCCGGACATGAAACTTGTCCTGTCAATCAAGAAGCGGCCAGTATAGAAAAGCCGTTACACGCAATCTAATGAATTAAACTCATTCGATTCATTCCAGAAAGGCATGGAAATGGACTTGCGTGCCCTGCGGTATTTCGTTGCGGTCGTCCGGCTGGCGAGCTTCACCCGCGCGGCCGAACAGCTGTTCGTCACCCAGCCCACCATCAGCAAAATGATCCGCTCGCTGGAAGACAGCCTGGGCGAACCGCTGCTGGTGCGCGACGGCCGGCAGATCCGCCCGACCGCCGCCGGCTCCATCGTGCTGGAGCACGCCGAACGCATGCTGCGCGAGGCCAGCCACCTGCACGAGGACCTCGCCGGACTGCGCGGCCTCACCCACGGCCAGCTGTGCCTCGGCATTCCGCCCATGGTCGGCCCGCTGGTCGTGCCGTTGCTGGCCAGCTTTCGCGCCCGCCACCCCGGCATCCAGCCCCGCTTTACCGAATCAGGTGGACTGGCGCTGGAAGCCGCGGTCAGCCGCGGCGAAGTCGACCTGGCCATCAGCGTGCTGCCGGTCAGTGATGACAGCCTCGCCGTTGCACCGATGGCGGACTACCCGCTGTGGGCGGTCCTGCCGGCCGGCTCCCCCCCGGTCCCGTCGCCGCTGCCGCTGGCTGCCCTGCACGAGCAGCCCTTCGTCCTGTACGAAGATGATTTCGTGCTCACCGGCCGCATCCTTGCCGCCTGCCGCCAGCGCGGCTTTGTGCCGGCAGTGGCCGGCCAGAGCCGGCACTGGGACTTTATCGGTGAGCTGGTCGCAGCCGGCACCGGCGTGGCCCTGCTGCCCTCGCCGGTCGCCAGCCGACTGGACCCGGCCCGGGTGCGCTGCGTGGAGCTGGACGAACCGGACCTGCGCTGGCGGCTGGGCTGGGTCTGGCGCGAGGCGCTGTTGGACCATGCTTCCCGCGCCTGGCTCGCGCATGTCGGCGCCCGCCTACAGGAGCGCCCCCCGGAGGCTCCGCAGCCCGGTCGCCAGTGACACTGCCGTGTGAGTACCGGCCGGATGCGGCAGACAGCTGCACTGGCATCATCGGCACGTCCTTACCGCAATCAGCCCGCTCTCTCCCCGGACCCAATCCCGCGCCACCAAAAGGGCGAAACCGGCCCGCCGCCAACCGGCTGCCCGCAGGACAAGCGTTCCGGGCAGCGGCCCGCGACGTTCTGTGGCAAGCGGAATGCCCAGACGGCGGAGTACCTTTGATCTGCAGCCGGCCATGCCGGAAGCAACGCCCCTTGCCTTGCGCCGGCAAACCGCCTGAAGGCCAGTAGCACCGGTTTGCCCAGATAGTGCGTTGGGCCATGCGGCTTTGGCCGCCCGGATGTCTGATGACGGGTGCCCGCAATGACTCTGTTTCCAGGCGCACCTGCCAAACGACGCCTTGGCCGGCAACGGCTGGTCTGGAAACTCCGGTCATCCGGATACCGGGAACAACCGTCGCCCGTGAAGACCCTACACCTGGCGATACCGCTCAGACTTCGGCCCCTGCCCGCCGGGCCGCTTCGACAATGCTCTGCCATTCGGTTTCGGCCATCCCGGTGCCCCATTGCAGGCGCTCGTGGCGATGCCGGCGTTCCGGCTCGCCGGCCAGTTGCACCGGCTGGCCGGCGGTGACAGGCGGGGACGAGCGGATCCAGGCTGCCATGGCATCAAATTCCTGCCGCAGCCAGTCCATGTCGGCCAGCCGGGCCGGATCGATCAGGATGGTGGTCATGTTGTTGAGGATGCCGCCTTCGCGCGGATTGCCCGGTTGCAGGGTGCCACCGCCGGACAACAGGCCGGCCAGCAACTCGCATGCGGCCACCAGCCCGCTGCCCTTGTGGTCGGCCATCGGCCGCAGGGCACCCGAAGGGGACTCCCACATGACCCTGGGGTCGTTGGTGGGCTGCCCGGCTGCGTCCAGCATGACCGGGGTATCAAACCGGTGCCCGGCCAGATACGCCACGCGGGTCTTGCCGTACGCCACCATGCTGGTGGCGAAATCCAGGATGAACGGCGGCTCGCGGAGGCCGCCTGGCAAGGCAATGCACAGCGGATTGGTGCCAAAACGCGGAGCCGAGCCACCGAACGGTGCCACCAGCGGCTGGTCATAGTCGATGACATTGACGAAGTGGATGGACACGAAACCCAGCCGGGCGGCCAGTTCGCCGTAATGGCCGATGCGCCCCAGGTGATGGGCTGCCGACAGGGTCATCAGGGCTACCTGCGTCTGGCGTACCCGCGCGATGGCTGCCCGCATGGCCTCGATCGCCACACGCTGGCCATAACCGCGTTCACCGCTGAATTGCAGCACCGCCCCCTGGTCATTGAGCAGCCGCGCCGGCTGGTTGGGGTGCAGTGTGCCGCGGGCCACGCTGTCGACGTAAAAAGGCAACATGCCGATGCCGTGGCTGTCATGGCCGCGCAGGTTGGCCTCGACCAGATGGTCGGCCACCAGACGGGCTTCGGCCGCCGTACTGCCCAGCGCCGTCAGGGTGGCCTCGGCCATGTGGCGCATCCGGTCTGCCGTCAGCTTCATCCTGCATCCCTCCCTGGTCGGTCAAGATGACAAGATAGTGCCGGGACCGTTCAATCTCCAGCCTGGCTGCCCGGCCGCAGGGTCAGACGCAGGTCGTTGCCGACTGAACGGACATCGTGCCAGCGCCAGCAGGACTTGTCGGCCAGCGCAGCCAGCGGCGGCAGGTCGAACATGCCGCGGGCGGAATGCCCCAGCACCACCGGCGCCATGTAGCACACCAGCTCGTCCACCAGCCCGGCGTGCAGCAAGGCACCGGCCAGCCCCATGCCGGCTTCGCACCAGACGTCGTTGACGCCCAGCCGGCCAAGATCGGCCAGCAGGGCGGCAAGGTCCACCCGCCCGTCCGCCCCCGGCAGCGACACCACGGTGTGTCCGTGCAGCTGCCCGGTGGCTGGCGTGGTTGCGGCGGTATACATCCGCACCGGGGCACCGCAAAAGATGGCGGCATCCGGATCGAGCGTTCCGGCCCCGTCGACGATCACCCGCAGCGGCTGGCGCACCGGGGAGGCGGCTTGCAGGCGGCCGGCCGGGGTGTCCTGCAATGCCGGCGGCAGGACATCCGGCACCAGATTGCGCACGGTCAATTGCGGATTGTCGGCCCGCACGGTGCCGCTGCCGGTCAGGATGACATCGTGGCAGGCGCGCTGGCGCATCACGTCCGTCCGTGCCTGCGCGCCGGTAATCCACTGGCTCTGGCCGTCTGCCAGCGCGGTCTTGCCGTCGAGGCTGATGCCCAGCTTCACCGTCAGCCACGGCCGCCTGCGCGTCATGCGGCTGACAAAACCGCGGTTGAGTTCGCGCGCTTCGGCTTCCAGCAGGCCGCTGGCACACTCGATGCCGGCTGCGGCCAGGCGTGCCACGCCCTGACCGGCGACCAGCGGGTTGGGATCGACCATGGCCGCCACCACGCGCCCGACTCCGGCTTGCAGCAGTGCATCGGCGCAGGGCGGCGTGCGGCCGAAATGGCTGCACGGCTCCAGTGTCACGTAGGCCGTGGCACCACGCGCCCGCTCGCTGGCCATGGCCAGCGCATGCCGCTCTGCATGCGGCGTGCCGGCGCGGACGTGCCAGCCCTCTCCCACCACCTGCCCGTCATTGACCACGACGCAGCCCACGCGGGGATTGGGGGCAGTGCTGGTCATGCCCAGACGCGCCAGTTGCAGGGCGCGTGCCATGTAGCGGTGGTCATCGGCGCTGAACATGCGGCCTAGTCCTTGTCGTGGCTGATCTCGCGGATGGCGTCGGAAAACTCGGCGACATCCTGGAAGCTGCGGTAGACCGAGGCAAAGCGCACGTAGGCCACCTTGTCGAGGCGTGCGAGTTCGCCCATGACCATTTCACCGATCTGGCGGGCGCTGACCTCGCGCTCGCCCAGTTGCAGCAGCTTCTGCTTGACGCGGCCCACAGCCTCGTCCACCAGCGGTGTCGGTACCGGGCGCTTGTGCAGGGCGCGGGTAAAGCCGGTACGCAGCTTGGCATCGCTGAATTCGGCGCGGTGGCCGTCCTGCTTCACCACCTGTGGCATGCGCACTTCGGCGGTTTCAAACGTGGTGAAGCGCTTGTCGCACTCCAGGCAGCGGCGGCGCCGGCGGATGCTCGCCCCGTCTTCGCTTACGCGGGAATCGACCACCTGCGTGTCGGCATGACCGCAAAACGGGCATTTCATGGCACGGGCTCCCTGATCCTGATGACAAAACGGCGGGACTGTGCCCGCCTGAAAACGTGAGGCAAGGCCGGCACCGCTCCCGGACCTGCCTGCGGTACTCAACCGCAGCAGGCCGGCACGACCGGCCGAAAGGCGCCGATTGTACCGGTTGCTGCCGGCAACCCCAATGCCGGTCCGGTCATGGCAGTGGCGGCATCCTGCGGGCACTCCGTTCCGGATGACCGGACGGGTTTGCTAGAATGCCCGGCTTCGACGCTGTTTCTGCCTGCCCTGTCCCCATGCCCCGTTCCGACAAGCTGCTGCTCAACACCCTGTTTTTCGTCATGTATGCCCAGGGCATTTTCTTCCTGCACCACATCCTGTTCCGCTCCTGAGCCTTGCCGTTCCGGGTCGCGGGCAACAAAAAACCCGCGCCGGCTGCGCGCCGGCACGGGTTGTCCTGACAGGCAGGACGCTTACTTGGCGTAAACCGGGAAGCGGTCAGTCAGTGCCTTGACCTGGGCTGCCACACGGGCGATCACGGCGTCGTCTTCCGGTGCATCCAGCACGTCGGCGATCAGGTTGGCGACCAGACGGGCTTCTTCTTCCTTGAAGCCGCGGGTGGTGATGGCCGGGCTGCCCAGACGGATGCCGGAAGTCACGAACGGGCTTTCCGGATCGTTGGGGATCGAGTTCTTGTTGACGGTGATGTGCGCCTTGCCCAGTGCGGCGTCGGCGGCCTTGCCGGTCAGGCCCTTGGCACGCAGGTCAACCAGGAACACGTGGCTTTCGGTGCGGCCGGACACGATGCGCAGGCCGCGCTCGGTCAGGGTCTGCGCCATGGCGGCGGCGTTCTTCAGCACCTGCTGCTGGTATTCCTTGAATTCCGGTTGCAGGGCTTCCTTGAAGGCCACGGCCTTGGCGGCGATCACGTGCTCGAGCGGGCCGCCCTGCAGGGTCGGGAACACCGACGAGTTGAGCATCTTCTCGTATTCGGCCTTGGCAAGGATCAGGCCGCCGCGCGGGCCGCGCAGGGTCTTGTGGGTGGTCGAGGTCACGAAGTCGGCGTGCGGCACCGGGTTCGGGTACAGGCCGGCAGCCACCAGGCCGGCGTAGTGCGCCATGTCGACCATGAAGTAGGCGCCGACCTTTTTGGCGATCTGGCCCATGCGTTCAAAGTCAAAGCGCAGGGCGTAGGCCGAGGCACCGCCGATGATCAGCTTCGGCCGGGTTTCCATCGCCACGCGTTCCATGTCGTCGTAGTCGATTTCTTCGTTGGCGTTCAGGCCGTAGGCCACGATGTTGAACATCTTGCCCGACAGGTTGGCCGGCGAGCCGTGGGTCAGGTGGCCACCGTGGCCCAGGTTCATCCCCATCACGGTGTCACCCGGCTTGAGGATGGAGAAATACACTGCCTGGTTGGCCTGCGAGCCGGAGTGCGGCTGCACGTTGGCGTACTCGGCACCAAACAGCTCCTTGACGCGGTCGATGGCCAGCTGCTCCACCTTGTCGACGTACTCGCAGCCACCGTAGTAACGCTTGCCCGGATAACCTTCGGCGTACTTGTTGGTCAGTTGCGAGCCTTGCGCTTCCATCACCGCCGGGCTGGTGTAGTTTTCGGAAGCAATCAGCTCGATGTGCTCGTGCTGGCGGACGATTTCGGCGTCCATGGCCGCAGCGAGTTCCGGGTCAAAAGCGTGGATAGTGTGGTTTGCAGGAAACATCGTAGTTTTTCCGGATCAGAAAGGGAGGCCAACGTCTAGAAGGCGCAAATTCTAACGCAATCAAGGACACGGCGACACCGCGCCCTGAATGCGGCATCAGGCCGGACGGGCCGCGGCGTCGTTGCAGGTCACCAGGAACGGCACGCCGTCAACCCGGTCGGGCTGGATGTCGGCCAGCACCCGTACGTCGCTGACCTGGCATTCGCTCATCAGGGCACGGAAGTTTTCCTCGATGCGTTCGACGCTGTCGAGCGGCGCCAGCGGCCAGACGAATCCCGACCAGTTCTTGTCGTCGCCGGGACTGGAAACGGTAAAGCGGATCTCGTTGTTTTCGTGCGCAGCAGCCACGCCGACGATCTCGACACCGCCTTTGCGCAGTTTGCGGATGATGTTCGATGCCCACATCTGCATGTTGACGTCCAGGCGCAGGGCCAGCCCCTGGCGCAGCGCTTCGGGGACGAGGTTGGGCACGGCCGGGATCGGGAACAGCGTGACCCTGGGCGTTTCCAGCTGGGCCGCCAGGTTGCGCATCACCAGCATGCCCCAGTCCCCCACCATGCCGCCCAGCCGCACCGGGGCCGGCTGGTCAGCCTCTTGCAGGGCCACGCCGAGCAGGTAGCGCACGAACACGCCTTCTTCATGCACGGGCACCGGCGTACCGGCCAGCGTCTGTGGCAGGCCTTCCAGCCCGGCGGACTGGCTGCATTGCCACAGCTGCCCGAATGACAGTCCGGCCAGCGTATCCGGATGCAGCAGCTCGCCCCCCAGCCACACTTGGGCCGATTCGCGGATGACGCCCTGCTCGCGCAGGATGGCCAGTACCGGCCCGGCATCAATCCGGGCCGGCAACTGCGTTTCCTTGCGGCTGCCGGTCGCCAGCACCAAAGGCAGGGCAAACACCACCGCATGCTGCTCCGTTACACCGGCCCCCAGCACGTCGAGCAGGGTGTGCCACAGATGACGATAGGCGGTCTGCTCGGGAGCCAGTTGCAGCGCCACGGTCAGCGCCTGCGCGTCGTCCATGTCCAGCGCATCGCGCAGCAACCCTTCCAGAGTGGCCTGTTTGCGACCAATGGCGGCGATATCCGTTTCCGCCAGACATGCCAGCACGGCACGGATGATTTCGTTTTTCGGTGCTACACGCGGCAGCAAACGCGGATCAGGCAACAGCATCGACATATTCGGGTACGACACAAGGATTGGGGATCGGCATTGTCGCATAGCCACAGCCAGCCGGAATATCAAAGCTCCAGCAGTAAAGGCTTGACATTGTTAAGCTGGCTCTGGCAACCCTCACCTGCAAAGCATGTTCATTTGTGAACAAATTATTACAAACAGACAGCTTAAACGAAGCTTTGCTTCACCTTAACAGGAGATTGTGCGTCAATTCTCGCTTGCATCCACCAATTATTTGTTCGGAAAACAACAATACTGATTGACAGTGAATCCGGAGCTCCCCATAATGCGCAGCAATTGAGATGCAGCAACTGCTTCTTGATAGTTTCTCCTCTATTTCTCCTTTGTAGATTGCGGCGCGGCCCTTACGGACTGCGCCATTTTTTTGCCCGCCTGATACAACAAGCAATTTGTCATGAATCAACGGGGCGGCATCTATCCGGCCAGACCCGCTACATTCAAAAAACATAATCTGTTATGGTTGAACAAAATTTCATCAGCGGGCCGCCTCTGCACCATGAAAGTCAACCTGCCAGTCACCCAGAACGAGAAGCCCTTCACTCACGGAACCATCGTCACCAAAACCGACCTTAAAGGCATCATCACCTACGCCAACGATGCCTTCGTCGAGATTTCCGGTTTCAGCCGGGAAGAACTGATCGGCCAGAGCCAGAACATCGTCCGTCACCCGGACATGCCCAAAGCCGCCTTTGCCGACCTGTGGCAGACCATCAAGGCCGGCCACTCCTGGCGAGGCATGGTGAAAAACCGCTGCAAGAACGGTGACCATTACTGGGTTGACGCCTTCATCGTGCCGGTCCGCAAGAACGGCAACACCGTGGGCTACATGTCGGTACGCACCCCCCCTTCCCGCGCGCAGGTCGATGCAGCCGACAAGCTCTACCGTACAGCAGGCGTCGACGGCAGCCTGCCTGCTGCCACCCGCAGGGGCTTCAGCCTGTCCATGCATGCCAAGCGCACCATCCTGCTGGTTACGCTCAACCTGCTGATCCTGGTGGCCGGCCTGACCGACACCACCCTGATGCGCGATGGTGCCATTGCCGTGTCGATGCTGCTCTCCATCGGTTTCATCGGCGTCCACGCCCGCGAACGTGAACGCCTGCGCCGCATCGTCGATACCTTTGGTGCCATGGCCGAAGGCCGCCTCGACACCCGCCTGCCCCACGACCGTGAAGACGATCTGGGGCAGATCGAAGGCGGACTCGCCTACATGCAGGTCCACATCAAGGTCATCATTGACGACCTCATCCAGTCAGCCCGGCTGGTGCAGGACCGCAGCGAAGGGTTGCAGACGCGCATGCGTGAAACGCTGGGCCGGTTCGAACAGCAGTTCGAGCAGATCCGTGCCGTTTCCGGCTCGGTCGAGCAAATGAGTTCGTCCATCAGCACCGTAGCCGACAACAGCGGAGACGTGGCGCAGGCCACCCGCACCGCCCACGAAGTAGCCGCCGGCAGCGCCGAATCGATGGTGCGCTCACGCGACGAAGCCCGTGCCGTGGTCAAGACCGTTTCCGAAGCCCAGGGCACCATCACCGCCCTGCACGATGCCGTACGCAACATCGGCACCGTGACCGACACCATCCGGGAAATTGCCGACCAGACCAACCTGCTGGCGCTGAATGCCGCCATCGAAGCCGCACGGGCCGGCGAAGCCGGTCGCGGTTTTGCCGTGGTCGCCGACGAAGTACGCAAGCTGGCCGAACGCACCAGCAACAGCACGATGGAAATCAACGACATCGTCGGCCAGATCACCGATGTCACCGACCACGCCGTCAGCGCCATGCAGGCCGTGGGCGAACACTCGACCCAGGGCGAAATCCACCTCGCCGAAACGGCGGTCAGCCTCAACAACATTGTCGACGCCAGCCAGACCATCAACGACCGCATGCGCGACATCGCAGAGACCAACCAGCAGCAGTCCGGCGCGGCACAGGATCTGGCCCAGCGCATGGTGGCCATCAGCGCCCGGATCGAGGATGCCACCCGCGAAATCGAGGCCGCCGGCCGGCTGGTAAACGACCTGTTCCGTCAGGCGCATGCGATGAACGAAGTCGTCAGCCACTTCGACAACGACACGCCGGCACGCCCGGTACAGGGCGCCCAGTCTCCCGTTCATTGACCGAGGGAAGTCCGGAGCACTCCACGCGGCCGGTTGCCAAAACAGGCAGCCGGCTCCCGGCGCAGAGGACATGGCTACGGATACCCAGGTCCGGTTTGCCGGACGCCCCCGCCTGCTGCTCGCCCGCCACATCCCTTGGACAGCATGCCGGCGCGACCTCCGGCAACGGCAGCAACAAGAACGAAACCCGCAGCCACCCGGCACAGCCATTCCCCGGAAACGGCCACACAGGTTACGTGCCGACAAAAGCCACAGTTTCCGGCATGACCGCGAACATCTCAAATGCCGTGGCATCCCTGCCTGCATTGCCCATCGCGCCATCAAAAGCAGCGAAAAAACCGGGCCGACACTCGCCAGACTGCCGAACGTAGTCATGTGCGGCTTGCCGGCTTCGGCACACTGCGCATCCGTTTCAGACGGCGACCGGAGACCCGTTCGCCGGACTCAAGCCGGCGTGTTCTCTGATCTGTCCGCGATCTGTCGGCAAGTTTTGTCAGCCCCCCCCTGAATCAGGCCTGCGGGCCGGAGTGGAGCCCGCCCGTATCATTTCCGCCCTACAGCCAGTCGGCCAGCTGGCGCCACGCCGCCAGCTTGTCGGCAAACGGGCGGGTATACGCCGGGCTGGAAGACGGCAGGGCAAGCAGTTGCAGCGGCATGCCCTCCAGCGGTCGCCGCGCCTTCCAGGCCGTCTGGCCATTGAAAGCCACCGCCCGCAAGGCCGGCAACCCCGTCACCAGCCCTGGCAAATCGTTGCCGACCGCATCGCGGATTGCAGCATCAAGACTGCCGCGCCGGTGCGCCTGCGCCACCACATCCCACAGGCCGACACCGCGCGCCAGCAGGCCGGCCAGGCGGTCTTCGTAAACCAGACCGGTCAGTTGCGGCCAGTCGAGCACGGCGCCCAGCAGGCGCCAGAACTGGTTTTGCGGATGGGCGTAATACTGGCTCGCTGCCAGCGAGGCTTCACCCGGCAACGAGCCCAGGATCAGCACCCGCACGCCGGCATCAACCACCGGTGCAAAGCTGCGTTTCACGCTTCAGAACGCCAGTGCCTGCTGCCCGAGCGCCAGACAGCGCTTGACCGGACCAAAGCTGCGCCGGTGCACCGGCAAGACGCCGAGCCGCTCGATGGCCGCCACATGGGCGGCGGTGGGATAGCCTTTGTGCGCGGCAAAACCGTAACCGGGATAGCGGGCGTCCAGCTCCAGACACTCGGCATCGCGCGCGGTCTTGGCGAGGATTGATGCAGCCGAAATTGCCGCCACCGTGGCATCACCCTTGACGATGGCCTGGGCCGGCACGTCCAGCACAAACGGCGGCACCCGGTTGCCGTCAACCTCGATGGCATCAGGCGGCACGGCCAGCCCGTCCACGGCCCGGCACATGGCCAGCATGGTGGCATGCAGGATGTTGAGCTGGTCGATTTCCTCCACTGTGGCCCATGCCACGCACCACGCCAGCGCCCGCTCGCGGATCAGGGGTGCCAGCGCCTCGCGCCGGGCGGCACTGAGTTTTTTGGAGTCAGCCAGCCCTTCGACCGGACGCGCCGGGTCCAGAATCACGGCAGCGGCATATACGCCGCCCGCCAGCGGGCCGCGCCCGGCCTCGTCCACTCCGCACACACGCTTGTCCATACCGGTCCTTTGCTGCCAAACGCAAAAAAGCCGGAGATAGCTCTCCGGCTTTTTTCAGAATTCCTGGTCGGGGTGAGAGGATTCGAACCTCCGGCCTCTACGTCCCGAACGTAGCGCTCTACCAGGCTAAGCTACACCCCGCTGTCTGCGGTTCTCGATGATCAACTGGTCGGGGTGAGAGGATTCGAACCTCCGGCCTCTACGTCCCGAACGTAGCGCTCTAC
>JAGPIM010000150.1 GCA_018055005.1 Laribacter sp.
CTGCTGCGCCGTGCGGCCGCCACCGGCCTGCCGGTCATGGTGTTTGCCGGCAACGGCAGCATCATCCAGATTCACACAGGCCCGGTGAAAGAGATCAAGACCGTCGGCGACTGGCTCAACGTCCTTGACCCGCAATTCAACCTGCACCTGCGTACCAATGACATCGCCGAAGCCTGGGTCACGCACAAGCCCGGCGACAACGGCGTGGTGACTTCGCTCGAGCTTTTCAACGATGCCGGCGAATCCATCGTCACCTTCTTTGGCGAACGCAAGCCCGGCCGGCCCGAACGCCCCGAGTGGCGCCAGCTGGTGTGCGAACTGGCCCCCGAGGAGGCGGATCATGCCTAAGTCCGGCTGGCTCGGCCTCCTTGCCCTGACACTGGCCGCCCCGCTGTGGGCTGCCGAACGGGTGGTGGTGGTCACGTCCGACGTGTCCGACATCGTGGTGGCACTGGGTGCGGCGGGTGAAGTGGTCGGCCGTGACCGCTCCAGCCGCGCACCGGAGCTGGCCCACGCGCCGGAAATCGGGTTTTCGCGCTCGCTGTCGGCCGAAACCATCGCCCGCCGCCAGCCCACGCTGGTGCTCGGCAGCGCAGCCGCCCAGCCGCCGACCGTCTGGGAACAGCTGGAACGGCTGCGCGTGCGCGCCGTGGAAGTATCGGTGCGCGAGGACGGCAGCGACTTCGGTTCGGCCATCCGCAAGGTCGGCGAGCTGGTCGGCCGTCCGGCCGCCGCCGAGGCGCTGGCCCGCGACTGGCAGAGCCGCATGGCACCGCGGCCGGCCACCGGCAAACGCTATCTGGTCAGCTACGACGGCACGCTGGTCTCCGGCGCCGGCACGCCGGCCGATACGCTGATCCGCGCTGCCGGCGGCATCAATGCCGCGGCCGGACTCAACGGCAACAAACCATTGTCACGCGAGGCATGGCAGGCGCTGCGGCCGGACGTGATCATCCTCGCCAGCCACAATGCCGCCGTGCATGGCGGTGCCAAAGCGTTTGCCAGGCGTCCTGACATCCAGGCCACACCAGCCGGCCGCAACGGCCGGGTGATCGAAATGACGGCCAGGGACGCCATGATGATCGGCCTGCACAGCCCGGCCGTGGTCGAGACCTTGCGGGGGTTGTAGTAAATGCGGGATGTTTCCGTTTCCGGCCGCCGCCCGGTGCTGCCGGGCCTCCTGGTGGTCAGTGTGGTGCTGCCCCTGCTGGCGCTGGCCGCCGGTGGCGATGCGCTGCGCTGGCCGGACTTTTCTGATCCGCTGGTCAGCAGCCTGCGCGTACCGCGCATTCTGGCCGCACTGGCCGTCGGGGCGGCGCTGGCCGCCAGCGGCGCGGCCTTGCAGGCACTGTTCCGCAATCCGCTGGCCGACCCGGGCCTGATCGGCACCTCCAGCGGTGCTGCCCTCGCCGTGGTGACAGTGCTGGCCATCGGGGCCGGTGGCTGGTCGTTGCCGCTGGCCGCCTTTGCCGGTGGCCTGCTGGCCACATGGCTGATCCTGCTGCTGGCCCGGCTGGTGCGTGGCGGGCTGGCGGGGCTGTTGCTGATGGGGCTGGTGGTGGGAGCGTTCTGCGGTGCCATCATGAGCCTTGTCATGTTCCTGTCCGACGACCTGACGCTGCGCTCGGCCACCTCGTGGCTGGCCGGTAACCTGTCCTCGGCCACGCCGGAGCGGCTGGCGATGTGCCTGACGGTGATGGCCGCCGGCATCCTGCTGCTGCTGGGCATCGGCCGCGATCTCGACTGCCTGCTGCTGGGCGAGGATGCCGCCCGTTCGCTGGGCATCGATGTGCGCCGCACCCGTCGGCTGGCTGCCATTGGCGCGGCACTGGCCACCGGCGGCGCCGTGACGCTGTCAGGGGTGATCGGCTTTGTCGGCATGATGATTCCCAATATGCTGGCGGTGCTGGTCGGTGGCTGCCGCCGCCGGCTGATCGCCCTGTCGGCCTGGGCCGGCGCACTGTTCTTGCTGGCGGTGGACACGCTGGCACGCAACCTGGTGTGGCCGCTGGACCTGCCGGTGGGGCTGATGGCGGCCTTTGCCGGCCCGCCGTTTTTCATCTGGCTGTATCGCCGCCAGCAAAGGAACCTGATCGATGGCTGACATTCCGGCATTTGCGGTCAGCAACCTGACCGTCACCATCGGGCGCAAGACCGTCCTGCACGATGTCTCGCTGACACTGCCGGCCGGCCGCCTGTCAGCCCTGCTCGGCCCCAACGGCGCGGGCAAGACCACGCTGCTGCGCCAGCTGGCCGGTCTGTCGTCCGCCCGCTCGGGCACGGTGCACTGCCAGGGCCGGCCCTTGGCCGGACTCAGCGGCAGCCAGCGCGCCCGGCAGGTGGCCTATGTGCCGCAGCACGTTCCGGCCGGCCTGCCGCTGACCGTGCGCGAGTTCGTCGCCCTCGGCCGGGTGCCGCATCTGGGGCCGTTTTCCCGCCTGACCGCCAGCGACCGGCAAGCAGTGGAGGCCGCCATCGAAACCGTGGAACTGGTGTCCGATGCCGGCAAACGGCTGGATGCCCTGTCGGGCGGCGAACGCCAGCGGGCGGCGATTGCCCGGGCGCTGGCGCAGGAAGCGCCGGTGCTGCTGCTGGACGAACCGACCAACCACCTTGACCTGCGCCACCAGCACCGCTTGCAGACCTTGCTGGCCAGCCTGTGCCGGCAGGGCAAGACCGTGGTAGAGGTGCTGCACGACCTGACGCTGGCCGCCAATTACGCCGACCACACGGCCCTGTTCGCCGACGGCCGGCTGGTGGCAGCCGGTGCACCGCCTGAAGTGCTGCAAGCCGACACGCTGTCGCAGGTCTACCGCTGGCCTGTCCGCCTGCATGCCCACGAAGGACGCTGGCTGGTGGATACACCGGCCGCCCTGCCCGCCTGACGGCCAGCTGTGCCGGTGGCCCGGGTTCCGCACACGACCGGCCTTGTCACTCGGAACGGAACCGGCAACCAGTCCGGGAGCGCCAGTGCAACCGGGCCGGGATGGCCGGCTGACCGGGCAGGCTTGCCGGGAGGCCCGCAAGACCGCCGTACCGGGCCGCAAAACCCGCAGCGAGGGGGCACGCCGACAGGATCAGCGCCGGAATGATTCCGGCACGATGCCCAGCCGCGTCATCTTGTCGTACAGGGTCTTGCGCGGCACGTTCAGCTGCTGCGCCGTCTGGCTGACCTGCCCGCCACAGCGGTCCAGGGTGGCCTTGATCAGCTCGCGCTCGAAATCGTCCACGCGCTCGGCCAGCGAGCGCTCGCCGCTTTCGCCGGCAGACGACCCGCCGGCCGGGCCGGAGGGACACAGCCCCAGTACGAAGCGCTCGGCCGTGTGCTTGAGTTCACGCACATTGCCCGGCCAGTCGTGCGCCAGCCAGCCCTGCCAGTCGGCAGCCGTACACGGTGGCGGCGAGCGGCCGAAACGCCCGGCGGCATCCTGGATGAAAGCAGTCATCAGCGCCTCGATGTCATCCTTGCGTTCGCGCAGCGGCGGCAGCGTCAGCATGGCGACGTGCAGGCGGTAATACAGGTCGGCACGGAAGCCGCCACGGGCGGCAAGCTCTGCCAGATCGCACTTGGTAGCGGCCACCACCCGCAGGTCCAGCTGCCGGCTTTCGTTGCTGCCCAGCCGCTCCACCGTGCGTTCCTGGAGGACGCGTAAGAGCTTGGCTTGCAGGTTCAGCGGCAGGCTTTCGATTTCGTCGAGGAACAGGGTGCCGCCGTCGGCGTATTCGATCTTGCCGATGCGCCGCTTGCCGGCGCCGGTAAAGGCCCCGGCCTCGTGGCCGAACATCTCGCTCTCGAACATGCTCTCGGGCAGCGCGGCGCAGTTGAGCGCCACGAACGGCCCGCGGCAGCCGCTGGCCTGGTGCAGGGCGCGCGCCACCACTTCCTTGCCGGTACCGGTTTCGCCCATCACCAGCACATCCACCCGGCTGGGTGCCAGCGAGGCAATCAGCTGGCGCAGGGTTTCGATGGCAGCGGACTGGCCGGTCAGGGACTGGGTGACGCTGGCGATCAGGGCCGAGCGCAGGGCGTGGTTTTCCCGGCTCAGGCGGGTTTTTTCCAGCGCCCGCCGGGTGGCATCGACCAGCCGGTCGGCAGCAAAGGGCTTTTCGATGAAGTCGTATGCCCCGTCCTGCATGGCTTCGACTGCCAGGGAAATCTCTCCGTGACCGGTCATCAGGATGACCGGCAGGGCCGGGTCGCGCTGCAACAGGCTGCGCAGGAAGGTCAGGCCATCTACGCCGGGCAGCCGCACGTCACTGACCACCGCCGCCGGCGACTCTGCGGCAAAAGCCGTCAGTGCCGATTCGGCATCGGCAAATGCCTTGACCTGCCAGCCTGCCAGCGTCAGCGTCTGGGCACAGGCCTTGCGCACGATCGGGTCGTCTTCGACCAGCCAGATGCGCGCGTCAGGCATGGCGCACGATCTTGGCATAGGTGGCACGCTCCATCTCGGCCACGTCCACGCTCAGTTGCAGTTCCGTGGCAGCCGGCGCGGAGCAGCCAGCCTCCAGCACGGCCAGCACCCGTCGGGCCAGCGCTGCGCGCTCGTCCACGCTGCGGCCGGAGAGGACCGAGAGCGTCAGGTGGACAAAGGCCCGTGGTGCCGGGGCGACGCCGACGGCAAACTGCTCCAGCCGGACAGCGCGGCTTTTGATGTCGGCTTCGGCAAACAGGCCGCTGGCCAGCAGTTCGGCATTCAGGGCGGCCAGCATCTGGCCGGCGGCGAAGTCCGTCAGGTTGTCACTGTATTCAAGTGTGCAGTGTGGCACGGTCATTCCTCTGCCGGTACGGCATTCAGGATCAGGGTAAACACGGCGCCGCCTTCGGGGCGGTTGCCTGCTTCCAGCCGTCCGCCCAGGCTTTCGGCAATGGCCTGCGACAGGGCAAGCCCCAGCCCCAGCCCCTGCCCGGTCGGCTTGGTGGTGACGAAAGGCTCGAACAACAGCGGCAGCACGTCTTCGGACAACCCTGGCCCGCTGTCGCTGACCGACAGCAGGACGTTGCCGTCCACCAGTGCGCCGCGCAGGACAATCTGCCGTGTGCCGGCCACTTCGGCCAGCGCATCCAGCGCATTGCTGAGGAGATTGATCAGGATCTGCCCCAGACGGATCGGCTCGGCCTGTACCAGCAGGGTGGCCGGTTGCAGGTCGATGTCGACCTGCACGCCCAGCCGGTGTGCCCGCGTGCCGATCAGGCACATGGCCTGGGCGATGGCCTCGGACAGGCGCACCGGGGCCAGTTCGGCCGGTGCCTTGCGGGCAAAGGCCTTGAGCTGGGTGATGATCTGCCCCATGCGCTGGGCGGTCTGCTCGATCAGGTCGAGGTTTTCCTTTGCCTCGCCGATCTGGTCGCGCGCCAGCAGCACGCGGGCGTTGGCCGACAGGGTAGTCAGTGCGGCCAGTGGCTGGTTGAGTTCGTGCGTCAGCCCGGCGGCCATCTGGCCCAGGGCAGCGAGCTTGCCGGCCTGGATGGCGTCGTCGCGGGTTTCACGCAGGATGCGCTCGGTGGCTTCAAGCTGTGCCAGCCGCTGCTGGAGTTCGGCCGTACGCTCGATCACTTTCGATTCAAGCCTGGCGTGGGTTGCCCGCAGTTCGTTGTCTGCGGCCTGTCGCTCGGCCTTGCGCCGGTGACGTTGCCAGAACAGATAGGCCATGGCCGCCATCAGGGCACTGGCCAGACCGGCCAGTGAGGCTTCAAGCCCGGCAGTCTGGCGGGCCTGCCACGGATTGGTGAACAGCAGCATTTTCCAGTTCAGGGGCCCGATATGGCGGGCCTGCAACAGGATCCGGAAATCCTGGAGCGCCGGAAACGACACCAGTTGCGACCGGGACAGGTCGGCTGGCAGATTGCCGGCCAGCGGCTCCAGCGGGTGCCCGCCGTACTGTCGGGTACTGTTGAGCCGCATGGCCACGTCGGCAGGCACCGGTTGCAGGGTACGGTAGCGCCATTCGGGCACGGCCGAGAGGAAAACCACGCCAGCAGCATCAGCCAGTACCAGCTGCCGGCCGCTGCGGTTCAGTGCCGACTCGAATGAATCCAGCACCATCTTGACGACAACCACACCGGCAATCCGGCCGTCTTTCCAGACCGGAGAAGAAATGAAATAGCCGGGCTCGCCGGTGGTGGCACCGACGCCATAAAAATGTCCGGTCCGGCCCATCATGGCTATCTGGTAGTAGGGCCGGAAGGTATACAGGTGCCCGACAAAGCTCTGCGGCGTGCCGGCATTGCTGGCAGCCAGCGTCAGCCCCTTGCTGTCGAGCAGGAAGGCGGT
This sequence comes from Laribacter sp., assembly GCA_018055005.1. Lineage (GTDB taxonomy): Bacteria > Pseudomonadota > Gammaproteobacteria > Burkholderiales > Aquaspirillaceae > Laribacter. The sequence goes on from JAGPIM010000150.1 coordinate 6,276, forward strand.
GCCGATGTGGGCCGAGCGGGCCACCACCGACAGATACCGGTTGGCTGCGGCCTGACGCTCCGGGCTGTCCGGCTGCATCAGCACTTCGGTCAGGCGGGATTCCTGCGCCAGGACTTCGGGCAGGTGCTCGTAGCGCTCAAGCGTGCTGCTGAGGCTGGCGGCATAAAAATCGAGTTGCTGGGCCGAGTCTTTGCGCAGGCGCTCCAGCGATGCCTGGAATGACCAGTAATAGGTAAACAGCACCAAGGCCACCCAGCAGGCTGCCAGCAGCAGCAGCAGTGCATGGCGCCAGCGACGCGTGACGGGCAAGGGAAGCATCTTTACCTGACGGACGGGACCGGAAACAGGGCCGGCAACCCCGACATCATAAGCAAGCCGGGGCGCCGTATCCATATGCTCGGTTGACCTTTTTTTGACTCAGTCCACCACAGCCAGGCGAAGCTCGGCGGCGGCGTGGCGTTCTTGTTCTTCCATCACCAGCCGTCCCAGTTCGCGCTTGAGCTCGTTGAATTCAGCCGATGCCGGGTCGCGCGGGCGCGGCATGGTCACCCGCTGGTCGCGCTTGACCGTGCCGGGGCGATAGGTCATCACCACGATACGGTCTGCCAGGTAGATCGACTCTTCGATCGAGTGCGTCACGA
>JAGPIM010000025.1 GCA_018055005.1 Laribacter sp.
AGTACCTGTTCAACCGCCTCTCGCTTGAGGGAGTCGGGGAAAGTACGTCTGGTTTTATTCATGGACACTGCTCCTAAGTGGTGATTATCCACCTTAAGTTAGTGTCCACGAAGAACGGGACAGACCAATCCGGGTGCGATGGAGTTCGGAGACATTCATGCCGCCATACCTGCTACGCCTCTTGTAGAAGGTGGCTTCGGAGAAGCCGCCCTGACGACAGACTCTCCTTTCTCGCCATGCCGACCTACAGCTTGCCCAGCGCGCGCTGGTTGGAGAAGAACACGTTGTCCATCTCTAGCGCCTCGCCGGCAGCCACCGCAGCGACCCACGCATTGGTCGACAACACGGTGGCAAAGGCGGTATGCGCGACCACGGTGAACACGCGGTGGATCTCCTCGGCGCTCGCCTCGCCGATCGCGTTGCGGTAAGGCAGTGAGCCGGCCGCGTCGTGCAAGAGTTCGGTCTTCCAACCCGCGTGCTGCAGCATGCGCACCGTCGAGTCGTCACAGTTGTGCGTCATGTAGCCGACCACGCTGACGGTGTCGATACCATGCTTGGTCAGCCATGCGGCAAGCCCGGTGTCGGGTGTCAGCGCGCTGGCCAGTTCCTTCTCGATCAGGTGGTCCCAGTGCTTGTCGGCTACCGATGCGTGCAGTTTGGCACCTTCGCTGTCGCGCGCGAATACCGGGAAACCGGCCGGGAAGAACTGCTGCACCATCACGATCGGGATACCGGCGGCCTCGGCCGCGTCCATCGCACGTACGATGTTAGGCAGGGAAACGTCGAGCGGCGGATACTCGATCTTCAGGTTGCCGGTGACGTATTCGTTCTGCACGTCGATCACCAGCAATGCGCGTTTCGGGGCGCTTGCCATGTTTGCTCTCCATCAGGCTGAGGTAACTGTCCAAGCGTAGACCGGCACGGAGCGGCCTGATTGATAAAAAAAGGTGGGATCGGGCCAAATTGGCCACCCGACTCTTTGGACCAAGCCCGGCATGCCCGCACCTGTCACCGCCGTCTTCGACCGCATCAGCAGCTTCCTGCTGTCGACTCCGTACGTGGTGTTCGGCGACTCACAGCCAGGATCAGATAATCCGCGATCTGCTCGTTTTCGGCGGACCGCCTAGCCTGATAACGGTAGCAGGTCTCGCTTATACCGAATGCTGCGCAGGCCATCCGCACGGCAGCGCCAGTATCCTGCCTGTACCGCCATCTCGCGCCGACGAGATGGCTTCACCACTGTTTTTCGAGGGCTTCCTTGACGATTTCGGCTTTGAGCCGCTCCTCGGCGTACATCTTCTTCAGACGGCAGTTCTCATCCTTCAGCCCCCGGCGATGGGCCATCAACGAGGCATCAGTCCCGAGGCCTTTGAGTAGGCCTCGGCGTGACGTGAGGCAGGAATTTGTCTACCGATGGTGCTTTGAACAGCGAACGGATGGACCGGAACGATATCGTAGGCCTTGGCAAGCCACTGGTAGCCGATAGCAGGCATATTTTTGCTTATCCCTTCACGGAAACGATTACATTATCCATATTTAAAGGAAAAACAGTTACACCTAACCTGTATAAGTCTTGTTCAGCCTGAACACGAATCGTCACCAGCCGGGCCATGCAAAATAAAGCCGGCTATCGGCTACGGAACGACTACAACAATCCGTGCATGCATATCTACAAAACCCTGCTACATTAAGAAGAGGTTGTGATGGCAAATTTCTTGTCAATCAATTGGTTACGCGAAAAATTCCTTGTATCCCTGATTCGCCACCAGTTTCAAGGGGTCAGCGCAAGCTGACCCCTTTTCGCTGTTCATTTTCCGCTAGGGATCGGGTCAGGGGAGCCTGACCTTGCCGGTTCCCGGGCGGCTTTGCCGGATAGCTGTCGTCGTTGGTCTGATTTCCGCCAGACAGGCTTGGGGTAACCCGTATGCACTTGGTAGAATCGCGCGCTTTATCGTGTTTCCCCGCCAGCCCTCCATCATGGAAACCCTCAAGCGCAAAATCATCGACGAGGGCCGTCTGCTCGACGGTCATATCCTCAAAGTCGACAACTTCCTCAATCACCAGATTGACGTACGGCTGATGAACGACATCGGCCAGGCGTTTGCCGAACGTTTTGCCGGTACCAGAATCGACAAGATCCTCACCATCGAGGCCTCCGGCATCGCAGTGGCTGCCATTGCCAGCCAGTATTTCGGTTTTGTGCCAGTCGTGTTCGGCAAGAAAACCCAGAGCCTTAATCTGGATGCCGAGGCTTTCGAATCCGAGGTGTACTCGTATACCAAGCAGACCTCCTACAAGGTGCGCGTTTCCAAGCGCTACCTGCAGCCGGGCGAACAGGTGCTGATCATTGACGATTTCCTCGCCAACGGCGCGGCCGCCAGCGGTCTGATCGACATCGTGCGCCAGGCCGGCGCCGAGCCGGTCGGTGTGGGTATCGTGATCGAGAAAGGCTTCCAGCCCGGCCGCAGCAAGATCGAGGCGCACGGCATCCGGGTGGAATCGCTGGCGATCATCAAGAGCTTCGACGACAACAAGGTGCATTTCGCCTGACGACGGTGTGGTATTACACCCTCTTTGTCCATGAGACGGCCGGCTGTAAGCCGGCCGTCTGGCTGTGCGGGTATCCGGCCGGAGGGGCCGGCACCATGAAAAACGCCCCGGCATGACCGGGGCGCCTGGCAGGAGAGAGGCCGCTCAGTGTGCCATGAAGCGGGCAAAGGGCGTTTCGGACCAATCAATGCTGTCGAGCAGGTTCTTGACGATCAGGCCCAGCTCGGTGTCCCCCTCGATATCGAGGCGACGCGAGAAAAACAGCGTGTCCGGATCTTCTTCGCGCAGTGCCAGCCGGGCAAAGTCGCAGGCCTTGGCACCAAAGTAGAGGTCGGGTGTCTCGGGGCGGTCGATGGCCGAAAAGCTGCCGTTGTGTACGGTAAAGCAGGCGCTGATCGCGGCATCGGTGGCCTCGACCACGAAACTGCGTCCTTCGAGCAGGGCCACGGTATCGACCGGCAGTACGCCACGGCCGGCAGCCAGATTCAGCGCAGCAGCCAGTGCCATGGACGGCGGCCGCTTGGGCAGCATGCGGTGCAGGCCGGCCAGCGGTGCCGGGACGGTGAAATCGGGGATGTTCATGCGCGGTCCTCAGGTCAGGTCGATGCCGGCTTTGGCGTGCCAGTAGCCATTGCAGAGCGGAGCGTGGGCCAGCATGGCAAAGTCGGCGTCCACCGATCCGGTGCTGGCGCGCCGGAAGGCCGCTGCAACAGCCAGCGTATCTTGCGACTGCGGGCTGATGCGGGCGATGTCGACCCCGCTGGCTGCCAGTTGCGGCAGCTCTGCCCCCAGGTTCATCACGGCACCGGACATGGTCTGGATGCCGTTCATGGTCAGGAAGCCCTGCCCCTCGCGCGTGTCGAGCGGCAGGCCGTCGGGGTGCTCCATGCAGCGGAACTGGCAGTCGTCCTTGTTGAGCGTGTAGTAGCGGGCGGTAAAGCAGCGGGCAGAAAACGCCAGCGGCAGGCGGCCCCATGCAAAGACTTCGCAGCTCAGGCCGTCCGGGCGCTGTTGCAGCACGCGGGCCACCCGTTCACGCGGCATTTCCACCGGCGGCACCCAGCGCTTGACGCCCAGGCGGGCGAGGAAGGCCAGCGAGTCTTCGTTGTAAAGATTGAGGTGCGGGCCGGCCACCACGTCGCGGCCGGCGGCCCGGGCAAGCCTGAGGGCACCGAGGTCGTTGGCTTCGATGGCAAAGCTGGTGGCGTCGATCAGCTGGCGCAGGCGCTTGAGGTCGGATTCGCTTTCCAGCAGCGCCTGGGCCGACAGCACCACTTCCTTGCCGGCGTCGGCCAGGTCGCGTGCCAGCCCGATCCAGTCGTCGGTACGCAGCTGCTGGCGGCGCGAGCAGACGGTTTCGCCCAGATAGACGATGTCGATGTCGGGGCTGGCGGCAACCTCGGCGTAAAAGCGCATGACCTGGTCGCGCGGCCAGAAGAACAACAGGGGGCCTAGAGAAATTTGCATGAGTGTCGAGTCGGTAGCGCGGGCTTGCGCCCGGTCGCAGATTATTTCCACGGGCGGTTGTAGGCACCCAGCGTCTGTTGCTGGCCTTCGGCCAGCTTGCCAAGCTCTGCCTGCCAGGCCGGGCGGACGCTGAAACGCGGTCCTTCGGCAGCGGCGGCGTCAAGGGCGGCGCGCAACACGCGGGTTGCCTGGGCGACGTAGGCCGGGCTGCGCTGGCGTCCTTCGACCTTGAGGGCGGCGACACCGATGTCGATCAGCTGCGGCAGCATGTCGAGCACGTTGAGGCTGGTCGGTTCTTCCAGTGCGTAGTACGTGTCGTCACAGACGTCAAAGCGGCCCTTGCACAGGGTCGGATAGCCGGCCGGCTCGTCGCGTCCGTAGCGGTCGATCAGGATGCCGTTGAGGCGGGCCTCGGTGCCGCGCTCGGTTTTTTCCCACTTCACGAACTTGGCCGGCGAGCAGACGCCGTGGGTATTGGGCGATTCGCCGGTGGCGTAGCTGGACAGCAGGCAGCGTCCTTCGACCATGACGCACAGGCTGCCAAAGCCGAATACCTCGATTTCGACCTCGGTGTTTTCGATCACGTGGCGGACCTGGTCGAGCGTCAGCACGCGCGGCAGTACGGCTCGCTGGATGTTGAACTGCTCGCGGCAGAAGTTGATGGCTTCGTAGCTGGTGGCCGAACCCTGCACCGACAGGTGCAGGCGCAACTGCGGGTGGGTGCGGTGTGCGTAGTCGAGCAGGCTGAGGTCGGCGAGGATGACGGCATCGACGCCAAGCGCAGCTGCCTCGTCGATGGCACGGTGCCACTTGGCGGTTTCACCGGCCTGGGCGTAGGTGTTGATGGCCATCAGCACCTTGCGGCCGCGGGCATGGGCATAGGCGATGCCTTCGCGGGCGGCCTTTTCGTCAAAATTCAGGCCGGCAAAATTGCGGGCGTTGGTGTTGTTCTTGAGCCCCATGTAGACGGTGTCGGCACCGTTGTCGATGGCAGCCTTGAGCGCGGGGAGACTCCCCGCAGGACAGACAAGTTCGGGAGGTCGGGGCATGAGGACAATGAGTCGCCAAGGACGGATAAATGCCACCGAGGGTAGCAAAACCGTTCCGGGTGCCCCTTGAGGCAGGTCAAGCCGCTGCCGGCCCTCCGGCTGCATCCAGTCCGTGGCTGTGGCGCCACTGTGCCACCTGGCCTTCCAGCGTGGCGAAGTCGCGGATGACCTGCACGCCTTCCGGCAGTTCCGGCAGGCGGCAGCCCGAGCCGCCCATCCAGATATCCGTGCCGGCCGGCAGGTGTGGCCGCAGCGCCTGCACGGCTTCCAGCGGTTCACCGGCGTAAGCCGACGAGAAAGACAGTGCCACGATCTGGCTTTGCAGGCGGGTGGCGGCGCGGCCGATGTCGGAAAACGGCATGTCGGCACCAAACGACAGGGTGTCGCAGCCGGCCAGCCGCAGCATGACTTCCACCATCAGGAGGCCCAGCGAGTGCTGCTCGCCCGGGCAGGTGGTCAGCAGCACGCGGGGCGGCCGGACCGGCAGTTGCAGGCGCACCAGTGTCTCGCGCAGCAGGCGGCTGACCATTTCGGTATAGAGGTGCTCTTCGAACACCTCGATTTCGCCACGCATCCAGGCGGCCCCGATGTCTTCGTTGTTGCGGGCGAGGGTGTCGCTCACGAAAGTACGCAGGCCCTGTACGGCCAGCTGCATTTGCAGGGCATCGCGCACGGCGACCGGATCGTCGCCGCGCAGCAGGCGCACGATGTCCGACTGCACCAGTGCCGGCGGCGCCGGGCGCGCCGGCTGGCGCGCAAACAGGGCGTCAAGTTCGTCCGTCTCCATGTGCACGATCTTGCCCGGCCGGAAGCCCAGATCCATCAGCCGGCGCAGGAGCCGCAGCTTGTCGATCTGCTCGCGCGGATACACCCGGTCGCCGTGTTCGTCCCGCCCCGGCAGCGGAAAGCCGTAGCGGCGCTCCCACATGCGCAGCAGGTCCTTGGGAATGCCGGTTTCGCGCTCGACGGCACTGATGGGCAGGCCGTGGGCGGGCAGGGAGGAGGCAGCGGATATCGTCATGGTGCGGCGATTATGCCACGTCCGCTTGCCCCGCCCGCAAGGACGGGCATGGGAATGCCCTTGCTTCCCGCCGGCGGGCTCAACTGGCCACCAGGTCGCGGTAGGCGTGCCAGCTGGCCAGTCCGGCGATCGGCATGGTGACGGCCAGTCCCAGTGTGGCGCTGGCAAATCCGGTCAGGGCCAGTCCTGCCAGCAGGACGGCCCAGACCAGCATGGCCGGCAGGTTGGCCCGCACGGCCCGCAGGCTGACCAGCATGGCGCTGACCGCATCGACATCGCGGTCGATCATCATCGGGATCGACACCACGCTGACCACGAACACCAGCACGGCAAAAGCCAGCCCGATGCCGAACCACAGCACGAGGAAAGTGGCGTCGGCCGGTGCGAACATCTGCGTCAGCAGGCCGTCCAGTGTCGGCAGCGGTCCGGTGACAAACAGGGCGAAGACCAGCAGGGATATCCGGAACCAGATGAAGGTCATGATGGCGAGCAGTGCGGCAAACAGGGTGACGGACTGCACATTGCCGCGCCATGCCGTCAGCGACACCCGCAGCGATGCCGTGCCGGTACGTTCGAGGTCGCGGGCAATGGCATAGAGCCCGGCGGCCAGGAACGGCCCCAGCAGCAGGAAGGCGGCCGACAGTGTCATCACCATCACCGGCGAGCGGGCAAACAGGCCGAACAGCAGGAATCCCATGACCACAAAGGCCACGCCGTAAAACAGGGCCGGCAGCCATGCCCGTTGCAGGTCGGTCAGGGCGTGCAGGCACCAGCCAAGGGGGGCGAGTGCACTGACCCGACGGACGGCAGGCAGGGCCGGGCGGAGCGGTTCATGCGGGATATCCATGACATGCCTTTCACGAAAGAGGCCTCTGAATTCGATTTATAGCCAGCGTGGCAGACACTACAATCAGCAACCTGACTGACAAGGAGGCAACAGCATGAGCAGCATGACGACGGCCAGCGGCCTGGTGATTGAAGAACTGTCCGTGGGGCAGGGGGCCGAAGCGGTCAAGGGGCAGGAAGTCACCGTGCACTACACTGGCTGGCTGACCGACGGGCGCAAGTTTGATTCCAGCGTGGACCGTGCCCAGCCGTTCAGCTTTCCGCTGGGTGCCGGGCACGTGATCAAGGGCTGGGACGAAGGTGTGGCCGGCATGAAAGAAGGCGGCAAGCGCAAGTTGACCATTCCGGCGGCACTCGGCTACGGCGCCCGCGGGGCCGGCGGCGTGATTCCGCCCAATGCCACGCTGGTGTTCGAGGTGGAACTGCTGCGCGTCGGCTGAATCCGGCCGGGTGGCAAAAGCAGAAAAGGCGTCCTGCAAGGGGCGCCTTTTCCATGTCTGGCTGTCCGGGGGGGAGCGTGTACGGTGCCGGCAAACAGCAAACAGCAAACAGCAAACAGCAAACAGCAAACAGCAAACGGTCGTGGTCGTGCTGATCGGAGCAGAAGCACATCCGCTTGCCGGTGATGCTGCCCGCAGGCAGGGCGGAATGCTGCCTGGCCGGATTGTGTTACCTGGCGGCGGTATGCAGGGTTTTCATCGCTGCGGGAAAATCGCCGCGGAGCACGTCAGGCAACGTATCCAGCGCGTGGCCGATGGCGATGTCGATCAGCGACTGCTCCTCGCTGCGCGGGGGCTTCAGTACGAAATGCGCCACCTGGCTCTTGTCGCCCGGATGGCCGATGCCGATGCGCAGGCGCCAGTAGTCCGGCGTGCCCAGGGCCGAGTGGATGTCGCGCAGACCGTTGTGTCCCCCGTGGCCTCCGCCTTTCTTGAAGCGGGCGCTGCCGGGCGGCAGGTCGAGCTCGTCATGCACGACGAGGATTTCCTCGGGCAGGATCTTGTAGAAGCGGGCGACGGCAGCCACGCTTTTGCCCGAGGCGTTCATGTAGGTTTGCGGCCACACGAGGTGCAGTTCGCCCGAGCGGGCGTAAAGTCCGAAAAACTTGGATTCCAGGCGTGGCGTGGCGTGCTCGCGGCGGGCCACCTGGTCGGTGAACCAGGCGCCGGCATTGTGGCGGGTGGCAGCATATTCGGGGCCGGGGTTGCCGAGCCCGACGATCAGACGGATGGCGCTCATGCGAATGGTCACATTGAAGATGGCAAAACGGCCCGCGCCGGAGCGCGAGCCGTCTGGAGGCGGAAGCCTTGCGCGGATCAGGCGCGGGCGACCGACAGGTCCTTGCCGCTGCGCAGCGAGGCAAATTCCACGCCTTCCGGCAGCTTGATGCTGGACAGGTGCACGGATTCGCCGGCGACCAGGGTGGACAGGTCGACTTCGATTGCGGCCGGCAGGTTGGCCGGCAGGCAGCGCACCACGGCAGCGTTCAGCAGGTGACCGATGATCTTGCCGTTCATCTTCACGGCCGGGGAGATTTCGCCGTTGACGAACTTGAACGGTACCTTGGCTTCGATGACGGTGTTGGCGTCAACGCGCTGGAAGTCGATGTGCTGGACTTGCGGCTTGAAGGCGTGCATTTGTACGTCGCGCACGAACACCTGTTCGGCCACGCCGTCGATTACCAGGCTGAGGATGCTGCTGTGGAAGCCTTCTTTTTGCAGCGAGTAGTAGAGGGTGTTGTGGTCGAAGCTGATGGCAACGGCGGCCTTGCCGGCACCGTAGACAACGCCCGGTACCACGCCAGCGCGACGCAGGCGGCGGCTCGCACTCGAACCCTGATCGGCACGCTGTTGGGCTTGGATTTCGATGGTCATGAAAAACTCCAGAGGTCAAAAAAGACGCCGGCCGCGACCAGCCGGTGTCGGGTGACGCCACGCCCGGGGCGTGGCGCCGGAATCATTCCATAAAGAGGTAGCTGACCGACTCTTCGTTGTTGATGCGGCGCAGCGTTTCGGCCAGCAGGCCGGCGATCGATACCACGCGGATGTTCGGACAGGCAGCGGCTTCCGGCGAAGTCGGGATGGTGTCGGTCACGACAACCTGGTCGATTTCCGAGGTGCGGATGCGCTCGACGGCCTGGCCGGACAGCACGGCGTGGGTGGCGTAGGCCAGCACGCGGGCGGCACCCTTCTGCTTGAGGGCGGCAGCGGCCTTGCAGAGGGTGTTGGCGGTATCGATCATGTCGTCGACGATCAGGCAGGTCCGGCCCTGGATGTCACCGATGATGTTCATCACTTCGGCCACGTTGGCTTTGGGGCGGCGCTTGTCGATGATGGCAAGATCCGCGCCGAGTGCCTTGGCCATGGCGCGGGCACGCACCACGCCGCCGATGTCCGGGCTGACCACGGTCAGGTTTTCGATGTGCTGGCTCTGGATGTCCTTGAGCAGCACCGGGGTGGCGTAGATGTTGTCCACCGGGATGTCGAAGAAGCCCTGGATCTGGTCGGCATGCAGGTCAACGGTCAGTACGCGGTCAATGCCGGCGCTGGTGAGCATGTTGGCGACCAGTTTGGCCGTGATCGGCACGCGGGCCGAGCGCGGACGGCGGTCCTGGCGGGCATAGCCGAAGTAGGGGATGGCTGCGGTGATCCGGCCGGCCGATGCGCGCTTGAGGGCGTCGACCATGGTCAGGATTTCCATCAGGTTGTCATTGGTCGGCGCACAGGTCGACTGCAGGACGAAAACGTCGCGTCCGCGCACGTTTTCGAGGAGCTCGATGGCGACTTCACCATCGCTGAAGCGGCCGACGTCGGCGCGCCCCAGAGTAATGTCGAGGTGTTTGACGACGTTTTGCGCGAGCTCCGGATTGGCGGTCCCGGTAAAGACCATCAAGCTATCGTAGGCGGCCATGGTGCGTTCCGATCAAGACAAACAAAAAGCGTGTAAGTCAGCTTTAACTTACACGCTTGGCTTCACATTCGTCGAATTGGAAGTTGTATTGTGGCTGGGGAGGTAGGGATCGAACCTACGAATGCCGGAATCAAAATCCGGTGCCTTACCACTTGGCGACTCCCCAGTAACCTTTACTCGATCCCGCAGAACGGATGGTGTTGCAGTCCCTTGACTACAAACCCCCGGTAATCCTGCGACACCGAACGGTAAACTGTCCGTGCATGCTGCTCGTCCGGGCATTCCAGAAAGACACAGCTTCCTGACCCTGTCATGAGTGCATCACCGAATTCGCTGAGCCGTTCATGACACTTTGCAACCTGCGGAAATTCTTGGAAAACAACAGCTTGCAGATCGTTTCTGCGTTTCGTTGCCCCCGAGAGGCTTCGCATTATGGAGATGGGCGAATTGCGTGTCAACAGTGCGGATGAAAAAATTTTCGCGGTGGGTACGGATACACCCGGATCCAGCACGACGTACCAGGCATCCGGAACTTCGCAAGGTGTTAATTCTTCTCCGATTCCGCTGGCAAAGGCCGCTTCCCCGAACACGAACACCGGCACGTCGGCTCCCAGCGTCAGGCCGATGGCCTGCAGCGTTTCCCGCGGGTAGTCACAACCCCACAGCCGGTTCAATGCCAGCAGGACCGTAGCCGCATCCGAGCTGCCGCCTCCCAGCCCGCCACCCATGGGGATGCGTTTGGTCACGCGGATGCTGGCACCCAGCGGGCTGCCGCTGGCCTGTTGCAGCGCCCGGGCTGCCCGGACCGTGAGGTCGCTGTCGGGTGGCACGCCGGGCAGAGGCGTTTCCAGCACGATGGCGCCGTCCGTGCGCACGGCCAGTTCGATGTCATCGCACAGATCGATGAAACGGAACACGGTTTCCAGCAGGTGGTAGCCGTCGGCGCGGCGGCCCACCACGCTCAGTGTCAGGTTCAGTTTGGCCGGAGCCGGAAAGCGTCGATACGTCATGGCAAGCGAAGGCAGCGAAGAGGCCGGTCAGCGCGCAGGCTGCCAGGCGTTGAGGGCAAAGCGGATTTCCAGCTGGGGGCCGCGGGTCAGGATCACGCGCCGCGGGCGCGGGCCGTCGGGTGTCTCGGCCGGTTCTTCGGCCTTGATGCTCCAGCCATTCTGTTCAAAACCGCCGGTGATCGGCCGCCATGGCCCGGGCGCCGGCTGGCCGGCAATCCACCAGCCGAGGTTGTCGAGCGGCAGTGGCCAGCCAAGGGTTTCGCGGGTCAGTGTTTCGGTGTCGTCAGCGCAGCGCTGACGGTCTTTTTCCCGCAGGCAGACCAGACCGTTTTCGCGCGTCAGGGTCGCGAGAATCTGTCCCAGCGGGTTGAGGATGGCGATGTCGTCATCCCCCTGGCGGCGCAGCCAGTCAAAGTTGGCGTAATAGCCCTTGCCGTCGGCACGGACGGCAAGGCGGCCTTCCAGCCGGAAGTCTGTCGGTTCACCCTGGCCTTCGACCACGGGCATGGATACCGGGCGCAACTGGGCGCAGGCCGCCAGCCCCAGCAGGCACAGCAGCATCAGGCTGCGGGACAGCAGTTTCATCATGGCGCGAGTTTCAGGCGTTTGAGCGTGCCGGTAAGCACTTCATGGTCGGCATGGTCCTGCAAGGCCTGGGCTGCACGGCTGCGAGCCTCGTCCGGACGGTCAAGCTTGATCAGCGTTTCCACGATATGGGCCGCAATTTCGCCGTCCGGCAGGCGGCGATAGGCTTTTTCCAGCCATTCCAGCGCCTGAGGATAGCGGCCGAGCCGGAATTCTACCCAGCCCATGCTGTCGAGGATCATGCCGTTGTCCGGCTCCTGCCTGACAGCCTTTTCAATCAGGCTGCGCGCTTCCTTGAGCTTGACGCCCCGGTTGGCCAGCATGTAGCCCAGTGCATTCTGGGCCATGGCGTTTTCCGGCTCCAGGCGCAGGGCCTGGCGCAGGTTCTTTTCTGCATCCAGCGGCCGGTCGAGCTGGTCGGCCAGCATGCCGCGCTCGAACCACAGCAGGTAGGACTGCGGATAGCGCTTGAGCGCACTGCCCAGCATGCGGTAGGCGCGTTCGCGCTGGCCGGCATCGCGGGCCAGCTGGGCACGCAAGACCTCCAGTTCGGCACCTTTGCCGCCGGTCTGCAGTGCCAGCTGCTCCAGCCGGGCAAGGCCCGATTCCAGCTTGCCCTGTTTCGCTTCCAGTCCTGCCAGTCGTCCCTGGGCAGACGGATAGTGGCGGCCGGACTTGACGGCGAGATAGTGCGCGCTGGCCGCTTCGGGCAAGCCGCGCTCTTCGGCCAGCTGGCCGAGGGTCAGGTGGATGAAGTCGGGATCGCGGTAGCCTTTTTGCAGGGCGGCCTGCAGGTCCTGCTCGGCGGTGTCGTAATCCTGCTGTTCGATGGCCAGGATGCCGAGCGCGTAGAGGATGTCAGGATGGTCCGGCGCCTGTTTTGCCAGCACGGCAAACGAGGTGCGTGCTTCGTCGTAGCGTTTTTCCGCCACCAGAAGGCGCGGATATGCCAGTTGCAGATCGATCGAGGCTTGCGGCCGGTCGGCCAGCGCGCTGGCAAGGAAATCCACTGCATGTGCCGGCTCCTGCGTGCGCAGGCGCTCGACCCGCCACAGCACCGGCACGGCCCAGTCGGGCGACAGGCGTGCCAGCTCGCGGATGGCGGCATCGGCCTCGTCATCCGCACCGGCTTCGGTGGCGGCAGCAGCGAGGGCAAAGCGTGACTCGGGCAGCTTGGGATAACGGCCTGCCAGTTCACGCACCACGTCCAGTGCCTCGGTCTTGTCGGGCTGGCGCGGCGCCAGTGCGGCCAGCTGGCCGAACAGCGGCGCGGCGGTCGCCGGCGAATTGAGCAGGAAATCAAGCAACGGCCGGGCATCGGCCAGCCGGCCGGCACGCACCAGGGCCAGCGCCAGCTGCTGGCGGGCCAGTTGCGATTCGGGGTCCAGTGCACTCCAGAGCGAGAGCGAGGAAATGGCCTGGTTGAGGTTGCCGCTGATCAGCGCCATCTCGGCCGCCCGCCGGGCAAGGCGCGGGTCGCGGGTTTCCTCGGCCAGCTCGAGGAAGGTGCCTGCGGCTGCGCCGGTGTGGCCGCGCTGGCCGGCGATTTCACCGGCCACCACGCTGAAGAGGATGCGCTCGTCGAGCTCCAGGCGCGGCAGGCGCGATTCGTCGCTATCTTCGGTGGAAGGCCTGGGAGCAGGGACCGGGGCAGATGCGGCCGGGGCCGGCGGCCGAATGGCCGAACAGGCTGCGAGCAGGCTGGCTAACAGGATTCCCAGGGCCGGACGAGTGACATTCATGGAGTGTTCTGACTGGATAAACGGCGTACACGCGTAGTGCTCTCAGCATAACACGCAGGCGCGTTCCATCGCGGTCAGGATGGAGGGGTGAGCTATCATGCAGCGCCCTGTCCGAGTGTGGAGACCCTCATGCCCGAATTGCCCGAAGTCGAAACTGTCCGTGCCGGACTGACGCCGCACCTGACCGGCCGGCAGATCAAGGCCGTCACGGTGCGCGAGCCGCGCCTGCGCTGGCCGGTGGACCCCGACCTCTCCGCAAAGCTGGCGGGGCTGGAGGTCCGCACCGTCGAACGGCGGGCCAAATACCTGCTGATCGGCTTCGGGCACGAGCAGTGGCTGATCGTGCACCTGGGCATGTCCGGTTCGGTGCGGGTCCTGCCGGACGACACGCCGCCGCAAAAGCACGACCACCTCGATTTCATCCTCGATGACGGACATCTGGTGCGTTACCACGACCCGCGCCGCTTCGGTGCCGTGCTCTGGCACCTGGGGCCGCCCGATAGCCATCCGCTCCTCAGCCGGCTGGGGCCGGAGCCGCTGTCGGACGGGTTTGACGCCACCGGCCTGCTGCACGCGCTGGCCGGGCGGCGGCAGGCGCTGAAAGTGGCGCTGATGGACAATGCCGTGGTGGTCGGCGTCGGCAACATCTATGCCAACGAAAGCCTGTTCGATGCCGGGCTCGACCCGCGCCGGCCCGCGCTGTCGCTGACACCGGACGAGGCCGGGCAGCTGGTGCAGTCGGTCAGGCACACGCTGGCGCGGGCCATTGCCGCCGGCGGCAGTACCCTGCGCGATTTCCGTGATGCCATCGGCAAGCCCGGCTATTTCCAGCAGGACTACGCCGTGTACGGCCGCCAAGGCCAGGCCTGTCCCCGTTGCGGCGGCCTGATCGAGCGCTGCCGGCTGGGCCAGCGCTCGACGTTTTTCTGTCAGGCCTGCCAGCGTTGAGCGCCGCGATTTGGCGGCGTGTCAGGATTCCCGTTATCGTTCAGCCATGAAATCCACTGTTTCCCTTCCTGTCCGCCTGTGGCGCATCTGCCGGCTGGTGGTGCATCTGTTTCGCGGCCTTGTGCTGGTATCCGGCCGCTATGGCCGCCTGAACCGGGCCGGGCGCGCACATGCTGCCCGCGACTGGGGACACCGCCTGCTGTCGATCCTGGGCGCACACGTGCGCGTCGAGGGCGAGCCGCCCGAAATGATCTGCGCCAACAGCTTTTTCGTGGCCAACCACGTTTCCTGGCTCGACATTTTTGCCATCCAGAGCGTGTCGGCGACCCGCTTTGTGGCCAAGAGCGAAATCCGCCGCTGGCCGGTGGTCGGCTGGCTGGTGACCCGCGCCGGTACGCTCTACATCGAGCGGGCATCACGGCGCGACGCCATGCGCGTCAACCAGATGCTGGCCAATGCCATGCTGGAAGGGGACGCCATGGCGGTGTTTCCCGAAGGGACGACCAGCGACGGGCAGGGCCTGCTGCCGTTCAAGGCGTCACTGTTCGAATCGGCCCGGGTGGCCGGCAGCCTGATCCGGCCGGTGGCGATCCGCTATCTCGATGCCCATGGCCGGGTATCGGAAGCCGCAGCCTACATCGACGGCGTCAGTTTCCTGGGCTCGGTGTGGCGGCTGGCCGGCGAGCGCAGTACCGAAGTCGAGCTGCACTTTCCGCCGGCGTACCCTGCGGTCAACCAGTCGCGTCACCAGCTGGCGCTGACGGCCTATTCGCGCATAGCCGGTGCGCTCAAGCTGCCGGCGGCTGAATCGGACGAGTCACTGGACATGCCTGCTGGAATAGCTGCCGATCAGACAGCCTGAGCGCGGTCAGCTGGCCGCCCCACAGGCAGCCGGTATCGAGGCCGATGGCCCGGCCGTCGACATGCAGGCCGAGCGCCGACCAGTGGCCGAACACCAGTGGGATGCCGGCTTCCTGCCAGCGCGCACGCGGCGCGTCGAACCATGCCAGCAGATCGGGAGGGGCATCGGCCAGTTCGCCCTTGAAGGCAAAGTCCATGTCGCCCTGGCGGTTGATCAGCCGCAGCCGGGTCATGGCATTGACGATCATGCGCAGGCGGTCGATACCGGTGAGGCTGTCGTCCCAGCGGGCCGGCTTGTTGCCGTACATCCGGGCAAAAAACTCGCGCCAGCGTGGGCCGCCCAGCCAGTCCTCCACCTCGGTGGCGAGGTCCAGCGCCTGGTCCAGGGTCCAGGCCGGCAGCAGCCCGGCGTGCACCATGGCGTAGCCTTCATCGAGCACCATCAGGGGTTGCAGGCGCAGCCAGTCGAGCAGCACCTTGCCGTCTGCGGCCTCAAGGATCGGTGCCAGCGTGTCGCCCGGCTTGAGGCGTCCGTAGCCCTGGCTGACCGCCAGCAGGTGCAGGTCATGGTTGCCCAGCGTCAGCGTCAGCGAATCCTGGTGTTCGAACGCCCAGCGCAGCATGGCCAGCGAATCCGGGCCACGGTTGACCAGGTCGCCGGTCAGCCACAGGCGGTCGCGTGACGGGGAAAAGCCGATGCGCTGCAAAAGCTGCTGGAACTGGGTGAAACACCCCTGGATGTCGCCGATGGCGTAAGTAGCCATGATGCACGTGCACGGATGAAAAAAGATGCAGCGAGTGTACCGTGTACCGCTCCGGCCTGCTGGCGTGGCGGGCTGGCGTTACAATCAGCGGCCCTTGTTCCGTGCCTTGCGTTGAAAGCCCTGCCATGTCGCTTGCCCAACTCAATCCGCCGCAGCGTGCGGCGATCCGCTACCTCGACGGCCCGCTGCTGGTGCTGGCCGGGGCCGGCAGCGGCAAGACGCGGGTCATCACGCAGAAGATCGCCTACCTGATCCGCGAAGGCGGCTTCAGCGCCCGCAACATCGCCGCCATCACCTTCACCAACAAGGCAGCGCGCGAGATGCTGGAACGGGTGGGCAAGCTCCTGTCGGCCGACGAACTGCGCGGGCTGACCGTCAGCACCTTTCACTCGCTGGGCCTGATGATGCTGCGCCAGGAAGCGCAGCACGTCGGCTACAAGCCGCGCTTTTCCATCCTCGACAGCGCCGACGCCACCAAGATCATCGCCGACATCCTGCACACCACCAGCAAGGACGAAATCCGGCGGGTACAAGGGCAGATTTCGCGCTGGAAAAACGACCTCGTGGCTCCCGAGTCTGCCCTGACCGACAGCCGGAACGATTTCGAGCAGGCCTGCGCCCGCGTGTACCTGAGCTACCAGGACACGCTGCTGGCCTATCAGGCGATGGACTTTGACGACCTGATCCGCCTGCCGGTCATGCTGTTCCGCCGGGATGCCGAGGCGCTGGCGCGCTGGCAGGGCAAGCTGCGCTACCTGCTGATCGACGAATACCAGGACACCAACACCTGCCAGTACGAACTGGTCAAGCTGTTGTCCGGCGTGCGCGGCATGTTCACCGCCGTCGGTGACGACGACCAGTCGATCTACGCCTGGCGCGGTGCCAACGTCGAAAACCTCGCCCAGCTGCGGCAGGATTTTCCGCGCCTGCACGTCATCAAGCTGGAGCAGAACTACCGTTCCACCGCCCGCATCCTGCGCGCTGCCAACAGCGTGATCGCCAACAATCCCAAGCTGTTTGAAAAGCAGTTGTGGAGCGAATTCGGCCTTGGCGAGCCGATCCATGTGGTGCAGTGCAAGGATGACGCCAGCGAAGCCGGCATGGTGGCCACCCGCCTGCTGGCCCACAAGTTTGAAAACCGCACCCGGTTTGCCGACTACGCCGTGCTGTATCGCGGCAACCACCAGGCGCGCCTAATCGAAGAAGCGCTGCGCGAGCACAAGATTCCCTACGCCATTTCCGGCGGACAGTCGTTTTTCGACCGGGCCGAAATCAAGGACGTGCTGGCCTACCTGCGCCTGCTGGTCAATCCGGACGACGACCCGGCCTTCATCCGGGCCGTGACCACCCCGAAACGCGGTATCGGCAACGTGACGCTGGAGCGGCTGGGCAGCCATGCCGGCGAACGGCACGTGTC
Organism: Laribacter sp.; assembly: GCA_018055005.1. GTDB lineage: Bacteria > Pseudomonadota > Gammaproteobacteria > Burkholderiales > Aquaspirillaceae > Laribacter. The sequence goes on from JAGPIM010000025.1 coordinate 17,171, forward strand.
GCTGTTTGCCGCCTGCCGCGAAGTCGGCTTTGCCGAACGGGTGCCGGCAGCGCAGCGCGAAGGGCTGGCCGAATTTGCCGGCTTCGTGGAGCGCATGGCATGGCGGGCCGTGCGCGAGCCGGCCGGAGCGCTGTTGCAGGAAATGCTGGCTGCCATCCAGTACGAGCACTGGCTCTATGACAGCGAGGAACCGCGTCCGGCCGAAACCAAGTGGAAAAACGTGCAGGACCTGGTGGCATGGATCGCCCGCAAAGCGGAAGCTGACGGCAAGAACCTGATCGAACTGGCGCAGACCATTGCGCTCATCACCCTGCTGGAGGGACGCGAGGGCGAAGAAGAGCCTGACGTGGTGCGGCTGTCGACCCTGCATGCCTCCAAGGGGCTGGAGTATCCGCACGTATTCCTGATCGGCTGCGAGGAAGGCATCCTGCCGCACCAGGAGTCGATCGATACCGGCATGGTCGAGGAAGAGCGCCGGCTGATGTACGTCGGCATTACCCGTGCACAGCGCTCGTTGACCATCAGCCACTGCGTCAAGCGCAAGCGCGCCGGCGAGTGGGTGTTTGCCGAGCCGTCGCGCTTCATTGCCGAGATCGGCGAGGACGATGTCCGCTATCACGGCAAGCCCGGCCAGGCGCCGCAAATGACGCGCGAAGAAGGCAAGGCGCGGCTGGCCGGGCTGAAAAGCATGCTGGCGGCCAAGCGCCAGACGCCGCCGGCGGACGAATCCTGACGTTTGACCGACCGCAAAGCCGCAGGCGGCCGTGGCGATCTACAGTGAAGCCATCAGGTCACCGGACAGGGGAGGCAGCATGGATTCATCGTACGTGGTGGGCTGGGGGACGCTGGCGCTGATCAACGCCAATCTGGCGCAGTGCAAGGACCGGCCGGGCTGGGTGTGGTTTCTGGTGTCGCTCCTGCTGGGGCCGGTTGCCACCCTGATCCTGGTGTTTGTCGGTCGCGGCATGCGTCAGGGGTGAGACTGGTGGCAACTGCCACCGGCATGACAGGCCCGGCCATCTCGTGCGTGGCCGGCCCGAGAACCCCGGCAAGGCGGACGGCCAGCCCGGACTGCCGTCAGGTTGCATGGCCGGTGCGAGCGCGGGGCGTGCCCGGCAGGTGACGCCCTCCGCGTGAGCTGTCAGCCGTTGTTGCGCTTGCCCCAGACGGAACCCAGCTCCGGATAGTCGCCCTTGCCGACAAGCTTCTTGCTGTTGTCGATGCGCGTTTCGATGGCTTCGCAGACGGTTTGCAGCACCTTGATGCGGGCGTAGTACTTGTTGTTGGCTTCGACCAGCGTCCAGGGGGCATTTTGCGTGCTGGTGCGGTCGATCATGTCGCAGACTGCCACCCGGTAGTCGTTCCAGCGCTCGCGGTTGCGCCAGTCTTCGTCAGTGATCTTGTAGCGCTTGAAGCCGGTGTCCTCGCGCGCCTTGAAGCGCTTGAGCTGTTCGTCGGGCGAAATGGCCAGCCAGAACTTCACCACGATGGCGCCGCCATAGTAGAGCTGCATTTCAAAGTCGTTGATTTCGCCGTAGGCACGCATCCAGTCCGGCTCGCGGCAAAACCCCTCTACACGCTCGACCAGTACGCGGCCGTACCAGCTGCGGTCGAACACCGTGATGTTGCTGCGGCGCGGAATATGGCGCCAGAAGCGCCACAGCCACGGTTTGGCCCGTTCTTCTTCGGTCGGGGCGGCCACGGCCACCACGCGGTAGCGGCGCGGGTCGAGCACCGACGTGATGCGGCGGATGGCTCCTCCTTTGCCCGCTGCATCGTTGCCTTCAAACACCATCACCAGCGAATGGGAGGCAAAGGCGGGGCTGCGGATCAGCTTGGCCAGCCGCGACTGCAGTTCGGCCAGCTGGTTCTTGTAGGCGGATTTTTCCAGCGGCTGGTCGAGTTGCAGTGTGTCGAGCAGCATCAGGTTGTCGATCGGCGGCAACAGCGGCGGCGCATCGTTGGGCGGCGTCAGCGGCGAATCCAGCCGGCTGCGGATGGTGTTGAGCAGGGTCTGGGCCACGGTGATGTCGCGGAAATTGCTGTCGGTGCCGTCCACCACCACCCATGGTGCTTCAGCGGTGCCGGTCAGGCGCAGGATGCGTTCGGCCTGGTCGCGGATGCGGTCGTAGTCCTTGTGGTGCTGCCAGTCACGGGCACTGACGCGCCAGTGGGTGGCCGGGTCTTTTTCCAGTGCTTTCAGGCGTTTTTTCTGGCCGTTTTTCGACAGGTGCATCCAGAACTTGACCAGTACGGCGCCTTCGGCCACCAGCTGTTTTTCAAACATCAGCACTTCGTCGAGGGCCAGCCGGACCTGGGTTTCGCTCAGGGTGCCGTAGACGTGGCCGAACAGGATGTCCGAATACCAGGTGCCGATGAACACGCCGATGCGCCCGCGGGCCGGCAAGGCATTCCAGTAGCGCCACATCCACGGGCGTTCGGTCGCCTCGTCGACGAGGTCGGTGTAAACGTGGGTCTGGGCACTGACTTCGACGATGCGCGGGTCCAGCCAGGTATTCAGCAGCGACAGCGTTTCGCTGCGCCCGGCACCGTCCATGCCGTTGATCAGCACGATGACCGGCGTGTCGGCGCGCTCCTTCAGTTCGTACTGCACGTCCAGCAGTGCTGCCCGCAGGCCGGGCTCGATTTCGCCGTACCGGTCCTTGTCGAGGTGGTGTCCCAGTTCTGCCGATTCGAACATGCTGTTTCTCCGTATTGCGTCACAAGACCGTAAGCCAGGTCCGATTGGGCACCCGTCCGGCCGGCAGCGTCAAGCCAGATGCATGAAAGCTGGTTGTCATGCCGGTTGCACGGTGCGCTTTCATCCGTCGCGGAAAATCGGTTAAGGTCTTGCCTTTGTCCTGAAAAAAGGCAAATGGAATCGGGAGCGCCATGGCTGGGTTGATCGACTTTCTGCACACGCTGACGGATTGCCGGATGTCCGAGCTGACACCGCTGTTCATCCGTGGCGAACCCTTGGGGGCGCTGACGCCGGTCTGGCGCGAGCGGGTGCTGGCCCTGCCGTATTTTCATGCCGTGGTGGACGGAGTGGCCCTTGGTGAGGCCTTCCAGGGCTACAACGACATCAGCGCCGTCCTCATGCGCGTGGCGCGCCAGTGGCGTGACAGTGGCGTGCTGACCGGCTGGCGCGACGAAAACTTCACTGCCCACGACCTGGACGGCCGTCCCTGTTTCGAGCTGGAGCGTGCCGCCTTTCGCGCTTTCGGCCTGCAAAGCCGTGCCGTACACATCAACGGCCTGGTCCGCAGTGATGACGGTGGCTGGCGCATGTGGGTAGCGCGGCGCAGCCCGCTCAAGTCGGTGGAACCGGACAAGCTCGACAACCTGACCGGCGGCGGCGTGGCAGCCGGCGAAACCCTCAAGGCCGCCCTGCTGCGCGAAGGCCAGGAAGAAGCCGGCCTGGAGCCGTTCTGGCTCAACCCGCTGCCAGCGCTGGCGCCGGTCTTTGCCTGTCGTCATGTACGACGCGGCCTGCACCGTGAATGGCTGTATCCGCACGACCTGTGGCTGCCTGCCGGTCTGGTGCCGCACAACATCGACGGCGAAGTCAGTGAATTCGTATTGATGACACCGGAAGAAGTCCTCGCGGCCCTGCTGGACGGACGCTTCATGGCTGATGCCGCCCTGGTGGCGGCCGACTGTCTGGCCCGCCACGACGGGCTGGGCGCTGACAGCCCGGACGTCCTGCACCTGCTGCATCCCCCGCATCTGGCCGGATTCATCGTATAGCACCTCCCTGGGCCGCCCGAGGCGGCTGCCCGGTGCAACAACGCCGCTTCCTGCTGAAGCGGCGTTGTTTTTGTGCCGGTTGGCGAAGCGCTCCGGCCGGGTGTTGTATCCGGCCATGCGCGGGAGAGGAGCCGGAAGTTGTCCGGCCTGCACCGGAGCCGGCGGATTTACAGCGCCGGCCAGTGCAGGCTCAGCACGATGCCGGCAAAGACCGCCAGCCCGACGCGGTTGTTATCAAGAAAGGCAGCAAAGCAGACCGCCCGGTCGCGGCTGCGGATGCGCGCCAGCTGCACGCCGATCAGGGCGGCAGCGGCGGCCAGGCCGGCAGTAAACGGCCAGCCAAGGTGCAGGTGGCGCCCCAGCATTGCCATCAGCAACAGGAACAGCCCCTGGCACAGCGCCACCGCCGCCACGTCAAAGCGGCCGAAGGTGATGGCCGAAGTCCGGATGCCGATCTTGAGGTCGTCCGGCTTGTCGGTGATGGCGTAGCAGGTGTCGTAGGCCAGCACCCAGAAGATGTTGGCCACGAACAGCCACCAGCCCTCCGGCGGGATGTGGCCCTGCACGGCGGCAAACGCCATCGGGATGCCAAAGCCGAATGCCAGTCCGAGATACGCCTGCGGAATCGGGAAAAAGCGCTTGGTAAACGGATAGGTCACGGCCAGGAACAGTGCCGGCAGAGTCAGCAGCAGCGCCAGCCGGTTGAGGGGCAGGGCGATCAGCAGTGCCAGCAGCGCCAGCCCGGCAGCCAGCAGCAAGGCTTCGCGCGGCGTGACGGCACCGCGGGCAAACGGACGCTGGCGCGTGCGCTCGACCGCGCCGTCAATGTCACGGTCGGCAAGGTCGTTGATGACGCAACCCGCCGCCCGCATCAGGAACGTGCCGGCGACGAAGATCGCCAGAATGTCGAGTGGCGGCAGTCCGTCCGCCGCCAGCCACAGGGCCCACAGCGTGGGCCACAGCAGCAGCAGGGTGCCGATGGGTTTGTCGATCCGCATGAGCTGGCAGTAGTCGAGCAGGCGTTGGCGATTCATGGCAGGGCAATTTCACAGTCAGGCAGGAACACTTCATGGACCAGCATGGGCGCACCTTCAAGCACGAAGCAGGCCCGGCGCGCCCACAGGGACAGATAACCGGTACCGGGGTGCAGCGCCATGCACGGCGTGACGGCGGCAAACTCCAGGGGGCTGCGGGCAATGGCCGGATCACCGCCGAACAGGGTCAGGCCCAGCGATACGCCACCGCGGTCAAGGACCGGCAGCCAGCGTTCGCTGGCGCTGACGCTGCGCGCCCATACCACCCGGCGCGCTGCCAGCCGGAGCCAGACTTCGCGTATCCACAGCGTGGAGCCGGCAGCGACGGCCAGTGCCCGGGCTTCGTCCGCACGGGCCGGGCCGGTGTGCCAGGCCGCCACTTCGACCGAAAAGGGCAGTCCGCTGGTCTTGAGGCGGTTGGTCAGTGAACCGTCATGCGCCAGCAGCGGCCGCACCGGATGGTTGGCCGGCGGGTCTGCCAGCCAGTCAGGCAAGGAATTCATGCCCGCATTATGCCAAAGTGCGCCGGCATGGTTGGCAAATTGCAACAGTACGGCGGCGTGGACATGGGCTGTTAATCTGCGGCTGCTAGGGTGAAACCATCACAATGCAAACAAGGACGAGACAGCATGGACCTGATTCTCTGGCGTCATGCCGAGGCCGTCGAAGGGGAGATGGACCTGGCGCGGGAGCTGACCCGCCGGGGTGAGCACCAGGCACGCGACATGGCCGCCTGGCTGGCACCGCGCCTGCCGGCCGGCGCCCGGGTATTCACCAGCGAAGCCCGGCGCAGCCGCCAGACTGCACGTTATCTTGACCGTCCGGCACTGGTATTGCCCGAGCTCAATCCAGACCAGCCGTGGCAACGGGTGTGGGAAGCGCTGGACTGGCCGCAGTGCGGTGAAACCCTGGTGGTGGTCGGGCATCAACCCTGGCTCGGGCAGATTGCCAGCCGGTTGTTGTGCGGCGAGGCGCAGTACTGGACGGTCAAGAAAAGCGGGCTGTGGTGGTTCGGTCACCGCACCCGCAATGGTGATGCCCGGACCATCCTGCGTGGCATGCAGACTCCGGCGCTGCTGGAATCATCCGGACACTGACGCCGGACAAGAAACGGCGGCCGTTCCACCGGAAGCGGCCGCCCAACAACCTTGGAATCAGCGGGACACCGGCAGCCGGCAGGCTGTCAGCCGGTGTCCGTGATGCGAGGCAGTCTGCCGCAACGGCAGCCTGACCGGCAATGCGGCCGAATGCCGCACCCGGACTCCGGTCCCTAGGGCGTGTTCACAGTAGCCAGATGTAGGCACAAGCCAAGCAGAGAAACGCGCCAAAACGACGGTCAAGTTTGTCGTAACGCGTGGCTAGACGACGGAACTGTTTGAGCCGATTGAAGAAGC
>JAGPIM010000151.1 GCA_018055005.1 Laribacter sp.
CTGTCTTTCATGCCGTCGAGGTACTTGGCTTTCAGGCCGTCGTTTTCGTAGCCGATCCAGATCGGGATTTCACCCTTGAGGAATTTGGCGTAAGGGGTGGTGCCTTCCACGCGCATGACGTTGCCGGCCTGGTGCAGGCGGCCGAGGTAGTCCACGCCCGGCATCGGGTTGTCCATCGAGCCGCCGTTGCCGAAGGCGGCGGCAAACACTGCAACCTGGCCCTGGCCGGTCGAACGCGGGTCAAGGTAGACCACGCTCTTCTTGTATTCCGGCTTCAGCAGGTCGGCCCAGCTTTGCGGGCTGTTCTTGACCAGCTTCTTGTTGACGAGGAAAGCGACGTTGAGCGAGTGCACGGTAAACCAGCGGCCGTTGGCATCGCGGAACACCGGAGTCAGCTTGTCGAAATTGACCGGCTTGTAGCCTTCGACCACGCCCTTGCTGGTGGCATCCACGGCCGAAGCAGCGAAGTAATAGGCGGTGTCGGCCTGCGGGCGGCGGCGGGTCTTGTCCAGTGCCACCACGGTAGCGGCTGAACCCAGGTCGTTATAGGTCAGCTCGACTTCCGGATAGCGGTCCTTGAAGGCCTTGAACAGCGATTTCCAGTTGGCCCATTCCGGCCCGGTGTCGAACGACACCACGATGCCTTCCTTGGCGGCAGCGTTGTACAGCGCCTTTTCGCCCGGATAGATTTCCGGGCCGCTGAATGCCATGGCCGGCAGGGCAAACAGGGTGGCAGTCAGGCCGGCGAGCAGGCGGCGACGGGGCAGACGGGTCATGAGGGTTCTCCGCGAACGGTGGCAGGTAGGGAAAAATCGGCAGGATCAGTTGTCGAGCAGGCGCACGTGTTCCGGCACCACGGCAATGGCGTGCTCCGGTACATGGCGGGCATCGCCCAGCCACACGGTGTCGCAGCCGTCGACCTGGAAGTCGTAGCGGGTCAGGGCGCCGAGATAGCGTTTGAGGGTGACGCGGCCGGGCAGGCGGTTGACGGTGCCGGCCGGCGGATCGGTGTCTATCGATTCGGGGCGCACCAGCATCTTGACTGCGCTGCCGATGGCCCGGGCGCCGGTGTCGCAGCGCAGGCGGGCAAAGCCGAGGTCGATTTCATCCGTGGCGCACACCGTGGCCGGCAGGATGGTCGACAGGCCGACAAAGCGGGCCACGGTTTCGTTGCACGGTGCCTGGTAGAGTTCTTCCGGCGTGCCGTATTGCAGCACGCGGCCATGGTCGAGCAGGGCCACGCGGTCGGCCATGGTCAGGGCTTCTTCCTGGTCATGGGTGACCAGCAGGGTGGTGGCGCCGAACTGCTGTTGCAGGGTGCGGATCTGGTCGCGCAACTGGCTGCGGATGGAGGCATCCAGCGCCGACAGCGGTTCGTCCAGCAGCAGGGCCTGCGGGCCGAAGGCCAGCGCCCGGGCCAGTGCCACCCGCTGTTGCTGTCCGCCGGACATCTGGCCCGGCAGGCGGTCGATGTGCGCCGACAGGCCGACCAGCTCCAGCATTTCCAGCGCGGTCTTGCGCCGTGCCGCCTTGGCCACGCCGCGCATCTTCAGGCCGTAGGCGACGTTTTCGGCCACGGTCAGGTGCGGGAACAGGGCGTAGTGCTGGAACATCATGCCGATTTCGCGCTGGTGTACCGGCACGTTGGAGAGATCGCGCTCGCCAAGGCGGATGTGGCCGGCGTGTCCGGTCAGCAGGCCGGCCGTCAGGCGCAGCAGGGTGGTTTTGCCCGAGCCGCTGGGGCCGATCAGGGCGACCAGCTCGCCGCTCTCCAGGGTGAGGTTCACATCGAACACGCCCATCGGCGTGCCGCGATACTGGAAACTGACTTGTTCGTACGAGAGGCTCATCGGGTGCGGGACGAAAGAGTAGAGGTCAGGGAGGCAATCGTGGCCAGCAGCAGCAGCACGACCGTGGCGGCGCAGGCAAAGCCCGAGGCACCGTAGAACGCTTGCAGCAACACCACCGGGAAGGTGCGGTTCTGGAAGCCGACAATCAGGTTGGAAATCTGGAATTCACCGATCGACAGGGCGGCCACCATCACGAGGCCGGACAGCAGGCTGTGGCGCAGGTTGGGCACCACGATGCCGAAAAAGCGCGCCATGGGCCGGGCGCCCAGCGTGGCGGCAGCCTGTTCGAGGCGGTCAAGGCGCTGGTGGCGCAGGTCGGTCACCAGTGTCTGGGTCAGGTAGGGCAGGGTCAGCACGACGTGGGCGGCAATCAGCAGTGGCGTGCTGCCGAGCCACGGCAAGGCGTCGGTGTTGAAAACGAGGATGTAGCCAAAGCCCAGCGTGATGGTGGGCACGGCGACCGGCAGCAGGGTCAGCATGCGGGTGGCGAACTGGTTGCGCTGGCGGGCACCGTGTACCAGGGTGTAGGCCAGCGGGACGCACAGCAGCACGTTGATGGCACAGGCGCTGACAGCGACCAGCAGGCTGGTGACAAAGGCGCGGGTGAAGCTGCGGTCGTCCCACAGCTCGGCATACCACTGTCCGGTATGGCCTTCGGGCAGCAGGGTATTGATCCAGGTCTCGCCAAACGAGCCGGTCAGGATCAGGCCGATGGGCAGGATCAGGTAAAGGACGTAAAACAGGGAAACCAGCCGGGAAATCAACGCAGACCGCCTTGTGCAATGGGGTTCAGGGGCAGGACGCCGCGCATTATTAATTGGTTAAGTATTGATATGGATGAATTAATGGAACGAAATGCGTGCGTTTTTGTCACGCAAGCGTGCATCATGGCCGCATGAAACGCACGTGTCCGTCCATTCATGAGCTTCTGGCGTTCGAAGCCGTATCGCGCCATCTGTCGATTGCCCAGGCTGCCGACGAGCTGTGTGTCACGCCCAGCGCCGTCAGCCGGCAGATCTCCGGGCTGGAACGCTTTGTCGGCATCCGGCTGCTGGCCCGGCATGGCCGGCGCTTTACCCTGACGCATGCCGGCCGGCTGTACCTGCAACGCATCCAGCCGGCCCTGCTGGCGCTGGAAAACGCCACGCTCGACCTGATCGACGGCCCGCAGGGCGGCGGCACGCTGTCGCTGGCTTCGGTGCCGACCTTCACCACCAAATGGCTGATTCCGCGCCTGTCGGATTTCAGCCGCCTGCATCCGGGCATTACGCTGGCCTTTCACCGGCATGTGTCCGGCAAGCAGGCGCAGCCGATCGATGTGGACGTGGCCATCCGCTACGGCAATGGCGTGTGGCCGGGGGTGGTGTCCGAGAGCATCACGCTGCGGCGCTTCTTGCTGGTCGGCCCGCCGCAGGGCGTGGACGGCGTGGCGCCACCGCGCAATCCGGCAGACCTGGCCCGCCAGACCGTGCTGCAACACCAGGGCGAACCGTCGCTGTGGACCGAATGGGCGCAGATCATGCAGGTGCCCGACCTGGTGCCGCGCCCGGGCCCGCGTTTCGAGCACTTCGGCTCGCTGATCCGTGCGGTCGAGGCCGGCATGGGCTACGCCCTGGTGCCGGTCTGCCTGATCGAAGAAGAACTGGAGCAGGGGCGGGTGACCGAGCCGTTTCCCAGTGCTGCCATCCTGGCGCAGGGGCATTACCTGTGCTACCGCCCTGAACAGCTGGAGTCGCCGGTATTCGAGGCATTCCGGAGCTGGATTCTGGAAGAAGGCGCCCGCAGGCGGATGTAGGCCGCCATGCGGGCCATCGGCCTTGCCCCGTTGTGCCGCCGGTCCGGACAGGTCTGACCGGACACTCTCAGGCTGCCTGCACCGGCGGAGGCCGGCACGACCGTCTGCCCGGGTGACATGGCCGCGTGGCGGTCGAGGCCGCTCCTTGCCCGCCGGCTGTGCCGGTGACATACGGGCCGCACCATCGCTGTGCCGATTGTCAGCAACCTGCCCGAGAAGAATCTTGCTGAAGCCGCCATGTACCGGAGCCGCACTGGACGCCGACCGTGGCTGCTGTAGTCCGAAGCCGGCTTCCGGGCAGGTCTTGCGGATTCCGCCACATCCCAGCATGGCGGACTGCCTTGTCGCGATTTTGCGGCGATACCGGGAGGGGAAAGGCTGTTCCCGGTTCTCTGGCCTGTTCTTGCCCTGCCTTCTGTCCGCACGTCTGCTCCTGTGTCCGGGATGCCGGCCGGCAGTGGCCGCATCAGGTGCTACAAATCGGGAAGCAAGTGGAGTTGAAAACCGGAGGTGCCCGGCGTTGCTGGTGGACGGTAGCGGCATCCGTTGTCCTGATCCGGTTGCCTCGGCCGGTGTTCCGGTCTGCCCTCGGGCGGGCAAAGTGCGCACGGTGCCGGGCAGGTCGCCCGGGAGGCCCGGCAACCTGCCGGATCGCGGTACTTTCCGTTGAATGAACATGTGGCCAGGCGGCGGTTACGCTGGTCCGCAAAAGGAGGATGCAGATGTCTGCACAAGTGGCTTTTCATGTCGACCAGGCCGATGACGCCGTGTTCCAGATGGCGCTGGGCAATATCAGCCATACGCTGGCCAGTTACGCCGTGCGCGGTGAACCGTGCACGGCGCATCTGGTGCTGACCGGGCCGTCTGTCCTGCGGCTGGCGACGCTGCCGGATGCCATGCAGCTGACGATGATCGAGCTGGTACGTCGCGGTCTGCTGGTTGAGCCATGCCGCAATGCCATGGCCGCGTTTCATGTCTCGGATGCCGCCCTGCCGGATTACGTGCAGCCGGTGCCGGCCGGCATCGTGCGCCTGATCGAATTGCAGCAGGCCGGCAGCGCCTATATCCGGCCGTAGTCCGGCGGTTCAGAACACGCCCAGTTCCAGCCCGCAGGCCAGTGCGGCGCCCAGTTCGGCGGCGGCGGCCAGATCGGAGGCAGCCGGAATGCCGCGCACGATCAGCGGCGGAGCGACCGGCGTCAGCGGATAGCCGCGGACGATGCGTTCCACGCTGGCGGCCGCACCCCGGCCGTCGTTGCCGGCGGACACCAGCAGGGCATAGGGGCGGCCTTCGATGTGGCCTTGCGCCGGATAAAAGGTACGGTCGAAAAAATCCTTGAGGGCGCCAGCCATGTAGCCGAAGTTTTCCGGCGTGGCGAACAGGACGCCGTCGGCGGCCAGCAGGTCGTCCAGCCCGGCTGATCGGGCCGGCAGCAGGCGGACGGTGACGGCAGGTGCGGCCAGTCGGGCGGCATCGACTGCCGCCGCAGCCAAGGCATGGGTGTGACCGGTCTGTCCGGCCCACAGGACCAGCAGGGTGATCACGGCTGCAATGCCTGGGCATCGATGCGTGCCTGCAAGCGTTTGAGCGGTTCGGGTTGCGGCCAGCCGGGCGGAACGCACAGGTGGCGGCGGACTTCTTGCCAGCTGCCGTTGCCGGCCGGTGCCAGCTCGGCCAGCAGGGCCGGGGTCTGGCGGGTGGCGGCGGCACTGGCAGCGAGTGCGTCCGGCTCAAGGCAGGCCGGGGCCAGCCAGTCCAGCCGGGGCAGGACCACCTGCCGGTGTGACGGGTCCAGCATGGGACGGGTGACATGACCCCAGCTGGGCTCCTGTTCGCCGGCAAGCGTCAGCGGCCGGAAATGCTGGCCGCGCAGGATGCTGCCGCTGCGACAGCCGGCAAAGCCGGCCGGCAGGCTGCTGCGGGCCGCCGGGTGGCGGCTGAGGGCCAGCTGCCGTTGCAGGCTGGCCTGCTTGAGCGGCTGGGCGTCGTGCAGGCTGGTGCCGATCCAGTCCTGGCGCTGGCCGTCGTCCACCAGCAGGAAAAACTTGCTGGCGGTTTCCAGGTGCCAGGGCTCGCCTTCGAGCCAGACCAGAAAGTCGAATTCGCCGATGACGTGGCCTTGTCCGTGGACCAGCCGGTTGGCGGCGGCGAGACGGATGTGCGGTGCCTGGGTGAACCAGAAGGCCAGCAGGGCTTCGGCCAGCCGGCCCAGCCGGTTGGGTGCCTGGGCCGCCAGCCAGTCCAGCAGGGGTGCCGGGGCCGTGTCGAGTGCCAGCAGGCGGCTGATGCCGGTATCGCCCAGCAGCGCGGTGCGCGGGACTTCCTGGCCGCTGTCCCATGGCGATGCGCCCAGCAGCAGTACGGCGAGCGAACGGACTTCGGGAACGCGCAATACGGACAGCAAGGGGGCCAGGCGGGCATCGGCACGGGGCATGGTGGTCAGCTTTCGTCGCTGCGGCAGGTCGGATCGGGTACGAGGCCGGTCTTGCGTTCCACCTGCTTGAGGATGCCGCGCAGGATGTCGATTTCCTGCCGTTCCAGGTCGGCACGGTCAAACAGGGTACGCAGCCGGCGCATCAGGCGTTCGCTGTTGCGGCGCTGGTAAAAGCCGATGCCGGACAGGGTGTGGTCGAGGTGGCCGTACAGCCCTTCCACTTCGTCGCGGCTGGCGCGTTCGGTCTGGAAGCGCAGGTGGTCGAGCGGGAAGTCGAGCTGGCTGAAAAGCTCGTAGCTCATGACCTGTACGGCCTGGGCCAGGTTGAGCGAAAAATAGTCCGGGTTGCCGGCGATGGTGACGAGCCGGTTGCACTGGCCGGCTTCTTCGATCGACAGGCCGAAGGTTTCGTTGCCGAATACCAGGGCCACCTGCTGTCCCTGGCGGGCGGCGTCGAGCAGTTCGGCGCAGGCGGTGCGCGGGGCGGCCAGGGGGGTAGTGATTTCGCGCTTGCGGCTGGTCAGGGCGCAGGCCAGCGCGACGCCGTCCAGTGCTTCGCCCAGCGTACCGGTGACGACGGCCTGTTGCAGCACGTCGACGGCACCCGAGGCCAGCGTGTCGGCCTCGGGATCGGGAAAGCGCTTGGGACTGACCAGATACAGGCGGGTCAGTCCCATGGTCTTCATCGCACGGGCGGCGCTGCCGATATTGGCCGGCAGCGAGGGACGGGCGAGCACGACGCGAACATTGCGCAGAAAATCAGGGACTTCGGGTTTCG
>JAGPIM010000026.1 GCA_018055005.1 Laribacter sp.
CTTAGCGCCGATGATAGTACGGATACCCGTGCGAAAGTAGGACACCGCCAGGCTCCCCATGCAAGCCCCCAGCAGACGCTGGGGGCTTTTGTTTTGCCCGTCTGAAACACCCCGCACAGGCAGGACCGGCCTCGTTCCGTACTGGCTGAACCGGCTGACCTCCTCCCGAAAAACTGTAGCAGTGAGAAACAGGTTGGACGAGCCCTCTGAAACACAGGACATCATTTCCCTCTTAAACTAAGGAATAGGGATACGACTGTGTTTATGACTCACACTAACAAACCTTCCACCGAGGTCCTGGGGCCGGAGCGCCGCCGTCGCTGGTCCAGCTGACCTGCCCTCAGACTTATTGATCCGGCCAGCTGAAGTTTGAAGTTTCAGGCGGCATATTTGACGCGGGGGTCTTGGAAGAAACTCTTGACCCGCTCGGGTGATTGTTCGAGTTTTGTCATGTGTTCGGATGCGGCGAGTTTCAACTTGGCTTGGGTGCGCACCGGCACCTTCGTCCCGATGGCATGCTTGAGATCAGCATTCAGCCGCTCCTCCGGATTCAGTTCCGGGCTATAGCTCGGCAGGTAGAACAGTTCGATCTTGTCCTGGCGCCCTGCTGCCCATGCCTTGACCGGCTTGCTGTGATACACCCGCAGGTTGTCGAGAATCAGGAACACCTTCTTGCCGGCATCCTTGATCAGGGCTTCGAGGAATTCGATCAGCCTGTCAGAATTGAATGCCTCATCGATGATGATCATCCAGCGGGTCTTGCCCTGATTCGTTACCGTGGCAATCATCGAGAGCTTCTGCCGCGTGCCGCCCACAGTGTAGTACCTGATGGCGCGTAGCTGCGACCGCGAACATCGGTATTGACCAAGGCCGTCTCGTCACCCCAGTGAATCTCACCACCTTCGGACTTGGCGCGCTTCTCAATCTGCGGATATTGCTCATCGAGCCAGGCCTGCACGGCTTCCGGTCTCTGCTCGTAGGCCTTCTTGATCGGCTTCTGCGGGGTGAAACCCCAGCGTGACAGATAGTTTCCAACACCGCGTACCGAGAGCTTGATGCCGTATTCGTGTTCAATCAACTGCATGACCGCCGCCCGGTTCCACAGCGCAAATTCCATCTTCAACTGCTCGGGCCGCTTGTCGCAGATCGTGCGCCGGATGGCGTCTTCCTGCTCTGCCGTCAGCGTTCGGCCTTCACCAGATTCGCGTCCGCGGGACGCCGGCTTCACGGCCGCATAGCCGCCTTCTTCATACAAATCGATGGCCAGTCTCACTGCCGGGTAACTCAACCCCGTCATGCCAACAATGGCCATCACCCCGTGCCTCTTCCGGTGCAGTCGCACAACTTGCTTGCGCCTCTCATGCAACTGCTCCAGCTTTTGATATCGAGAGTCTTCTTTATCCATTTCGGTTCGAACTCAGAATACCCAGAAAGTTCACTCTTCATCGTGCCGGATCAATAGTACGGCACCGACATAGAGTCCAGGGTTAAAAACCGTTGTTGCCGATGCGCCTGAACAAACTGCTCCGGCGTTAAATATCCAAGCGCGCCATGCGGGCGTTCGGTGTTGTATTCGACGCGCCAGTCTTCTATCAAGGATTTGGCTTGGCGCAGTGACATCAACCAATGCTCATTCAGGCATTCATCGCGGAATTTTCCGTTGAAGCTCTCGATGTATGCATTCTCCACGGGCTTGCCTGGTCTGATGAACGACAGCTTCACGCCAACCTGACAGGAGCAGGCGTCCAAGGCCCTGCCGGCAAACTCCGGACCATTTCCACGGTGATGGGTTTGGGCAGCCCACGCAGTTCCGCAAGCCGTTGCAGCACCTGCGTTACCCGCAATCTTGGCAGGGATGTATCGACCTCGATGGCAAGACACTCGCGCGTGTAGTCATCGACGATGTTCAAGCACCGGAACCTGCGGCCATAGGCCAGTCCGTCGGACACGAAGTCCATCGACCCGCTCTGGTTCGGCGCCGTCGCAACGGGGCGAATCACCCGTTCTGCGGGCGCGATGCGCTTGTGGTGACGCTTATAAACGCTCAACCCTGCCTGGCTGTAAAGCCGCCAGACCCGCTTGTGATTCGTCTGCCAGCCTTCACGGAGTAGCAGGACATGGATGCGCCGATAGCCGTAGCGTCGCTTGAGCGCTGCCCATCTCCTTCATGCGCCCGGTCAACGCCAAGCGCGTTAACCGGGTCATGAAGCAGCATGGTTTGCTGTTGCGTTGTCGGGTGAAACAATCCAAGGTTTCGCTCGGCACGAGGTCCGTGCCGCCGTGGCGACCAGCGATACCCACTGATACTCTGATGGCTTCGAGGTGAACTGTGACGATGGCGATAAGCTCCGGGTCTCGTTCGCGCTGGACTGCTGTGACTGGGAAGTCATGAGTCGGGTGGCCGGCACCACGGGCTACCGGAGTGACGATGTGCAGAACGTGATGCTGAGACCGTGGAGAAGCGTCTTGGCCTGGATACGCCATCGGCGCCGATAGAGTGGCTGAGCGACAACGGGTCAGCCTACACGGCAGAGGCCACCCGAGCGTTTGCGTGGATGCTGGGCCTTGAGCCGGTGACGACACCGGTGTGCAGCCCGCAGAGCAACGGCGCATGGCCGAGAGCCTAGTGAAGACGATAAAGCGGGATTACGTGGCACACATGCCGAAACCGGACGCCGCGACTGCTTTGCGAAATCTGGGCATTGCCTTCGAGCATTACAACGAACACCATCCGCACAGTGCACTGAAATACCCTTCTCCACGGGAGTTCAGACGACTGGCGGCCACATCAACCTAAGGGTGAGTTATGGTGTCCTGAGATACAAGGGCAAATCCATCATACTTGCGGCACAGGTAGGCCACAGACAAGCTCGTCTCGGATGACCTTGGCCTCGGCGAAGCGGGGCTTTCGCGTGTCAGCTTCTTTGAAGTTTTATGTTAAACGATTATTAATGTGGGTATACAGGCAGGGGAAAAAGCCAGACTACAGCCGGCAGTGTCCCGGCCGGGTTTGGCGATCAGGCCAACCCGAATCCTGAAAGCTCTTTTGCCAAGCGCGCGGCATGGTTATCAGTCAGTCCTCCGACAAAATCGAGAACCTGCATGTAGCCCTGATAAGGCGTACTGATGCTACGCCATGCTGGTTTCAATAACTCCAGCTGCATCCTGTCCCGTCCGTCCAGGTGGTCCGGCTGCATGCAGGCTTTCCAGACCGCAGGTACGAAGGTATCCAGCAAGGTTGCCAAACAGGCATAAGTGGCAATCTCCTTTGCCAGCTTGCTTGGATGGTGATAGACCCGCTGAGCCGCCAGCTTTTTGGCTGCATTCAATGTGCTGCGTATGGGTTCGGCACACACATCGATCAGGTCCTTGGCCGGGAACCTGCCTTGCAGCAGGGCCGGTTCATGTTGCAAAAACCGGCCTGCCAGCTCCTGTACGGCCAGACCGATGACTGTTCCCCGCAACATGGCGCAACGCTGGCCGATATCGCTGATCTGGCGAGCCCGATCAATGTCGGCAAGCCCGGTCAGCAGGTCCTCGAACTCACTGCTGTCGATGATGCCGATTTCGACAGCGTCTTCCAGATCAAGGATGGCGTAGCACAAGTCGTCCGCAGCCTCCATCAGGTAGACCAGGGGATGACGGCACCAGGCATTTTCTCCGGTCTGGATCAGTTCCAGCTCCTGGGCGACCTGCCGGAAGTACGGCAGCTCGGAGCGGTAGACATTGAATTTGCCGCGCACCGTGTCCACGTCCGAGGTCCACGGATATTTGGCCAGGGTACCCAGCGATGCACAAGTCAGTCGCATGCCGCCGCGTCCGGTATGCATCTCCAGTGTCGCCACCATGCGCAGCCCGTGTGCATTGCCTTCATAGGTCTGGATATCCTGGCGCTCGGCCGGCGTCAGCGGGGCAAGAAACCGGGCATGGGCCGGATCACGGAACCAGCGGCGCATGGCATCTTCTCCCGTGTGGCCGAACGGCGGATTGCCAATGTCGTGTGCCAGACAGGCAACCTGGACGACCGTGCCGATGTCGAAGGGCGTGCTGCCATCAGGCAGACGGCCGCGTGCCATCAGTCCGGCGCCGACCTGATTACCCAGGCTGCGGCCCACCGATGCCACCTCGATGCTGTGGGTCAGGCGATTGTGGGTGTGGTCATGCTGCGCCAGCGGATGAACCTGGGTCTTGCGGCCCAGCCGCCGGAATGCGCTGGAAAATACCACGCGGTCGTGGTCGACGTGGAATTCGCTGCGCAGGGTATTGTCGGGTGCCAGTTGAGGTCCATTGGCATCGCAGACCGCTCCGTTGTCCAGTTTCAGGCGGCGGCGCGAGAGGAGTGATGACCAGCGCATGCAGTCAGTCATAACGGGCATCCATGAGCAAAACGTCTGGCCATGATGCCGGCTTTGGCAAAGTGCAGGTAAAAAAAGAGCGTTGCAGCAAGGGGAACTGCAACGCTCGAAACGCCGTTCAAACTGGAGAAACCAGACATCTGTGAATCCAGCTTAGGCGATATTTCCCGGAAGTCGAGCCCGATCAGCCTGAATGGCCGGTCTGGTCATGAGCGGGGCAGCGTGACGCCAACCTGTCCCATGTATTTGCCGCCACGGTCGCGGTAGGACACTTCGCAGACTTCGTCGCTTTCGAAGAACAGCACCTGGGCTACGCCTTCGTTGGCGTAAATCTTGGCGGGTAGCGGTGTGGTATTGGAAAACTCCAGTGTCACATAGCCTTCCCATTCCGGTTCGAACGGCGTGACATTGACGACGATGCCGCAGCGGGCATAGGTGGATTTGCCCAGACAGACGGTCAGTACATTGCGGGGAATGCGGAAGTATTCCACCGTACGGGCCAGTGCGAACGAGTTGGGCGGAATGATGCAGTACTCACCCTTGACGTCGACGAAGCATTTTTCGTCGAAGTTTTTCGGGTCGACCATGGTCGAATTGATATTGGTGAATACCTTGAATTCATCGGCGCAGCGAATGTCATAGCCATAGCTGGAGGTACCAAACGAGATGACCTTTTCACCGTTGACCTGACGCACCAGATCCGGCTCGAAGGGGCTGATCATGTCGTACTCTGCCGCCATCCGGCGAATCCACTTGTCCGATTTGATGCTCATTGTGGCAGTCCTGATTCAAAAATGACCGCGATTCTACACGCTTTGCCTCAGGCTGGCCGCAGCCAAGCGCCTGTTTCACCAGTGCATTTGTCCCGTGTCTGCCGTAGCGTTGCAGGTTGTGGTCCAGGCAGGACCGAAAGAGCCGTTTCCCTGTCTGTACGCGGATGCAAGAATCGGCTGGTGTGCATTAGCCGCAAATGATAATGTCGAAAAATTCCTAATGCATAAAAAGGGGCTGAAAGGGATGCGTCTGTTGTCCTTGTCCGTCGCCATTGCGGTACTGGTCCTGCTGGCGTGCGGAGTAGGCGTAGCCAGCATCGTGGCAAGCCGGGAGCAGATTCATGCCGAATCCGCGCGCGAGCTGACCATGGTGTCACGCGTGGTGGCCAGCCATCTGGGGCAGGTACTCGACAACGCCCGGCTGGCCCTGCTCAGTGTCAGTGACGATCCCGCCCTGCAATCCGGCCAGCCGCTGCATCCCTCGGCCGAACTCGACCGTCTGCTGCAAACTGTCCAGGGCGCTGCCGCCCTCTCGACCTTTGTGCTTTCCAACCCGGATGGCGACATCATTGCCGCCTCGTCCAGCGACCCGACATTCCGGCGCGTCCGGCTTGCGGACCGGGACTACTTCCGCTACCACCTGCCGCGCCGTGACCAGCAGTTTTATGTCGGTTTGCCGGTGATCAGCCGGGCCACCGGCAAACGCATCATTCCGGTCAGCATGGCCATCCGTGATCGCGAGGGCAACCTGCGGGCAGTGCTGTCAGCCTCGATCCTCAGCAACTATCTGGAACGCTATTACGCCGAGCTTGCCGGTGCGCACCGCTACGCCATTTCCATCATGCAGCGTGAAGACGGCCTGCTGCTGGCCCGTTATCCACAACCGCATGCCGCCAGTGACAACCCGCTGGGAAGCTATCCGCTGCCGGCCAGCATGATCGAAGGCGGCGTCAGCTACCAGCGCTCGCCCTACGACGGCAGCACGCGTCAGGTCGTGACCCAGCCGCTGACCATGCTGCCGTGGGTGGTGGCGGTTTCGGTGGCCGAATCCGAATTGACCGAGGCCTGGCTGCTGTCGGTATGGCGCACCGGCAGTCTGACCCTGGCCTTTTGTCTGGTGGCCGTGGCTCTCGGCTGGGTCATCCGGCGGCAGATGCTGGCCCTGAGCCGCCAGGCTGCACACATGCAGTACGATGCCAATCACGACAGCGTGACCGGGCTGGCCAACCGCCGGGCCCTGCTGACCGCTATTGATGCACAGGTGCACCATGAGCCGGAATGGATGGCACTGATCCTGATCGACCTCGATTTTTTCAAGCGCATCAATGACAGCTGGGGACACGAAGCCGGCGACGAGCTGCTGCGGGAAACCGGTTGCCGCCTGCAAGCCGTCGCCGATGCTTCGCATCAGGTCTACCGGCTGGGGGGGGATGAATTCGTCGTGCTGGTGCACGGTACAGCGCTTGCCGCTGCCGAGCTGGCCCGGCAGACCCAGACCCTGCTGGCCCGGCTGGGCGAGCCCTACGAATTGCAGCACGGGACGGTGATGCTGTCGGCCAGTGCCGGGATCAGCTGTTTTCCCGAGCACGCCGACCATGCCGGTGACCTGCTGCGACTGGCCGATGCCGCCATGTACCATGCCAAACGGCAGGGGCGGAACGGCCATGTGTTTTTTGACCGCTCCATGGCGCAGGAGGCTGACGAAACCCTGCTGGTGGATACGGCACTGCGCCAGGCCATCCCGCGCCACGAACTGCGGCTGCTCTACCAGCCGGTGGTCGACGCCAACAACGGACACCTCGGCAAGGTCGAGGCACTCCTGCGCTGGAAACACCCGGAATACGGCGCCATCTCGCCGGCCCGCTTCATTCCGGTGGCCGAAGAAAGCGGCTATATCGCCGTACTGGGCGACTGGGTACTGGGCGAAGCCTGCCGCCAGGCACGCATCTGGCTGGATGCCGGCTGTCCGTGCCGGGTTGCCGTCAACCTCTCCGCCCGCGAAATCCTCGAACCGAATTTCATCAAGCGCCTGCAAGGGCACCTGCTGGCCAGCGGCCTGCCGCCGCAGTGGCTGGAACTCGAGCTCACCGAGCGGGCACTGTACGACGGCAATGGCGCCGCCGAACGGCTGGCCGACCTGCGCGATCTGGGCGTCTCGCTGGCGATCGACGATTTCGGCACCGGCTACTCCTCGCTGAGTTACCTGTGCCGTTATCCGGTCCAGGTACTGAAAATCGACCGCTCGTTCGTCTGCCAGCTTGACGCCCCGGCCAACCTGGCCATCGTGCGTTCCATCATCGCGCTGGGGCACAGCCTGGCACTCGAGATTGTCGCCGAAGGCGTGGAAACCTCATTGCAGGCCAGCCAGCTGCGCGCGCTGGGCTGCACTTCCCTGCAAGGATTTTTCTTTGCCAGACCGCAAACGGCCACCGAACTGGTGCGCTGGCGCAACCCGGTCACAGCCTGATTCCCGACTTTTGCTATCCTTGCTGCCCTTGTAAACCGGGACGAGCAGGAAGCCGACATGAATGTATTGCTGATCATGGCCTGTCTGGCCGGCATGGCCGCCGGAGCTGCCGTGGCCTGGCTGTGGTGGCGCGGACAGTGGGCCCGGCGGGAAAGCGCCTGGCAGACCAGCTTCGCGCAGCAGGAAGAACGCCAGCGCACCACCCAGGAGCGGCTGGCCGAACAGCAGGCCGCACTGGCGCAAGCCGAGGCACGCCAGTCGGCATGGCTGGCACAGCTGGACGCCCTGCGCAGTGAGCGGGCGCAACTGCTGGAACGCGCTGCCCGCCTGCCCGAGCTGGAAACTGCCCTGCAACACAGCCGTGGCCAGCAGGAAGCCGCGCAGCAACTGGTCGCCGAACTGCGGGCGCAGTGCGCACAGGCCGAAACCCGCCTGCAGGCCGAAGTTGCCCAAGGCGAAGAAAAACTGGCCCTGCTGCGCGAAGCACGCGAGCAGCTGTCCGTGCAGTTCCGCAATGTCGCCAACGAACTGCTGGAAGAAAAATCCCGCCGCTTTGTCGAGCAGAACCGCGAAAGCCTCGGCGCCGTGCTCGAACCCCTGCGCGAACGGCTGGGCGAATTCACCCGCAAGGTGGAAAGCAGCTATGCCCAGGAAGCCAAGGAGCGTTTTTCCCTGCAACAGGAAGTGCTGCGTCTGGCAGAGCTCAACCGCAAGATCAGCGACGACGCCGTCAACCTGACCCGCGCCCTCAAGGGCAGCAACAAGCAGCAGGGCAACTGGGGCGAAGTAGTGCTGGAAAGCGTGCTCGAATCCTCCGGCCTGCGCCGCGGGCAGGAATACGAAGTGCAGACGAGCTTTACCCGCGAGGATGGCCAGCGCCACCAGCCCGACGTGGTGGTGCATCTGCCGGAAGGGCGCGACATTGTCATCGACAGCAAGGTGACGCTGACGGCCTACAGCCGCTACGTCGAAGCCGAGGAAGACGCCGCGCGGCAACTGGCGCTGCGCCAGCACCTCGATGCCGTGCGCGCCCACGTCAAGGGCCTGTCGGCCAAACGTTATGACACACTGTATGACCTGCGCTCGCTGGATTTCGTGCTGCTATTCATCCCGGTCGAACCGGCCTTCATGCTGGCCGTCACCGAAGACCGTGAGCTGTTTTCCGATGCCTATGCCCGCAATGTCCTGCTGGTCAGCCCGTCCACCCTGCTGGCCACCCTGCGTACCATCGCCAACCTGTGGCGGCAGGCGCAGCAGTCACACAACGCGCAGGAAATCGCCCGCCAGGCCGGTGCGCTGTACGACAAGTTCGTCGGCTTCATCGGGGATCTGGACGACATCGGCCGCCATCTCACGCAAACCCGCCAAGCCTTTGACGGTGCCTGCAACAAGCTCTCCAGCGGTCGCGGCAACCTGGTGCGCCAGACCGAGCGCCTGCGTGAGCTGGGCGTGAAGCCGGGCAAGAGCATTCCCGCCGGCTGGAAGGAAAAGGCCGGTGCCGACGAGGCCGACACTCCGGCCCTGCCGGAGGGCCACGCCTGATTACCGGGTATGCCAATTGGGGATTTCCCTGGTGCGGGCATGATGGATATCGGTAATATTTGTTGCCATAATCGGTTCCGGACCCGGCATGGCGGGGGATTGCCTCGCCGTCCGGCAGCAGGTGAACCACCCGGCCCACCTGCTGCAACCAGAATCATGGCTTGCAAGGAGAATAGCCGCATGTACCAAGATCGTATCCGTATGCCGTCACTGCTCAACCGTGTCATGAGTGCGGATGAAGCGGCCGGCCTGATCCAGGACGGCATGGTTGTCGGGATGAGCGGCTTTACCCGGGCCGGCGATGCCAAGGACATTCCGGTCGCACTGGCCCGGCGGGCGCAGCAGCAGCCCCTCAAGATCACCCTGATCACCGGCGCTTCGCTCGGACACGATTCGGACAAGATCCTGGTCGAAGCCGGCGTGCTGGCGCGGCGGATGCCGTTCCAGGTCGATACCACCCTGCGGGCGGCCATCAACCGCGGCGAGGTGATGTTTACCGACCAGCACCTGTCGGAAACGGTGGAATTCCTGCGCGCCGGCCAGTACGGCGACCTCGACGTGGCCGTGCTGGAGGCGGTGGCGATCACTGAAGACGGCGGCATCGTGCCGAGTTCGTCGGTGGGCAACTCGGCCAGTTTTGCCATCCTCGCCAAAAAGATCATCATCGAGCTCAACCTGGCGCAGCCGGTGGCGTTTGAAGGGCTACACGACATCTGGATTCCGAACCGGCGCCCCGAGCGCGAGCCGCTGCCGCTGACCCATGTCAGCGACCGTATCGGCTCGGCCACCGTGCACGTGCCGCCGGAAAAGATCGCCGCCATCGTCATCACCTGTACGCCGGACAGCCCGTCCAACGCGCAGGCACCGGATGCGGAAACGCAGCAGATCGCCAACCACCTGATCGAATTCTTCAAGCACGAAGTCCGCCGCGGCCGCATGCCGGATCCGCTACCGCCGATCCAGTCCGGCATCGGCACCATTGCCAATGCCGTGCTGACCGGCTTCCTGCATTCACCGTTCGAGCATCTGACCATGTACTCGGAAGTGTTGCAGGACTCCACCTTCGAGCTGATCGATGCCGGCAAGATGGACTTTGCCTCGGCCTCGTCGATCACCGTGTCCAAAGCCATGCAGGAGCAGGTATTCGGTCATCTGGAACGCTATCGCGACAAGCTGGTGCTGCGGCCGCAGGAGGTCAGCAATCACCCGGAGGTCATCCGCCGGCTGGGCCTGATTGCCCTGAATACCGCGCTGGAAGCCGACATCTACGGCAACGTCAATTCCACCCACGTGCGCGGCTCGCACATGATGAACGGCATCGGCGGTTCGGGCGACTTTGCCCGCAATGCCTTCATGGCCATTTTCGCCACCAAGTCGGTAGCCAAGGACGGCAGGATTTCCAGCATCGTGCCGATGGTGCCACACGTCGACCACAACGAGCACGACGTCGACATCCTCGTGACCGAGCAGGGCCTGGCCGACCTGCGTGGCCTGGCACCGCGCGAACGCGCCCTTGCCGTGATCGACAACTGCGCCCATCCGTCCTACCGGCCGCTGCTGCGCGACTACTACCATGACGCGCTGAAGTACGGCGGCCATACGCCGCTGGCGCTGGAACGCGCGTTCGAGATGCACATCCGCCTGCGCGACACCGGCTCCATGCTGCCGGCCTGACCGGCCGCATTTGCCGCCAGCCTCCTGACCGGCTCCGGCCTGGCTCCGCTGCCGGCCGGCAGCTATACCTGCAAGATGCCTTGCCGGGAGGTTGGTGTGCACGCTGTCCTGACCGAAATCCTGCTGCTGCTGGCAGCGGCGGTGTTTGCCGTGCCGCTGTTCCGCCGCTTCGGACTGGGAGCGGTGCTGGGCTACCTGTTTGCCGGCGTGCTGATCGGGCCGTCGTTTACCGGCCTGATTTCCGACGTGACCCGCATCCAGTCGCTGTCGGAACTGGGCGTGGTGCTGCTGCTGTTCGTGATCGGTCTGGAACTGCAACCGTCGCGCCTGTGGGTTCTGCGCCGGCCGGTGTTCGGTCTGGGCAGCCTGCAGGTGGCCGGGTGCAGCCTGCTGTTCGGTGGCCTTGCGGCCATGCTGGGCCTGCACTGGCAGGCGGCGCTGGTGGCGGGCGTGGCGCTGTCGCTGTCATCGACTGCCGTGGTGTTGCAGGTGATGTCGGAGCGGCGCGAACTCACCACCCGGCACGGGCGCGATGCCTTTGCGGTCCTGCTGTTCCAGGATCTGGCTGCCATCCCGGTGCTGTCACTGCTGCCGGCACTGGCGGGCCAGGCCGAGGGCATGGACTGGCTGTCGGCCCTGCGCATCCTCGGACTGTTGGTGGTGTTCTTGCTGGCCGGACGCTGGGGCCTGGGATCGTTGCTAGGCTGGGTGGCGCGTTACGGCAACAGCGAGGTGTTCACTGCCATGGCGCTGCTGCTGGTGGTCGGTGCTGCGCTGCTGGCCGAATGGGCCGGGCTGACCATGTCACTGGGCGCCTTCATGGCAGGGGTGCTGCTGTCCGGCTCGACTTATCGCCATGCACTGGAAGCCGACATCACGCCATTCAAGGGCATCCTGCTCGGGCTCTTTTTCATGGCCGTGGGCATGGGGGCCGATTTCAGCCTGCTGTTGCTGCATCCTTGGTGGCTGCTGGGCGGGCTGCTGGCCTGGCTGGTGCTCAAGACCGGGCTGTTGCTGGCGCTGGGCTGGATCGCCGGCCAGCGCGACGGCGAGTTGTTGCGTTTTGCTGCGCTGATGGCCGTGGGGGGCGAATTTGCCTTCGTGATGCTGGCGCAGGCACGCAGTCTGGCGCTGCTGCCGGCCATGCTGGCGGATTCCCTGGTGGTACTGATTACCCTGAGCATGATGCTGTCGCCCCTGATGCTGTGGCTGCTCGACCGCTGGCTGGCCCGCCGGCGACCGGTGGCCGCACCGGTGAATCCGGTACCGCCGCCGCCGGCGCCGGTGCTGATCATCGGCTTTGGCCGTTTCGGCCAGATCGTGGCCCGGCTGCTGCGGGCGCATGGCATCCGTTTTACTGCCATCGACATTGACCCGGCGCGCATCGAGTTTGTCGGCCGCTTCGGCATCCGCGTGTACTTTGGCGATGCGCGCCAGACAGCCCTGCTGCAA
Source organism: Laribacter sp. (assembly GCA_018055005.1). Taxonomy (GTDB): domain Bacteria; phylum Pseudomonadota; class Gammaproteobacteria; order Burkholderiales; family Aquaspirillaceae; genus Laribacter. Next base: position 12,264 of record JAGPIM010000026.1, read on the forward strand.
ACCGCCGGCGTGGCCGAGGCGCAGCTGGTGGTGCTGGCCGTCGGAGACGTGGCGCGCTCGCTGGAAATCGCCCGGGTGTTGCGCGAGGTCTATCCGGACCGCGTAGTGCTGGCCCGTGCGCGCAACCGCCAGCATGTGTACCAGCTCTGGCAGCTCGGTATCCGCCAGGTCTGGCGCGAGACCTTCGATTCGGCGCTGTCGATGGGACGGGCGGCGCTGGAAGCCACCGGGCTGACGGCGGCCCGGGCCCGGCGCGATGCGCGGATCTTTCGCCAGCGTGACGAGGCGCTGCTGGTCGAGCAGGCCGAGATCTACCAGAACGAGCCGGAACTGGTGCAGTCGATGCAGCATGCCATGAACGAATTGCGCACCCTGTTCGAGCGGCAGGACGAGGCGGATGCGACCGGCACAGCGGAACCCGCTGCCCCGGCAGGCGACTCCCCGCTCAGGCCGGATCGCTGACTGCGTCCAGCAGGGCTTCGATGCTGTGGTAAGGCAGCCCGCTGTGGGTACTGAGGCCGATCTGGCAGGTGCGGCTCATCGACACCCCGGCCTGACAGCCGGCTGGCAGGGCCGGCGGCAGGCGCCTGAGGCTGTTGGCATTGAGTTCCGGCAAGACAAAGCCCTTGTCGCCGGCAAAGCCGCAGCAGGCGATGTCCGGCTCGGTGAGCGTACGGCAGCAGCGACGCGCCAGCGCCCGCAAGGCATCGCCGCAGCCGAGCGAGGTGGCACTGCACGGCACATGCAGGGCCAGCGAATCCAGCGGGCGAACGAAATCGAGCCGGGGCGCGACAAAGCGGTGCAGGAAGCTCGCTGCGTCAAAGAGCTGCAGGCGGGCATCGACCCGTCCTTCGGCCTGGGCGCGGATCAGGCGCAGGGCACAGGGCCCGTTGTCGAGATACACCGGAATGCGCCCGTTGTCAGATGCCTTGAGCAGGGCGGCGTTGGTGTCCTGCGTGGCATGACTGGCAGCGGCATCGGCGTTTTTCGACTCAAACGGCTGGCCGCAGCACAGCTGGTTGAGCGCGTCGGGATAGATGGCGCGGAATCCGGCCTTGCGGAACAGGTTGAGCGTCGAAGCCGCCACGCTGGCGCCGGTATCGCCCTCGGCCAGCGTGCGATTGACGCAACTGACGAAATACACCACCGGTTCGCCTGTCGTGGCGGGTGCCGGCAACGGGGCGGCCGCGCGCGGGGTGGCGGCAGGCACCACCGGAATCTGCTTCAGCAGCCGGTTGGCACGCTGGTTCAGCCGGGCCGTGGTGTCCTCGCCCAGCATGCTGCGGGCGGCGGCCAGCACAGACAGCCCCAGCCGGGCGCTGCCGGTGACGGTATCCATGTGGCCGGCGGCCCAGTCAGCCAGCTTGGGATGGGCGGCAGGCCCCTTGAGCTGCTTCATCAAGGTGCCGGTATTGATCCCCACCGGGCAGCGGGTGGCGCACATGCCGGTGGCGGCACAGGTGTCGATGCCGAGGTACGGGTACTCTGCCTCGAAGGCCGCCAGCCGTTCGGCGTCAGTGCCGCGGCGGCGCAGGTCCTGCATGGCGCGCCACAGCACGATGCGCTGGCGCGGCGTGAGCGAGAGGCCGTTGCTCGGGCAGGCCGGCTCGCAAAAGCCGCATTCGATGCAGCGGTCGACCAGCGGATCAGCCGCCGGCATGGCCTTGAGGTGGCTCAGGTGCACCGCCGGATTGTCGGTGATGATCACGTCCGGGTTGAGCAGGCCCGCCGGGTCGAACAGCTTTTTGAGCGCCACCATGATGGCGTAGGCCTCGTCGCCCCATTCCAGCCGGACAAACGGCGCCACATTGCGGCCGGTGCCGTGCTCGGCCTTGAGCGAGCCGCCGAATTCGACTGCCACCAGCTGGCTGACTGCATCCATGAAGTCGCTGTAGCGTTGCACCTCGGCTGTGCTGTCAAAGCCCGGCGTGAACACGAAGTGCAGGTTGCCTTCCAGGGCGTGGCCGAAGATCAGCGCTTCGGTGTAACCGAAGCGGTCAAACAGGGCGGTCAGGCGGCGCACGCCTTCGGCCAGGTGTTCGACCGGGAAAGCCACATCCTCGATCACTACCGTGGTGCCGACCGGGCGTACCGCACCCACCGCGGGAAACAGCCCCTTGCGTACCGCCCAGTAGGTGTCGATGGTGGCGGCGTCGGTGGAGAAACCGCTTTCGGCTGCCGGGGCAAAGCCGGCCAGCAGCGCGTTGATGGCGCGGCACTGCGCGTCCAGCCGGGCAGCGTCCGGGGCGCGGGTGTCGATCAGCAGGGCGGCCGCACCGTCCGGAATCTCCCCGTACAGGAATGCCGGCAGGCCGGACTTGTCCTGCACGGCGCGGATGCCGCGGGCGTCGATCAGCTCGACGGCTTCGACCGGTGCAGATTCGCGCAGGGCGGTGACGGCGCGGCAACAGGCATCCAGATCGTTGAACAGGGTGAGCGAACTGGCCTTGTGTGGATAGTCCGGCACGGTGGCGTAGGTGATGCTGCTGATAAAGCCGAGGGTACCTTCCGAGCCGATCATCAGATGGGCCAGCATGTCCACCGGGTCGGTAAAGTCGAGCAGCGCATTGATGCCGTAACCGGTGGTGTTTTTCAGGCGGTATTTGTGACGCACCCGCTCTGCCAGCGCCGGGTTGTTGCACAGGCGGGCTGCCAGCCCGGCCAGTCCGTCCAGCAGGCTGGCGTGCGAGCTGCGAAAGGCGGCAACCGAAGCGGCATCGGCCGTGTCCAGCACCGTACCGTCGACCAGCATGACGCGGATGGCTGCCAGCGTGTGGTAACTGTTCTGCCGGGTGCCGCAGCACATGCCGCTGGCGTTGTTGGCCGCCATGCCGCCGATGCGGGCAGTGTTGATCGAGGCCGGGTCCGGGCCGATCTTGCGGCCCAGCGGCGCCAGTGCGGCATTGGCGTGGGCACCGATCACGCCCGGTTGCAGGCGGATGCGGTCACCGCGCTCCTGCACCTCCAGTCCGTTCCAGTCCTCGCCCAGCCGGACCAGCACCGAATCGGTGACCGACTGGCCGGACAGCGAGGTGCCGGCGGCGCGAAAGGTGACGGCCACGCCGTGCTGGCGGGCCGCCGCCAGGATCCGGCGCACGTCGTCCTCGTGACGGGCCTCGATCACGATCTGCGGGATCAGCCGGTAAAAGCTGGCATCGGTGCCGTAGGCGAGCGTGCGGGTCGGGTCGGTGACCAGCCGGTCGGCTGGCAGCTGGGTGCTGAGCGTGTCGTAAAACGCCTGGTGGGCAGGGGACGGCATGATGGTCTTTCAGGAACGGGATCGCCGGCGGGCGATGAGTTCGGCCAGCCGGTGCGGGGCTGGCTGCAACGGAGTGCGGTGACGGGTCCAGCTGCCTTGGCGGGCGGGTGTCAGGCGGCGCAGGCGGGTGGCCAGCCAGCCGAACAGGCGGTAGCGGCCCGGATGGGCATAAACCAGGCGCCAGACGCGCCAGGCCAGCGTTTCGCGCCAGTCGCGGCCAGCGCCCTGGCCGCGCAGCGGATGCGGCACGGCGTCGTCGGGATCGCGCTGGGCTTCGGTGCGCAGGCGCACCAGCAGGTCGGGAATCGGAATCCGCACCGGGCAGACTTCGCTGCACGCACCGCACAGGCTGGAGGCGGTCGGCAGGCTGGCGGTGGCGGCCAGCCCCAGCAGGTGCGGCGACACGATTTCGCCGATCGGCCCCGGGTAGACCGTGCCGTAGGCGTGGCCGCCGATGCGGGTGTAGACCGGGCAGTGGTTCATGCAGGCGCCGCAGCGGATGCATTGCAGGGTCTGGCGCAACTGCTCGTCGGCGTAGGCCTGCGAGCGGCCGTTGTCGAGCAGTACCAGATGGACTTCTTCCGGGCCATCCTTTTCGCCGGGCCGGCGCGGACCGGAGATCAGGTTGAGGTAGGTGGTGACCGGCTGGCCGGTGGCCGAGCGCGTGAGCAGGGTGTAGAGCGGTGGCACGTCGGTGAGTTTTTCCACCACCTTTTCAATGCCGGTGATGGCGATGTGCACAGGCGGAATGGTGGTGCACATGCGGCCGTTGCCTTCGTTCTCGACGAGGCACAGGGTACCGGTTTCGGCCACGGCAAAATTGACGCCCGACAGGCCGACGTCTGCGGCCTGGTAGCGGTCGCGCAGGGCATCACGGCCGATCCGGATCAGCTCGTCCACGTCTTCGGTGTAGGGCGCGCCGGGGACGTGCTGGTGAAACAGTCCGGCAATGTCGGCCTTGGTCTTGTGAATGGCCGGCATGATGATGTGGCTGGGCGTTTCGCCGGCGAGCTGGACGATGAATTCGCCCATGTCGCTTTCCACCGCCTCGATACCCTGCCCGGCCAGATAGTGGTTGAGGCCGGTTTCCTCGCTCACCATCGACTTGCCTTTTACCACCAGCTGCCCGTGCCGGCGGGCGATGATGCCGTGGATCAGGGCGTTGGCCTCGGCCGGAGTGTCGGCCCAGTGCACCTGGATGCCGTTGCGGGTCAGGCTGGCTTCCAGCGTTTCCAGCAGTTCGGGCAGCCTCGCCAGACAGCGCTGGCGGATGGCCTGTCCGAGCGTGCGCAGGCGGTCGAGTTCGCCGGCATCGGGGAACTGCGCCGCCCGCTTCATCATCAGGAAATCCATGGCGCCACGGAATGACTGGCGCAGTGCCGGATCGTTGACGGCGTCGCGGGCGCGGTCGTCGAAGCCGGCAGACGGATAGACGGTGATCGGCTGCGGGGCGCTCATGCCAGTGCCTCCATGGCCGCTACGGTCAGGTCGTCGGGCAGCATGGCCAGGATGACCAGTTCGCGCGGGCCGTGGGCACCGTAGGCCAGCGTCTGCTGGATGTCGGCGGTCTTGGACGGTCCGGACACCAGCAGCGCATTGGTCGGCAGGCCGTCAGCCCAGTCCTGCCCGGTGATGATGTCGTACAGGGTGGGGTAAAGCTCCTGCGTGTCCCACAGCACGAAGTGGACCGGCGGCACCAGGCTCATGCTGCGCGGCTCGTCGGCATCCGGCCACAGCACCAGGCTGCCGGTATCAGCGATACCGGCGCGGGCCAGCGTCAGGCTGGCGTCGACCGTGCGGAACAGCTCGGCTTTCCAGCGTTCCAGCGGCAGGTCGAAGCCGAGTACCTGCGGCGGGTTTTCAAGCCGGGCCAGCGCGGCGAGGGTGCGGGCACCGTGGGTGGTCTGGCGGGCCAGCAACAGGCGCCGGACCTGCCGCGCACGCAACTGCTGCAACAGCGCGTCTTCCCAGTCGTGGGCGTGGCACCAGAGCACCTGTCCCTGGTAACTTTTCATGCTGCGTGCCCATTGCGCGAGCTGCTGTGGCTGCCCGGCCGGCGGACTGGCGGCATAAAAGCCGGCAATGTCCGGCTCGGGCAGGGGCGGGCGCGGTGCGGCGCGCAGGCGGGCGAGGATGCGGTCGCGGGTGTTCATGGGCGGTCCTGGCTGCGTTCCAGCAGGAAAGTGGCAAGATGCTTGCCGGGCAGGCGCTGGTGGTCGTGGGCCAGCTTGCCGTTGAGGTTGATCAGGCAGCCGGCGTCAGCCGTCACGAATTCGGTAGCGCCGCTGGCGAGCAGGGCGGCGGTCTTGTCGTCGGCCATGGCGCCGGAAATATCCGGATGCTTGACGGAAAACACGCCGCCGAAACCACAGCATTCCGGTTCGTGGTCATGGACGACACGGGTGACGTGTGCCAATTGGTCTACCAGTTGCCAGCTGGTCAGGTGCGTACCCATTTCGCGGCGGGCGCTGCACGAGGTATGCACGGCCACCCGGGCGGGAGCGCCCTGGTCCGGCCGTTGCCAGTGCAGGACGTTGACCAGGAAATCGCTGAATTCCACTACCCGGGCTGCAACGGCGGCGGCGCGCCCGGCATCGCGGTCACCGGCGAACAGTTGCGGCCAGTGGTGCTTCATCATGCCGGCGCACGAACCCGACGGCACCACGATCGGCCACGGCTCGGGAAACAGCGAGAGCTGGGCCCGCGCCACTTCGCGGGCTTCGTCGGGATGACCGCTGCTGTAGGCCGGCTGGCCGCAACAGCTTTGCTCCGGCGGGTAATGCACGGCCACGCCTTCGCGCTCGATCAGCGTGACGGCATCCAGTCCGGCTTCGGGCAGGAACAGGTCGAGTAGGCAGGTGCCGAACAGATAGACCGCGCTGGGGCGGCCGGCGGAAGCGGGCATGCAGTTCTCCGTTTTGGTTAATTGGTCTGGCCAATTTGATGACGGTGGCGAAAATCTAAAAGGTCCGGGAGAGAAGCGTCAATTGTTGATAGCCCACACCAGCCTTTTCTGTGGCGTACGTGCTGCTCCTTTCTGCCGGAATCAATATGTTGAAGGTATGAAATGGAGCGGCTGACGTAAAATGAAGGTCTGTGCTGTTTTCCTTCGTGGCCTGCCAACCCTGTGGATACCATGACTTACCAGCCTGTCCGTGTTCCGCGTCTTGCCGACGCCATCGTCAAGGAGCTGGAGGCCATCATTCTTGATGGCGTGCTCAAACCCGGTGACCGCCTGCCACCCGAGCGCCAGCTGTCCGAACAGCTGGGCGTGTCGCGGGCTTCGCTGCGCGAGGCGATCAAGCAGATGGCGGCGCGCGGTCTGCTGGAAAGCCGCCAGGGGGGCGGAACGTTCGTCACCAACCGGCTGGACCGCACCTTTGCCGGCCCGTGGCAGGAAATGCTGGCACAGCATCCGAACCTGCGCGAAGACGTGCTGGAATTCCGCCGCATGATGGAGGGCCAGGTAGCGGCCCTGGCTGCCGTACGGGCCACCGAGGCCGACCGGGCCCGCCTGGTCCGGCTGTTCGGCGAGCTGGAGGCTGCCTGCCGGGACGAGGATCTCGCCCGCCAGTCGCGGGCTGACGTGGCGTTTCACCTCGGCATTGCCGATGCTGCCCACAATGCCATGCTGGCGCACCTGATGGCCGGGCTGCTCGACATGCTGGCCAGCAACATCCATGAAAACGTCGCCAACCTGTTCCACCATGCCCAGCCGGTCGCCGGACAGCTGCTGGCGCAACACCGGGCGATCCATGAGGCCGTGATGGCCGGCCGGCCGGACGAGGCGCGGCAGGCTGCCGAAGGCCATATCCACTTCATCCATTCCACTCTGACCTCCTGGCGCGACCAGTCCCGCCGCATCGAGCGCGCCAGCCGGCGTCTGGCCGTCGACGACATGACGGGTTGACCGGCATCAGACTGGATTTCCGCGACAAGTGGTTTCATGCTGGGTGAATCACGCGAGCCGCGGGAGGCCGTCATGCAGTTTCACCGTTTGCAGTGCCGACAGGACAATGTGCAGGTATTGGGCGATCTGCCGCAGCCGGGCCAGTCCTTGCCCGGATTCATGCTGGTCGACCGCCAGTTCAACGACGTGTCGCTGGCGGCATTTACCGGCCGGCCGGTGGCGGTCATGACCGTCCTGTCGCTGGAGCTGGAAGACAGCCGGCGGCTGGCCTGCCGGTTTGCCGAGCGCCCGTGGCCGCCGCAGGTATGCCGGCTGCTGGTCAGTTCCGACCTGCCGCTGGCGCAGTCACGCCACCTGGTTGAAATGGGACTGGACAACCTGGTTCCGCTCTCGACCTTGCGTGGGCGGGATTTCCACCCGACCTGGGGTGTGCTGGTGGTCGAGCATCCGTTTGCCGGCCTGACCGCTCCGGCTCTGGTGCTGGCCGATGCCGGGCACCGGGTCTGGCATGCCGAGCGCCTGTGGGAAACCGAAGGCGACTTCGACTGGCAGGCCCTGAATGAGTGGCCGCGCGAGCGGGCCTGAAGGGCTGGTGGCAACAACCGGCAAGACCGGTGTCTGGCGAGGCCGCCTTGCCCGGGGCGGCAGTCGCAAGCCGTCATCTGGCCGGTGAGGACTGCTGACCCGTCCTTGCCGTTCTTTTCCCTGTTCCTTGCCTGGCGAGGTGGTACCGGAGGCCATGCCGTCACTGTCGCTGCTGCCGGTTCCCCGGCTTGCTGACGGCGCACAGGCCGGTAGATGGTGCAACCGGTGCGGTGCATGCCGAAGAGGGCTGGTGATGCAAAAAAACCGCGCCGGGCGGGCGCGGTTGCGGGAACGGCGGGTCCTTACTCGGTTTTGGGTTCGCGCGCGAGCAGGCTGGTGACCACGGCCTCGGGTGAGGCCTGCCCGAACAACATGGCGTGCACGGCACGGGTGATCGGCATGTCGACACCGTGGCGCTCGGCCAGCGCTGCCACTTCGCGGGTGGTGGGTACGCCTTCGGCCACGTGGCCCAGTTCGGCCAGGATGGTGTCGAGATGCTTGCCCTGTGCCAGCAGCAGGCCGACGGTCCGGTTGCGCGACAGTTCTCCGGTACAGGTCAGTACCAGGTCTCCCAGTCCGGCCAGTCCCATCAGGGTGGAGGGCCGGGCACCGAACGCCTCGGCCAGCCGGCTGACTTCGGCCAGACCGCGGGTGATCAGCGCCGCGCGGGCATTGTTGCCGTAACCGAGTCCGTCGCTGACGCCGGTAGCGATGGCCATGACGTTTTTCACGGCTGCACCGACTTCGACGCCGGTCAGGTCATCGTTGGCGTACAAGCGCAGGCGCGGGGCGTGCAGTCTGGCCACCGTGGCCTGGGCAAATGCCAGGTCGGTTGAGGCGATGGTGACGGCGGCCGGCAGGTCGTGCGCCACTTCGCGGGCAAAGCTCGGGCCGGACAGGACGCCGACCGGCACCTCAGCCGGCCACAGTTCGGCAACCACTTCGTGCGGCAGACGGCCGCTGCCGGCCTCAAAGCCCTTGCAGGCCCACAGGATCGGCGGCGTATGGCCGGCGTCGCGCATGGCGGTCAGCGTGGCCCGCAGCCCGGCGATCGGCGTGGCGACAATCACCAGCTCCGCCTTCGCCAGTGCTGCACCGAGGTCGGCCGTGACAGCCAGCCCGTCCGGGAACGGGCATTCCTTCAGGTAACGCTGGTTGACGCGGGCAGCCGCCATGTCGGCGCACTGCGCCGGATTGCGCGCCCACATCACTACCGGCTGGTGGCGGGCAAAGGCGATGGCCAGTGCCGTGCCCCAGGCGCCGGCGCCCAGTACCGCGAGCTTGTGATCTGCCATGGCTACAGTCCCCACAAGGCTGCCAGCGGCAGGTAGCCGCCGCTGCCGTCGGCATGCCGCACCTTGGCCCAGCCCGACTTGGGCGGTTCGACCAGATCCAGCACGACATCGCGGGCAGCATGGAACGATACCGGTGCCCCGGTGTCCGGCGCGGTCCGCACGCTGGCGTCAGCGGCGGTAACGATGACCGTACGCTGCGGTGACAGCCGGGCGTAATCCACCCAGGCAATGCCGCCGGTGGCGTCACGCACCCGGGCCCAGTTGCCCTGGCGCGCCAGCACTTCCACCGGATAGGAGCGGCTGACGACAAAGAGCTTTTTGCCCTGGCCGCCCGGTGCGTCGTACAGCAAGGTGCCGGTTTCCTTGACCGACCGGAATTCCAGTGCCTGGGCGCTGGCCGCAGCCAGTGCCAGACACGCCAGCAGGACGAGCTTAGTGGGTTTCATTGCTCGAATTGGCTGCAGCCTGGGCACGCTGCTGGGCGTACAGGGCGTCAAAGTTGATCGGAGCCAGCAGGACCGGCGGGAAACCGGCACGGTTGACCACGTCGGACACGGTTTCGCGCAGGTACGGGAACAGGATGTTCGGGCAGGCCACGCCGAGGATCGGGTCGATTTCGGCTTCCGGCAGGTTGCGGATCTGGAAGATGCCGGCCTGGGCGGCTTCGATCAGGAAGTTCACCTGGTCGCCCAGCTTGGCGGTGATGGTGACCGTCACGCTGGCTTCGTAGATGCCGTCCTCGAGCAACTGGGCGCCGGTGCCCAGCTGCATGTCGATTTCCGGTTGCTCGCGGCCGAGGAACACCTGCGGGGCGTGCGGGATTTCGAGGGACAGATCCTTGACGTAGATCTTTTCGATCGAGAAGACGGGCTGCTGGTCCTGTTGCTCACTCATGATGGACTTTCGGTGCAAAAGAGGTCAGAAAACGAAAACGCGGGCAATCTTCGCAGAAAGCCCGCGATGGCGCCACGCCAGGCCGGCATCAGCCGGCCAGCAGGGCATCAGCCGGCCAGCAGGGCATCAGCCGGCCAGCAGGGCATCAAGCTTGCCGGCGCGGTCGAGGGCGGCCAGATCGTCGTAACCGCCGACGTGGGTGTCGCCGACATAAATCTGCGGCACGGTCCGGCGGCCGGTCCGCTCCATCATGCGCTGGCGCTCGTCCGGGTCGAGGTCGACGCGGATTTTTGTCAGGTCGGTCACGCCCTTGCTGGCCAGCAGGCGCTCGGCCATCTGGCAGTAGGGACAGAACGCGGTGGTATAGAGGGTGACGGGGTTCATGGTCGGTTGGCCTGGGTCAGGGTCGGGGAAAAGGCATCCGCGAGGGATGCCGTGCTCATCATTGTAGCCCGGCCGCGTCGTGGCCTGCGGCTTCGAGCTGCGGATACAGTCCTTCGAGCACCTGGTCAAGCTGGGCATTGCTGATGCCGGCGCGGTTGGCAATCAGCACCACCGCCCAGCGCCGGCCTCCGGCGTCCAGATAACCGGCCAGTGCCCGTACGTCGTTGAGGGTACCGGTCTTGAAGCGGGCCTGTTCGGCCAGCGCCGGCAGGCGCCGCTTCAGCGTACCCTCGCCCCCGGGGCGCGGCAGCAGGCTGGCAAACTCGGCCCAGAAAGGCGTAGCCTGGGCTGCCCGCAGCATTTCACCGAGTCCGGCTGCGGTGACGCGTTCATGCCGCGACAGGCCGGCGCCGTTTTCAAAGGCAAAGCCCTGCGTGTCGATGCCGTGGCGGGCCAGCGAGGCACGCACGGCACTGGCGGCATCGCGGGCGGTATCACCGCTTTGCGGATTGGCCGCACCCAGTGTCAGGAACACCTGGCGGGCCA